>NZ_MUNF01000624.1 GCF_002154555.1 Streptomyces murinus
TGGCCAACATGGTCGCGGCGGGCGTCATCGACGTCGGCATCAGCTGTGGTGTCGAGGCGATGTCCCGGGTGCCGCTGGGCTCCGGCTCCAAGCACGGGCCGGGCAAGCCCTTCCCCGACGAGTGGAACGTCGATCTGCCCAACCAGTTCGAGGCGGCCGAGCGGATCGCGCGTCATCGGGGGCTGACGCGCGCGGACGTGGACGCGTTCGGGCTGCTGTCCCAGGAGCGGGCGGCGCTCGCCTGGGCGGAGGAGCGGTTCAAGCGGGAGACGTTCGCGGTGCAGGTGCCCACCACGGAGGAGGAGCAGTACGCGGGACAGGGCATGTGGCGCCTGGTCGACAAGGACGAGGGACTGCGGGACACCTCCCTGGAGGCGCTGGCCCGGCTCAAGCCGGTGATGCCGACCGCGGTGCACACGGCGGGCAACTCCTCGCAGATCTCGGACGGTTCGGCCGCGATCATGTGGGCGTCCAAGCGGATGGCCCGCGCGCTGAAGCTGAAGCCCCGGGCGCGGATCGTCGCGCAGGCGCTGGTGGGCGCCGACCCGCACTTCCATCTCGACGGGCCGATCGACGCGACCCGGGCGGTGCTGGGCAAGGCGGGGATGTCGCTGAAGGACATCGACCTGGTGGAGATCAACGAGGCGTTCGCGTCGGTGGTGCTGAGCTGGGCGCAGGTCTTCGAGCAGGACCTCGCGAAGGTCAATGTCAACGGCGGCGCGATCGCGCTCGGCCACCCGGTCGGCTCGACGGGCGCCCGTCTGATCACCACGGCCCTGCATGAACTGGAGCGCACCGACAAGGAGTTCGCGCTGATCACGATGTGCGCGGGGGGCGGCCTGGCGACCGGCACGATCATCCAGCGCCTGTAGCGGACCGCCGGGCGCGCCCCGGCGGCCCCGGCCGCCCCCGGCGCCCTACTTCACCGGCACCGGTTCCATCAGCCCCGCCGCGTCGAGCGCCGGGGCCCGGGCCGCGCGCGGCCCCTGGACCACGTACGACAGGGCGAAGCCCGCGGTGACCACCACGGCGCCGCCGACCGCGTCGAGGACCCAGTGATTGGCGGTGGCGAGGATGGCGGAGATGGTGCACAGGGGGTGCAGCAGACCGAGCGCCTTCATCCACCACTTGGGGGCGAGGACCACGATCACGACACCGCACCACAGGGACCAGCCGAAGTGCAGGGACGGCATCGCCGCGTACTGGTTGG
>NZ_MUNF01000625.1 GCF_002154555.1 Streptomyces murinus
ACGGGTCCGGCCGGCTGAGCGGCGAGGAGACCGGCAGCGTCGGCGGGGGCGGCGGCCCCGGCGGCGGCGCGGGCGGCGGGATGTGGGGGGAGACCGGCTGGAGCCGGATGTTCGACTCCGAGATCGGCGGCCAGATCTCCTGGCTGCTGCCCGCCGCGCTGATCCTGCTGGTCGCGGGGCTGGTGGCGACCCGGCGGTACCGGCGTACCTCGGTCACCCGGGGCGCGCTCCTGGTCTGGGGCGGCTCCCTGGTGACCACCATGGTGGTCTTCAGCTACATGGCGGGCATCTTCCACCAGTACTACACCGTGGCCCTCGCCCCCTATCTGGCCGCCGTCATCGGCATGGGCGCCGGGCTGCTGTGGGAGCGGCGCGGGCAGGTGTGGGCGGCGCTCGTGCTCGCCGCCTCCGTGGTGGCGGCCGCGGCCTGGGGCTATGTGCTGCTGCACCGCACCCCGGCCTATCTGCCCTGGCTGAAGTGGCTGGTTCTGATCGGCGGCCTGGTGGCGGCCCTCGGCCTGATCTTCGCCGGGCGCCTCATCCGGCCCCTCGCCCTCGCGGCGGCGGCCCTCGCCCTGGTCGCCGCGCTGGCCGGGCCGACCGCCTACACCCTGAGCACGGTGGACTCCGCGCACGAGGGCTCCATCCCGACGGCGGGCCCGGCGGGCGCGAGCATGATGGGCTTCGGCGGCGGCCGGGGACCGGGCGGTGGCGGCCGGACCGGCGGCGCCCGGGGCGGCTTCGGCGGCGGACGCATGCCCGGCCAGCAGAACCAGCAGGGCCAGCAGGGACAGCAAGGCCGGCAGGGCATGCCCGGCGGCGGTCAGGGCATGCCGGGTGGGCGGAACGGGAACGGATTCCCGGGCCTCGGCGGCGACTTCGCCGGTGGCTTCCCGGGCGGCGCCCGCGAGGGCGCGGGCGGGGCCGGCGGCATGGGCGGCCTGCTGAACGGCGCGAACGTCGGCTCGGCGGCCAAGGCGCTGCTGGAGAAGGATGCGTCCCGTTACACCTGGGTCGCCGCCTCCATCGGCTCGCAGAACGCGGCCAGCTACCAACTCGCCACCGGTGACCCGGTGATGGCGATCGGCGGCTTCAACGGCACCGACCCGTCCCCGACGCTCGCCCAGTTCAAGAAGTACGTGGCCGACGGCCGGATCCACTACTTCATCGACGGCGGCGGCATGGGCGGCGGCACGGGCCAGGGCGGAGAGGGCGCCGGGCGCGGTGGCGCCGGCGGCACCGGCTCGCAGATCAGCTCCTGGGTCCAGAGCAATTTCAAGAAGGTGACCGTGGGCTCGGCCACCTTCTACGACCTCACCCAGCACACAGGAAACTGAGAGGAATCGGCGGAGCGGGCCGCGCCTAAGAGCCGGGGGATATGGGTAACGGCTCAGGGATGCGGGCCCGCGCCCCCGCGCCGGCCGACCCCTGGCCTCCCGGGCAGTGACCTCGATGGGCTCCGACTGACCGGAAACAGAGGAAGGTGCGCCGGTGGCGAAGACGGCGGGGCGGACGGCGCGGGACAGTGTGTGGCTCCAGGAGAAGCCCCGGCGCGGCGGCCGCGGCGGACAGCCCTCCGGCCTCGACCGGGAGCGGATCACCGCCGCATCCGTGCGCCTCCTGGATGCCGAGGGCCTCGCCAAGTTCTCCATGCGCCGCCTCGCCGGCGAGCTGAACGTCAGCGCGATGTCCCTGTACTGGTACGTCGACACCAAGGACGACCTGCTCGAACTCGCCCTGGACGCGGCCTACGGCGAACTGCGCCTGCCCGCCGAGGACGACGCGGCCGACTGGCGGGAGCCGCTGCGGGCGCTGGCCGCCGAGTACCGGAGCCTGCTGGTGCGCCACCCCTGGCTGTCCCGGCTGGCCGGCCAGTACCTGAACATCGGCCCCCACTCGCTGGACTTCTCCCGCAGTGTGCAGCGCACCCTCGGCCGCTCCGGGCTGCCCGCGCACCGGGTGATGGGCGCGATCTCGGCCGTCTTCCAGTTCGTGTACGGCTTCGGCACGAAGGAGGCCCAGTTCATGGGCCGGATCGCGGACTCCGGGCTGACCCCGGACGACTACTACCAGCAGGCCAGGAACTCGGTACGGGAGGACCCGCACACCGCGGACTTCGTCCAGGAGTCCCGGCAGATCATGGAGGCCCGCGACCGGGGCACGGTCGCCGAGCTGATGGACCGTGACTTCGCCTTCGCCCTGGACCTGCTGATCGCGGGCATCGAGGCGATGGTCGAACGGGGCTGAGCCCGCTCCGGCTCGGCAGGTGCCGAAGCCCCTGCCGAACTGTCACTCCCCGCCGACCAGCCGCGCCGGGAACCCCCCGGTCGCCACCGGCCCCCAGCGCTCCGGCGTCACCCGGATGATCGACTTGCCCTGCTTGCGCATGGCCGCCCGGTACTCGTCCCAGTCGGGGTGCTCACCGGCGATGTTCCGGTAGTACTCGACCAGCGGCTCCACCGAGTCCGGGGTGTCGACGACCTCGGCGGTGCCGTCGACCTGCACCCAGGGGCCGTTCCAGTCGTCGCTGAGCACCAGCAGGCTCACCCGCGGATCGCGCTTGGCGTTGCGGGTCTTGGCCCGCTCCGGGTAGGTCGAGACCACGATCCGGCCCGAGTCGTCCACCCCGCAGGTCAGCGGGGAGGCCTGCGGTGAGCCGTCGGCGCGGCGGGTGATCAGCAGCGCCCGGTGGCGGGGTCGTACGAAGTCCAGCAGCTCGTCCAGGGAGACACGGGTGTTCGTCGCGATGTTGGGTGCCATGGCCGCAGCCTAGAACGCTCCCGGCCGCCGCGAGCGGCACCGGAGGAAGGTCACTTCACCGCAATGGAGCAGCTAAAGTTCTTCTGTCCTGTGCTCGCAGTCGGGAATGTGCTGCGGAGCTCTCCTGCGCATGGCCGTACGGTCATGTCATCCGAGAGGTTCGTGGTGGCCGCGTCCGACTTTTCCGTGCCCGACTCCCCCTCGTACGACTTCGCCGCGTACGACGTCGTCGAGGCGACCCGTTCCCCGGGCGCCCTCGACCTGGCCGAGGCCCTGACGGCGGCCGCCCGTGAGCTGCACGAGAGCGCCTCCCCCGGCGCCGCCCTCGACACCGCGGTCCGGCTCGCGGTGCATCTGCTGCCCGGCGCCGAACACGCCGGGGTCTGCGAGATCGAGCGGGGGGAGAGCCGGCGCACGGTCGCCTGGAGCCATGACATCGTGCGCGCGGCCGGCACCCCCGACCTGCCGCACTGGGAACGCCTGTGGGACGCGCCGGTGGTGCGGGTGGCGGACAGCGGCGGCGCGGACGGCGAACCGCAGGAGCTGCGCTCGGTGCTGTCGATGCGGCTGCGCGCCGACCGGCGCCGGCTGACGGTGCTCACCGCCTACTCCCGGGAGCCCGGCGCCTTCGACGAGGCGGCGGCCCGGCTCGGCCGGCTGTTCACCGCGCATGTGAGCCTCGCCCTGAACTCCGTGACGGTACGCGAGCAGTTGACCGCGGCCATGCACACCCGGGACCTGATCGGACAGGCCACCGGCATCCTGATGGAACGCCTGGACATCGACGCCCAGGCCGCCTTCGAGAGCCTGGTGCGCGCCTCCCAGCGGGAGAACGTCAAGCTCCGCGACCTGGCCCGGCGCATCGTGGGCGCGACGGACAACTAGGGGCTGTTTGAGGTTCGGATCATGTTGTTGACGTGATGCTTCAGCCACATGATCGATCCGCGGAGGTGGAGTCCTGCCAGGTAGTTCTCGGGGGATTTGTCGTAGCGGGTGGCGAGTCCGCGCCAGGTCTTGATCTTCTGGAAACAGCGTTCCACGGTATTGCGCTGCCGGTACCGGTACGGGTCGAAGGTGATGGGCCGGCCACCGGCCGAGCCTTTCCTGCGCCGGTTGGCGGCCTGGTCGGTCTTCTCCGGGATGACGGCGGTGATCCCGCGTCCGCGCAGGTAGGCGCGGTTGGACCGGGAGGAATAGGCCCTGTCGGCTGCCACCGCGCGCGGTCGGGTGCGTGGCCGGCCGAGCGGGCCGGGGACCCGGAGCCGGTCGAGGACCGCCCGGAACTGCGGGCAGTCCGCGGCCTGGCCGGGAGTCAGGACGAACACCAGCGGCAGTCCCGCCGCGTCGACCGCGGCGTGCACTTTGCTGCTCAGCCCGCCTCTGGACCGGCCGAGTCCGGCCGCTTCCGCCCGTGCCCGCCGCCGCCGCGTCTCAGCACGGCCGCTGCCCGCCTCCTGTGTGGTGCCCGCACCTGGCGGGGCATGCGGTGCAGCACCCGCAGGACCGGCCCCTGCTCCGGCAGCGGAACCCCCTTTTCCTCGGTCAGTGCCTGCTCCAGGGCGTCCAGGGTCTCCCCGGCGACCGCCAGTCCGGCCGATTCGTGATGAGCCCGCACGATGGTGGAGTCCACGCTGACCAGTTCCAGCCCGACCCGCCCGCGCGCCGCCGCCTCGGCGATCAGAGCGTCCATCAGTGCCTGGAACACCCCGGCCTTCGACCAGGCGTTGAACCTCGAGTACACCGTCGACCAGGGCCCGTAGCGCTCCGGGACGTCACGCCAGCCGCAGCCGGTGCGAAACCTCCACAACACCCCGTTGAACTGATCCCGCACCCGCCGGGGCAGCGGACCCGTCGCCGCCACCGGCAGACGCGGCTCGATCAACTCCCACTCGGCATCCGTCACATCGAAACGCGCCACACCCGAGTTCTACCAGCCCGGACCAGCACACCATCGAGCCTCACGAAGATCCAAACCCCAAACAGCCCCTAGGAGTTACTCCATCCGGTCGTGCTGGAATACGAGTCCAGCAGGTCCACCACGAAGATCAGGGTCGAGCCCGCCGGGATCAACGGCGAGGGCGACTGATTGCCGTAGCCGAGACGCGGGGGAACGATGATCTCGCGCCGGCCGCCGACCCGCATCCCCCGCACTCCCCGGTCCCAGCCCTTGATGACCTTGCCGCCGCCCAGGGCGAACTTGTACGGCTGGCCCCGGTCCCAGGAGGCGTCGAACTCCTTCCCGGACTCGAAGGTCACCCCGACGTAGTGGACCCTGACCACCATGCCCGGCTTGACCTCGGCACCGTCCCCGACCACCAGGTCACGGACGGTCAGCTCGGTGGGAGCGTCACCCTCAGGGACGTCGACCTCGGGCTTCGTCGGTTCGCTCATCGGGGCCTCATCACCTTTCGTCGGAAGCCCTCGCACGGGCCGGCCGAACACAGAACACATGGCCACTCCATGCGGCAGATGGTCACGTTACCGAGCCGGCCCGGGGCCATTGGGACGGACGTGCCCGATGCGGTGGACGCGGTGGTGCGGAGCGGCTCGTTCCCTCGGCGATCGGACCGTTCAAGATGCGCGCCCCCTGGTACGGATGAGTCCATGGGCATGGCAGGGCCCCGGCGTCCGCCGGACCGTGCCGTCACCTTCGGAACACCGCAGGAGGGCTGTCATGGCCAGTACCCCGGACAAGACACTCAACGGCAAGGTCGCCTTCGTCGGCGGCGCGTCCCGCAATCTCGGCGGGCTGATCAGCACGACCCTCGGCGCCGAGGGCGCCCTGGTCGCGGTGCACTACAACAGCGAGTCCTCCCGGGCCAAGGCCGAGGACGTCGTCGCGCAGATCAACAAGGGTGCGGGCGAGGCCTTCGCCGTCCAGGCCGACCTGACGAAGGTCGCCGAGGTGGAGCGGGTCTTCGAAGCGGTCCTGGACCGGTTCGGCAAGCTCGACTACAGCATCAACACCGCCGGCATGGTGCTGAAGAAACCGCTCACCGAGATCACCGAGGAGGAGTACGACCGCATGTTCGCGGTCAACTCCAAGGCCGCGTTCTTCGTGATGCGCGAGGCGGCCCGCCGGATGGACGACGGCGGGAAGATCATCACGATCGTCACCTCGCTGCTCGCCGCGTACACCGGCCTGTACTCCGTCTACGCGGGCAGCAAGGCCCCGGTCGAGCACTTCACCCGCGCCCTGTCGAAGGAGCTGTTCGGCCGGAACATCTCGGTCAACAACATCGCTCCCGGCCCGATGGACACCTCGTTCTTCTACCCCGCCGAGGACGACGACTCCGTCGCCTACCACAAGTCCTCCGCGATGAACGGCGAGCTCACCAAGATCGACGACATCGTGCCGTGGGTCCGCCATCTGCTGACCGACGGATGGTGGGCCAACGGGCAGACGCTCTTCCTCAACGGCGGATACACCACCCGCTGACCCCGTTCCGGGCACGACGGCCGCCCGGCCTGATCCAAACGAAAGACCCTGGCTAGGGCTGGGGAGCGGACACCGGGCGCAGGCGCACCGGCAGGGTCATGTGCCCGTTGCTGATCAAGGTCGGCAGCGGGCGCAGTTTCTCGGCGGGTACCGCGAGCCGGACCTCGGGGAAGCGCGCGAACAGCCGGCGCAGGGCGGTGGCGACTTCGAGGCGGGCGAGCGGGGCGCCGAGGCAGAAGTGGACGCCATGGCCGAACGCCAGGTGCTCCTTGGTGGTCCGGGTGGCGTCGAAGAGATCGGCGTCCGCACCGTGCCAGTCCGGATGGCGGTTGGCGGCGGCGTAGGAGGCGAGGATGGCTTCCCCCGCCCGGATCGTCCTCCCGTCGGGCAGCGGGATGTCCTGGAGCGCGAAGCGCATGGGTAAGTGCTTGATCGCCGACTCGTGGCGCAGGGCCTCCTCGACCACGTCCTCCCAGCCGCACCGGCCGGCGTCGACGTGGGCCAGCTGCGCCGGGTCGGTCAGCAGGGACGTGACGGCGTGGTCGATGACGTTGACGGTCGTCTCGTACCCGGCGCTGACCATCAGGACGAGGGTGTCGCGCAGTTCGGCGTCCGTCAGGGAACCGCCGTCGCCCTCCTCGTCACGGGTGGCGATCAGCAGCGAGGTCATGTCGTCGCCGGGTGCGGCACGCTTCGCCGCGATCAGCTCGTCGAACAGCCGGTAGAGGCCGGCCGTGTTCGCCGTGGCCTCCTCGGCGGACAGGGTGGTGGCGAACACCCGGTCCACCACCGTACGGAGCCCGCTCGACCGGGCGGCGGAGAGGCCCATCATCCGGCCGATGACCGCGATCGGCAGCGGATAGGCCAACCGCTCGCGCAGGTCCACCACTTCGCCGGCCGGGAGGGCTTCCAGCTCGTCGAGGATTCCGGTGACGACGGACTCCACGACGGGGGTCAGGGCGGCGACACGGCGGGCCGAGAAGGCCGGGGCGATCAGTCGGCGCAGCCTGCGGTGATCGCTGCCGTAGGCGGTGAACATGCTCTCGACCGCCACCCAGAGAGCGAGTGGCCAGGTGGGGACGGTGGCGGCGAAGGCCGGCCAGTGCGCTCGCGCGTCCTTGGAGACGGTGGCGCGGGTCAGAAGCTCCTTCAGGAGGTCGGGGTCGGAGACGGACCACGCGGTCACCCCGAGAACGTCCACGGGCGTGGCCGCGCCACGGGCGTACAGCGCCCGGTGCTCGGCGTGATGGTCGGAACCGGCGGGGTCGAGGACGAGAGGCTGCTCTTCGGTCACGGCCAGGGCTCCTTCGACGGGAGTCGGGAAGGACGGGAGGGCGGTGCGGGAACGGGACCGGCGCCCTTGCGCCCAGGTGGACGTCGCGGGTCCCGTGGTCGCCGGCTCGCTTGTCAGCGGACCGCGGCGAGGGGCGATCCGTCGCCGGCCAGGGGGGGCGGGGACGGTGCCGTCGCGGGCATGGGCCCGGAACCCGGACCCGAACACGGAACCCGCGCACGGGCACGGACCCAGGCACGGGCACGGAACCGGATCAGGGCACGGAACCGGGCTCGGTGGGGTCGGCAAAGGCGGCGAGGGCCATGCGCCGCGATGATCGCCCCGCACCGGCTTCACCACAGGCTTCACCACCGGCTTGAAGCGTTCGGTGCGCGACCGGGGCCGGTCGGCCGCGTTCCCCCGCCCCGCCGAGTACGCCGACCGGCTTGGGTGAGTCCGTCGTCCGTGAGCGGGTTCAGGAGTGCCATGTCCGAACGCCTCCCTGGCAAGGTGTCACGCACCGCGTGCCGCAGGGGAGGCGAAGTCCGGCTTTCCCCCCGGCAGCCGGCCGTGCGAGCAGGATAGACCTCGCATATCGGGTCAAGGGGCCGTGGCCGAGGAAGATACGCCGGAAGGCCCCCTCGGCATCCGTTACCGCGAGTACGGCCCCCACTCCGTCCTCGTAAGGGGTGTGACGGGAGCTTCTCGCCGGGGACGCCGGTGCTCCCCGGACGTCAGCCCTCGCGCCCGGGGAGCATCGCCAGCGCCCGGGAACGCTGGGCCACGAGGTCGTCGTACGTGCCCTCGCGCTCGGCCCAGCGGTGCATCAGGACGCCCTTCACGAGGATCTCGTCGGGAGTGGGGTCCGCCGAGAGCAGTTCCATGACCTCGCAGGTGAAGGCGTCCAGCGGCAGCGCGTGCGGGTTCACCTTCTCCTGGCCCGCCGTGGCGACCGCCGGGGGGACGAGTTCCACGACGCCGACACCGGTGCCGGCGAGCTGTGCGCGCAGCGCCTCGGAGTAGGCGTGCACCGCGGCCTTCGAGGCGGCGTAGCTGGGCATGGGCGGGAAGGGCAGGAAGGCGATGCCGGAGGTGACGGTGACGAAGGTGCCGGCGCCGCGCCCGACCAGATGCGGGGTGAAGGCGTCGATCACCCGGATGGTGCCGAGCAGGTTGGTGTCGATCGTGGCCCGGGCCGCCTCGAAGTGCGCCGGGTCGCGCAGGTCCTCCATGAGCATGACGCCCGACATGGTCACCACCGTGTCCAGCCCGGGGTAGCGGGCAAGTACGGTGTTACGGGCGGCGGCGACGGAGGAACCGTCGGTGACATCCACCTCGAAGGTGCCGAAACCCTCCTCGGCCAGTTCCGCGAGCGCCCGGGAGTTACGGCCGCCGACGGCCACGGTGCTGCCCGCCGCGGCGAACCGCCGGGCCAGCTCCCGCCCGATGCCCGAGGTGCCGCCGACGACGAGAACAGTGCGGTGGGAGAGATCCATGGGATCTTCCTTTCTGCTCGGATCTTCTCTGCTGAGATCTTCGGGAAAAGGTGCTCCCTCAGTCTTGGCGGCGTCCGCCGCCCGTGGCAGGGCCCCCGTTCTCCCTGGTCCTGCCAGGACCCCCGCTGGGACACGCGCCCCGCATTACGGTGACCGTATGAAAGACGAGGAATCCGGCAACCGGCTCGGCGCCTATCTGCGCGCCCGGCGTGAGCTGGTCTCCCCGGCGCAGGCGGGACTCCCGCCCGGCGGCAACCGCCGGGTACCCGGGCTGCGCCGCGAGGAGGTCGCCCTGCTCGCCGGAATCAGCCCCGACTACTACCTGCGCCTGGAGCGCGGCCGCGACAAGAACCCCTCACCGCAGGTCCTCGAATCGCTCGCGCGGGTCCTGCGGCTCGACGACATCGAGCGGACGTATCTGCTCGGCCTCTCCGCCGCACGCCCCAGGGCACCGCGCCGCAGGCGTTCCGAGCATGTACCGGCACGGGTGCACGAGTTGCTCGCCCATCTCCAGATCCCGGCGTTCGTGGAGGGCCGTGCGTTCGACGTCCTGGCCGCCAACTCGATGGCCGTCGCGCTCTCCCCGCGTCTGACGCCCGGTCAGAACCGGCTGCGCTCCCTCCTCCTCGACCCCGAGGAACAGGCCTTCCACCAGGACTGGACGAAGGCCACCGCCGACTTCGTCGCCGCACTGCGCACCACCATCGGGGACGACACCGACGACCCCCGATTCGTCGAACTCGTCGGTGAACTCGCCCTGTCCAGCCAGCGGTTCCGCACCCTGTGGGCCCGGCACGACGTCCGGAGCCTGGACGGCGGCACGACGACCGTGCACCACCCCGTCGTCGGTGAACTGCGGCTGCACCGAGACAAGCTCCCCGTGGAGGACGTCATCCTCGTCGTCTACTACCCGGACAGGAACAGCGACAGCGACGAGAAGCTACGGCTCCTCGCGGCACTGACGCCGACCGATGCACCCGGCGGTGCGGAACCGGCACCTGAGGGATCACCGGGCGCCGAACGCCGCGTACCCCCGAGGCCCGAGGGGTAGAGGACGGAGGTGAGGGGACCGGGGGAAGCGGGGCTGGACGCGGCGCGGGTCGCCGAGGTGCTGGTGGCAGGGCCGCCGGGGCGGCGCGGGTCCGGGTACCGGGTCGGGGCCGGGCATGTGCTGACGGCCGCCCATGTCGTCGCGGGGGCGAGCGCCGTACGGGTACGGTTCGACGCCGACCGGCCGGGGGAGTGGAGCGCCCCCGCACGGGTCGTGCTCTCGGCCGCGGCCGCCGATGTCGCGCTGCTGGAGATCGCGGACGTACCGACGGACCGCACCGGTGTCGAACCGCCGCGCTATGCCGCCGTACCCGACGCGGACGTGGTGCTGCCCTTCAGCGCGATGGGCTTCCCGCGGTTCAAGCTCCGCGAGAGCGGGGGCGGGGATGCAGCTGGGGACACGCCCGGCCGCTACCGGGACTCCTGCCATGTCACCGGCACCGTCTCGGTCCTGTCCAACCGCCGCGAGGGCACCCTGGAACTGGCGGTCGCCGCCCCGCCCGCCGACCCCGAGCCGCACCGCTCTCCCTGGGAGGGCATGTCCGGCGCGCTCGTGTGGTGCGGCGGCGCGGTGATCGGCCTGGTGAGCGCCCACCACCGGGCCGACGGCCTGGGCAGACTCGCGGCCGGGCGGGTGGAGCGGTGGTACGAGTCGCTCACGGCCGCCGAGTCGGAGTGCTTGCGGCGCTGGGCCGGTCTGCCGTCACGCACCGCGCTCGGCCTCGCCGACGGCGTCGAGGGGCGACGCCCGGCCGTCGGTCTGGCGGGGCTGCCGTCCGATCTCCCGCTGCGCGAACTTGCGGAGCTGGTCGACGCGTTGACCGCCGTACCGGCACTGCGCGGCGGCAACGGCATGGGACTCGTGCTGGACAGCATCAGCGACCGGATAGCGGCCAACAGTCCCCGTGATCCCCGGCTGCGGATGGATGTCTACGGCATCGTGCGCACCTGTCTGCGCTATCCCGGCACGCTCGATCAACTCCTGGAGGCGGTACGTCTGTTGGAAGGACCCTCGCCCGAAGTGGACCGGGTGGACGGCGCGGCGGCCCGGCTCGCCCGCTTTCGCGGCTGACTCGATCTCGCGGCGCCGAAAGGCCGCAGGGTTGCGGGGCGTGCGGTGCTGGGTCATGCTGGTCGAGGCACTGATAGTGCATAACTGGTAGATACGGGAGGGGACTTGGCAGCCTTGGAGCATCCGGTGCCTGCCGTCGAGTCCGGTCTCGTCGATCTCTCGGGAATCTCCCTCGAAGCACTGCGCTCCCTGGACGACCGGACCTTCACCGAGTCCCTGGAGCAGCTGCTGCACCACATCGACGGGCCGCAGGCCATCACGGTGTCATACAGCCCGCCCCGCTTGGACTGAGCGACGAGGTGATCAGCAGGGTGCTATGGGGGACACGTGGCTGCTGATGCCACGACGACGGGGGAACAACCGCCGTACCACCGGCTCTCGGCAGTCGGCCTCAGAGATCTCGCACACGGCGAGGGTGATGGTGCGGTCATAGCGGAACTGCTGCGCGCGGAGCGCAGTCGTCGGCTTCTGCTGCTGTGGGCGCTGCGCAACGAAGTCTTCGGGATGGGCGCGGACCTGGACGGCTCGGATCTCTTCGCCCAGGGTTGGGACTTACTGGAACGCGCCCAGTTCCACGCTCCGGAGGTGTGCGAAGAGCTGCTGATGTCCCCGAATACCGGTATGTGGGTGTCGCTCGCGGTGCGTCGAGTCAGGGGACGGGCCTACGAGGACGCGCCGCACTGGGTGGTCATGGGGCATCTGGCCGCGCTCGCGGCCGCCGCCGCGGCACGGGCCGGGCTGGAGTTCGACATCACCGTTCCCGTGCGTCGCGGCCTGGTGCCGCTGCCCACACTGGGCTGCGCGGTCCTCGCGGACCCTGAGCCGTGGGGCACCGCCCGGGTCACGGGGCACGACGGCCGGTTGCGGATCACCGGCGTGGGCGGCGAGGTGGCGGTCCCCGTCGACCCGGCCCGGCGAGAGCGTGACTGGTTACCGGTGCGCCGGATGACGCTGGGGGCCGCGGACCGGGCGAAACCCCTGGTGCTTGAGGAACTGGACCCCTACCGCACGTTTCCCCACCCGAGCGGGCCGAACGTGCTGTCCCCGACGGAGGCGTCGTACTGGGAGTCGTCGCTCACCGAGGCCTGGGAGGTGCTGCTGCGCGACGACCCGGAGACTGCCGAGGCGATGCGCCAAGGCCTCATATCGGTGGCACCGGCCCCCGTGAGAGAAAGGTTTCGGCCGCATAGCAGTACGGCCGGCGATGCGTTCGGCGGTGTCACCGCGTCCCGCCCGGACGACGTCGCCCAACTCGCCGCGACCCTCGTGCACGAGTTCCAGCACACCAAGCTGGGCGGGCTGATGCACCTGGAGCCGCTCTGTGAGGAGACGCCGGACCCTGCGCCGCCCGAAGCCCTGTTCTATGCCCCTTGGCGCGACGATCCCCGGCCACTCGGCGGATTGCTCCAAGGCATATACGCCTTCCTCGGCGTGACCCGATTCTGGCGTGCCCACCGGCATATGGCCGACCCGGCTTACGCCCCCCTCGCCCACTTCGAGTTCGCGCTCTGGCGTACCCAGGTGTGGGTCACGTTGAACGCCATCCGCGGACACGGGCGGCTGACCTCGCTCGGGCTGTACGTCGTCGAGCGCCTCACCGAACGCTGTGCGGCCTGGATGGCCGACGAGGTTCCCACGACACCGCTGCGGCTGGCCCATGATGCCGCGGCCGACCATCATGCCCGCTGGCGTGCCCACCACCTGCGCCCACCGGCGAAAGCCGTCGAGGAATCGGTCCGAGCCTGGCGGCAGGGCGCCCCTCGTCCGCCATCGGTCCTCGCGGCCGAGCCCCTACTGGTTCCCGAGCCCGAGGTCCGCTTCTCGGACAGCACCGCGGTCCTTGCCCGGTACCTCCTCAGCGACCCCGACGGAGCCTGGCGGCGCCCCGGGGGTGTGGACGGCGCCGATATGGCCGAGGTGCGGCTGCTCTGCGGTGAACACGACGAAGCCCGTGCCGCGTATACGGCCCGATTGTCGAGCGAAGAGGCACCCGCCTCTGCCTGGTCGGGACTCGGCCGCGCCCTCGCCTCCGATCCGGCCCAGCAGGCTGCTTCCGGTCTCCTCCTCCACTATCCCGAGCGCGCCCGCGCCGTACAGGACGCCATAGCGAGGACGACCGGCCGCCGCGCGGACCCTGTTCGGCTGGCGGCCTGGCTGGGGGCGTGAGGCTCAGGAGCAAACGCACCGGGTGCGGCTATGTGGGGTTCTGCCGCACCCCGGTGCCCCCGCTCCGCGTCACAGCGGCAGTGGATCGATGTCGCAGTTGGCCCGCTCCCGTTCCCGGAACTGCACCGTCGCCGGGTGCCGGGTCCCCGAATCCGTCTGGAGGCGAGGGGCGTCCAGGACGCGCTCCATGCGGGTCAGAGTGTCCTCCCGCAGAGGCCCGCACTCAGCGTCCGCGCCGGTCGCGAGGAGGTCCAGGGACAGGTTGGCGGCGCAGGCAAGGGTGGTCGGGTGGTCCTCGCCGAAGGAGGTCCGGCACAGAGCAAGTGTCTCCTCGCCGCGTCGCCGTGCCTCTTCGTACCGGCCCAGGGCGGCCAGGTCGCTGGCCAGGTTGATGGCGCAGACGAGCGCCTGGGGGTGCCCCACTCCGAGCCGGTTGGTGAGCGAGGTGAGCGCCGCCTCGTCCAGGCGCCGCGCCTCCTCGGGCAGACCAAGCAGCCGCAGGGTGACGGCGAGGTCGACATCCGCGGACAGAACATGCGGGTGGCGGGGGTCGTAGATCTGCCGATACCCCTCGCAGGCCTTGACGCCCCGCGTCCGCGCCGCCTGGAGGTCGCCGTTCTGCCGTAGCGCCACGGCAAGGGCCAGCGCGGAAGCCAGGGACTGCGGGTGGGTCTCGCCGTAACGGCGGGTGAACTGGGCGTGCGCCTCGGTGGCCAACTCCAGCGACCGGGCATGGTCGCCCGCCTTGCGGGACGCCTCGCTGAGCTGGCGTTTGGCCTCCACCGTGGCGGGGTTGTTTCGACCGAAAACGTTCTCGTAGGCGCTGAGCACGGTCTCTTGAAGGGCGAGCGCTCCGACGTAGTCCCCCGTCTCACGAGTGTCGATGGCCACGTGGTGCTCGGAGTGGAGGGTCCGCCGGTCCTCTCGGCCGTACAGCCGCAGTTTCAGATCCAGGGTGCGCCGGTCGAGTTCGAGCGCTCCATTGAAGTCCCCGACCAGACGCAGGCTCACACAGAGGTTGTGCGCGATGTTGAGTGTCGTCGGGTCGTCCTCGCCGAAGGCCCGGTGCGCCCGTTCGTACGCGATCCGGTCCAGCTCCGCTCCGGTGGCGAACCTGCCCTCCACCCGGCGTACGGCCGCCTCCAGTTGCAGTGCGTCGAGCGCGTCCTCACGGTTGTCCTCTCCGTCCGCCGGCGCGGTGCGCTCGTACACCTCCCTCAGGTGGCTCACCAGCCGCGCAGCGTCGTCGAACCGGCCCACCACCCAGTACATGAAGCACAGCCACTGACCCATCAGAAGGGTCTGCTGGTCCTCCTCCCCGAAGATGTCCAGCCAGGACTTCCACGCCTGCTCGGAGAAGTCGAGCGACACCTCGTGATCGCCCCACCAGTACAGGTATTTGGCGATGTTGCTCACCAACTGCCGTACCCAGGGCTGGTCGGACCTGATCGCACCGGCGGCGATGACGTGACTGTACAGCTCCGCGTAACGAGGCCAACTCGCGGGATCGACCGGTGCCTTGGGGTCGGCGGCAGCCAGCAGCGTATGCGCCCCGTGCCGCATCCTCGCCTGTTCCTCCGGCGACATACGGTTGTTGAGGACCAGCTGCACCAGGCGGTGCATCTCGATGGAGTTCGTACGGTGGTCGATCCGCGCCAGCGAGTACCGGTTGACCTCTCTTATGGCGCGGGCGAGCCGCATCGGGTCGTTCAGGGCGGCGTCCAGCTCGGGGAAGATGCTGCTGTTGCCGAGGCCGGAGAAGATGGAGCGGGAGATCGGGTCGGGCGCGAAGTAGGAGCACAGCTGAAGCAGCCGCAGGGCCGCGGGGCTGCGGGTCTCCAGGTGGTCCAGGGACACGTTCCAGGCGGCGGCGACGGGGAGTTGGTAGTCCGGCGGCGGTGCCACCTCCAGCAGCTCCATGCGCTTGTTCTCGAACAGCCGCAGATACTCGGACGCCGGCATCCCGGTCTCGGCCCGCCAGGCCGCGGCCTGTTCGAGGGCCAGCGGCAGATCGCCCAGCGCCTCGGCCAGCGCGTCGGCCTCCTCCTCGCGCAGCGGCGGCCCGGAACGGCGCAGCAGCTCCTTGCTCTCCTCCCGGGTGAACACATCCACTTCGAGGGAGCCGCCCACCTGCCCCCAGCGGCGGTTGCGGGAGGTGACGAGGATGGTGCCGTGGCCGCCCTGCGGGAAGTAGTGGCGCACCTGTTCGGGGTTGTCGGCGTTGTCGAAGATGAGCAGCCAGCGGGAGTACGGCCGGCCCTCCCGCAGCGCCTCGCGGACCGCCGGGCCCGCGATGTTGGCCTCGGTGGTGGTCACCAGGCCCAGCCGCTGGGCCAGTTCCACCAGCGCCTGGCCGATCTGTCCGGGCCGCTCGGAAGGGATCCACCACACGATGTCGTACTCGGACTGGTGCCGGTAGGCGTACTCGATCGCCAGCTGGGTCTTGCCGACGCCGCCCATGCCATGGATCGCCTCCGGCAGCACCGTGGTGGTGCCCTCCCGCAGCCGCTGGTCGAGCAGCTCCAGCAGCTCGTCGCGCCCGGTGAAGTTGGGGTTGCGCGGCGGCAGGTTCCCCCAGACGCGCGGCTGCGTGGTGCGCTCTCCCTCCGCGGTTTCCTGAGGCGGTGTCGGCATCGATGAGGCTCCTTCGGAAACGGTCCGGGATTGCGGCCCGGCGGCGGGCCCGTCCGCGTCGGAGACCGAGGCGGCCGGCGCGGATCCCGTGGATGTGCGGCGCGTCTTTTCCAGGGTGAACTTCTCCAGGCTGACCGCGTAGCGCCGATCGTGCCAGCTCAGCACCTTGGCCAGCATCGCGGCGCGCTGGTCGTAGCGCCCGGACAGGGCGCGCAGCGCGGTCAGCTCCACCCGGAGGAAGACGATGTTGCGGCTGTTGACGCCGGGCATCGCCAGCGTGTCCAGCGGTTCGTCGGGAGCGGGCAGCAGGGAACGGGTCGCCTCGTCCCCGGCCAATAACCCCCGGACGTCGTACAGCACCCGGGCGGTCGCGCTGCGGCGGCCCAGTGCCAGCAGTTCCTCGCGGACATCGGGCGCGAAGTCGAACACCACGTCCGTCGGGCCGTCACCGCGCGCCGGTACGGGCCGTACCAGACCGCTCATCAGCAGCTCGGAGACATGCACCGGGCCCGCGTCCGGGGTGGCGGCGACGAGTACCCGGATGACGGGCAGGCTCAGCGGCGCGGCGGCCAGACGGGTCGCCAGGGTGAACGCCGTCGGGCTGGCCGCGGCCCGGAAATCGGAGACGCGTTCGGCGGCGGGCACCGGGCTGTGCGGGTCGGGCACGTCCTGCGCCCAGGGCAGCGCACGCGCCGCGTCGGGCCTGCTCTTCCACTCCCGTGCCTGTACGGCGGCCAGATCCAGCCACTCGGGCTCGGCCCCGGACACCAGCCGGAGCAGCACGGCCGCCCATCGCTCGGCCAGCGCCAGCACCGGTACGACGACGGGGGCGGCCGCCTCCGCCTCCGCGTCCTGTCCCTCGTCGTCCCGCGAACCGGCCGGAGCCTCGCGCTCGGCCCAGCTCCAGGCGCTGTTGGCCGCCCAGGGGCGCGGGGAGCGGATCCGCACCCGGTACACGTCCAGCCCGGTGCGGAACCACAGGTGCGGGGGCAGCAGATGGGCCACCGCGACCGGCTGCGCGCGCCCCCATGCGCGCAGCAGCGGATGCACGGTGCCCAGGCGCCAGCCGGTGGCGATGCCGTCGGTCAGTACCAGGACCACCCGGCGGGCGCCCGCGTCGGGCGCGCCCAGCGGCTCCTCGGTGCGGGCCTGCGCGGGGTCCGTCTCGTCGGTGCCCAGCAGCCGTACCACCCGCACCCGGGTGAACCGCCCGGCCCGCTCCAGCTCTTCGACCAGATCGCCCTGGACGGCTCCGTCCCACACCCGCATCGTGGGATGCGCATCGACGACGAGCACCGCCTCCACGGGATGCGGCCCGCCCTCCCGGCCGAGCCGGCTCAGCACACGGGCGGCCTCCCGGCGGGCCCGCGCGGCCTTGGCCGGTCGCTGTTCGTCGTCATCGTGCATGGGTGCTCTCAAAGCGCCGTAGTGACGGTGAGAGTGCGGTGGAGTCCCGCAGACTCCAGGCATGCGTGACATCCACGCACCAAGCCTCGCAGCGTGGGCACCCCCGAAGCAAGGACGCACGGAAGCACGCGGACGGTGTACGCCACAGCACGGCGGAAGCAGGGTGGCGGACATGGAACGGACGCGGACCGGTGGAATCACGCCGGTGCATGCCGGGCACCCCCACTCACCACGCGCGGACGGTCGGTGGACACGCGGATCCGGCCGGCCGCCTCACGGCTTCACCGGCACATGCGCGGGCCCCGGTGGCTCGGGCTTGCGCTCCGGATCGTCGAGCAGGATCGCCAGATGGCGCCCCACATGGTTGTCCCACCCCTCCGGCCCCATGGCCAGTGCCTCCTTGCGCCAACGTCCGGTCCGCTCCAGCAGCCCGGCCAGCCCCCGGTCCTGCACGATCTCGGCCACCGCCTCCTTGAAGGCGGGATCCGAGCAGTCGCCGCGGTGCCAGATCATGGCCGGAACTCCCGCCCGCAGCCCCGCCAGATACTCCTGGCGGCTGGTGGCGGAGTCCGTGCCGGGCGGCTCGCTGAGGACCAGGCAGACGGCCTGCTCGTCCTCCTTCAGCTCCCGCTCCAGATGGAAGTGCGAGTGGCCGGGGCGGTTCCAGTAGGAGTGCGTCTCCGCCGGACGCTCCTTGAACTGGCGCCACTTGTTGTGCCAGGGCCGGTGCCACGCGGCCTTGCGCAGGCGTTCGAAACTGCGGATGAGGACCGTGTAGTCCATGACCAGGGGAGTGGGCGAGGCGGAGTCCGCCTCCTTGTGCCACCACTCGACCGGTTCCCCCAACAGCTCCCACGGAAGGATGAATTCGAGTACGACGGGTTGCCGCAGGTCCGACCAGCGTTCCTCGGTCTGCTCGATGAGCGTGTCCACCTCGGCCGGCAGGTCGTCGCGGTGCAGATGCAGCGTCTCGCCCGGGAGGGGATGCCAGCTCTCCGCGTCCGACTGGCGCCAGTGGGAGAGGTAGTACCGGTCGGGGTCGACACCGTCCGGCTCGAACTGGATCATCAGATAGGCGGGCATGAGGGAGGCCGGCTGATCGGTGATGCTGTCGTGCTGCCACTCGGCCATCTGGTCCTCGAAGCCCCAGAAGCGGGCCTGTGCGCGGTTCCAGCGGCGCAGCCGTTCGGCGGCCTCCCGCAGTCCGTCCTCGACCAGCTGGTCCGCGGCCAGCGACAGAAAGGCCATGCTCACGGGCAGTTCCCGCGCCGCCGAGTTGCCGCCGGCCAGGCGTAAGAACACCGCCCAGCCGGTGTCGCACCAGGCGGGCAGCTCCTGGGTGCGGGAGCGGCTGGCCCGGCGCGCCATCGCCGCGAGCGCGGCCGAGGAGCGCAGTTCCATCAGGTCGGGGCGCAGCGGGTGCAGATCGGCGCCGTCGAAGAAGTCGACCGCCTCCCACTCGTCCACCAGACGGCGCAGCGCCAGCACGGTGACGGACTGCTCCTCCACATAGCCGAGGCAGCGCACCAGGCAGGGCAGTCCGTCGGGGATCCGCGCGCACACCTCCACGAGCTGGAGCAGATACGGGCGCAGCGTCCTGTTCTGCAACGGCTCGACGGGCGCGCCCAGTTCCTGGCTCAGCATGGTCACCAGCAGGTCGGCACTGGTCGGGTGCCGCAGGGTGGCCGATTCCTGGAGCACGTCGACGACGTTGGCCACCAACTCGTTGCGAACCCGCGCGGGGTTCCGCCCTTCCACCCCCGTGACCTCCGATCGTCACCTGCCGCCGGTTCTCTCCCACCGGCGGTGCCGACCAGCGTACGGCCACCCGTCCCGCCACGTCAGGGTGTCGGGACGGCGGAACGGCCGTACCGCCTCGGCGTACTGCCGTCAGCGCTCTCCCTCTTCTTCCTCCCCCGAGATCAGCACCTTCACCTGTGTGCCGTCCGGTGCGACGAGTTTCGGGTGCAGAGCGAGGCGGATCCGGTGGGTGCGCGAGGTCTCCGACTGCCCCTCGGCACCGGCCTCCACCACCCAGAACCGCACCTTGCCGCCCGCTCCGCCCCTGCGGCTCACCACGACGTCCGCCTCGACCTCGACGGTCCCGAGCTCGAACCGCACCACTCCGGACGGACCTTCGCTCAGAGCGGCGTTCAGCTCCTGGCCCAACTCCCTGATCATTTCAGCCAGTTCGATCACATGGCGATCCTATCGGGGTGGGTCACCCCCGCGGAAGGTGAAAGGGCGTCAGATCATGGACCGCGACGTGGTGGAGGTCGGCCTGAATCAGCCGCCGAAGACGCAGACCGCCCAGGTCCGCACGCCTTCGGAGCTCTGTGCGTACCAGCCGCTGAGGTCGCCCAGGGGGACGCTGTTGGTGGCCGGAGCGGTGCCGCTGAAGCCGCCGCCGGTGACCGTGTAGCCCGAGGGGCAGTAGGCCCGTGCCTGGGTCCCGAACTCGCCGATCACCAGCCTGTACTGCGGAGCCAGCCGCTCGGAGGGCTGGTCGGCCAGGGCGGGGACGGACCACGCGGCACCGATCCCGACGCCGCAGCCGGCAAGAGCCACCGCCACCCAACGTGCCGCGCCCAGCTTGGACATGGATCCACCCACTTCCCGAGAGGCTCTCACCGCGGACGTTCACCTGCTCCGCAGGGGAAGCGTGACCGGTCGGCTTTCCGGAGGGAAAGCGGGCTGCCCTCTCTTCACGCGATCGCACGAAGTAGTACGACCAATCCGGCGTCCCCGGTGTCACGAGGACCAGCGATCGTGGCATATACCGGCCGAATGATTGACAAGCCATAACTCACCTGTTTTTCCCCGCGTTTACCTCCGTGCGGGCGAGTGCCCGCGCTTGATTCTGGAAGGCAGGGAACCGATGAAACGGGTTACCCGAAACGGTGTGATCGCCCTCGCGGCCGCCTCGGGCGCGATCGCTGTGGCGGGGCCGGTGTACGCCGACTCCACGGCGGACGGCGCCGCGGTCGGCTCGCCGGGGCTGATCTCCGGCAACGGGATCCAGCTCCCGGTGCACATCCCGGTGAACGTGTGCGGGGACACGGTGAACGTGGTGGGGCTCCTCAACCCCGCGATGGGCAACAGCTGCGCCAACACGGGCGGCGGCAGCACCACCAAGGGCGGCTCCGCCAACGGGGGCGGGGCCACGGCCGCCTCGGCGGAGAAGGGCTCGCCCGGCGCGGTGTCCGGCAACGGCATCCAGCTGCCGATCGATCTGCCGGTGAACATCAGCGGCGACAGTGTCAACGTGGTGGGGCTTCTCAACCCCGTCTTCGGCAACCACTCCGAGAACACGTCGAGCACCCATGGCACGCAGCCGGTGACCCCGCCGCGGGTCACCCCGCCGGTGCACACCGCGCCCCCGGCGCACCCGCAGGTGCCGCCCGCGCGCACGGCCCCCGAGCCGCCCGCGGCCGTGCACCGGCCGACGGGCACCCTCGCCCACACCGGCGCCGACGGCACCCTGACGGCCGCCTTCGCGGGCGCCGCATCGCTGGTCGGCGGCGCGGCCCTGTACCGGCGCTTCCGCGCGGGCGCCACGCGCTGATCCGCACCGCTCTACGCGGCGGGAAGGCCCCATGGGACATGTCCCTCGGGGCCTTCCCGTCAGCGGTCGAGGCGGCGGTCAGACGGCGGCGCCGCTGTCCCGCCGCGACAGAGCGAGGAACGCCACGAACGCGACGATCGCCACGGTCCACGACAGCGTGACCGGGCCGAGGCCCCAGCCGAGACCGCCCCGCGCGGTCGGATCGGCCATCCAGTCCGCGAGGGACGCGCCGAGCGGGCGCGTGATGACGTACGCCGCCCAGAACGCGGTCACCGCGCCGAGGGCGCCGCCGCGATGGGCGAGGGCCGGGACCGCGATGGCCACCGCGAACAGGACGGCCGAGCCCAGGTAACCGAGGCCCATGCTCGCGGTGAGGTCGCCCGCCGCGGTGCCCAGGGCGAAGGTGGCGAGCACGGCCGCCCAGTAGAAGCCCTCGCGGCGCCGGGTGCGCACGGTATGGATCGACAGGGTGCGCTCGCTCGCGTACCAGAGCGCGAAGACGGCCGCGAGGGCGATGAGGAAGAGCGGGGCGGACAGGGTGTACGGCACACCGAGGCCGACACGGAGCACGTCCGCGGCCATGGTGCCGAACACGCTGACCATGACGATGGCCGTCCAGTAGATCCACGCCACGTACCGGCGTACGGCGAACTGGAGCACGAGCGCGGCGACGAACGCGAGACCGCCGAGGCCGACCGCGGGGAGGACGTGCTCTGTGCTCATGCCCCGCACCCTCGCACGCGCGAGGGACCCGCCCCCAGCCCCCTTTGCCATTGCTTTTGTCGCTTCTCGTGCGGCTGTTGTCCGTGTCTTACCGAATCCAAGGGCAATCGGTCAGCCGTCGGCGGGGGACGTCCCGAAGGTCGTGCCCGTGAAGTCGCGCCCCTGGATCACCGGTGCCGAGAACGTGCCGCCCGAGATGGAGTTGTGGACGTCCCCGCCGGTCAGGGAGATCCGCCGGGCCGCCTCGTCCCAGCGTCGCAGCCGCTCCTCGAACTCCGCGTCGTCGGCGGCCCGCCGGTGCAGTACGACGCTCAAGGCCCGCGCCGCCGCCGCGTCACCCGGATCCCGGGCCAGCCTGGCCAGCTCCGCCTCCCCCGATCCCTCCGACACGGATCCCTCCGGCGCGGACCCCTCGGGCGCGGACCCCTCCGGCACCGCCGCGCCGCCGCGCCGGAACGGGCGCCGTACCAACTCCCCGAGCCCGGTCCACGCCTGGCGGCCCAGCTCCCCGCCGGCCCCTCCCGCCAGAGCCGTCAGCAACCCCATCGACACCGGATCCATGCGTGACATCCCCCGTCCCGTCCCGTCCTTCTGGCCCCTCCACTGTGCGGGCCGCGCGCGCCGCCTTCAAGAGCGCCACGAAGCGCCACGGTGGCCGGGAATGACCGGCTGCCGCATACGGCAGGCCGTCTCAGGGGTAGAGCCCGGTGACAGATGAATATGACAACGGGCGGGGGAGAAGCGGATGGGAGCGACGGAAGACGGCGGTCGGGACGGCGGGGTCGGCAACAGCATCGCGAGCGGCACCTTCTCGGGACCGGTGGTCCAGGCCCGGGACGTCCATGTGCACATGCCGGCGAAGGCGCCCCTGCCGGTGCCCCGGCAACTCCTTCCGGTGCCACATCACTTCACCGACCGGGCCGATGAACTCGCGGAACTCGACGGCCTGTTGACCAGCGCGGACGACCCGGAGGCCGGGCCCCCGCTGATCGTGGTCAACGGCCCGGCCGGGATCGGCAAGACCGCGCTGGTCTCCCGCTGGCTGCGCACCCGGGAAGCGGCCTTCCCCGACGGCCAGTTGTACGCCGACCTGTACGGCCACGCCGCCGAGGGACCCGCGGACCCGGCCGAGGTGCTCGGACAGTTCCTGCGGGCCCTCGGGGTCGCCGCCCCGCCCGCCGGACTGGCCGAACAGGCCTCGCTGTGGCGGACGGTGACGGCGCGGCTCCGGGTCGCCGTCATGCTGGACAGCGCCTTCACCGCGGCACAGATCCGGCCGTTGCTGCCCGGCGGCTCCGGCGCCCTCGTGGTTGTGACCAGCCGGCGGCGGCTGACCGGACTGCGCCTGGACGGAGCCGCGTTCTTCCGGCTGGCCGCGCTCGACCCCGCCGCCGGCCTCGAACTGCTCACCCGCGGCGTCGGCGCGGAACGCGTGGCGGGCGAACGCACCGCCGTGGAACAGGTCGTGGAGCTGTGCGCCGGGGTCCCCCTGGCGGTGTGCCTGGCGGCGGCCCGCCTCGCCGCCCGCCCCCGGCAGCCCATCGCCGCCCTGGCGGATTCCCTGGCGCCGGACGCCGACCGGCTGGCCGCACTGGAAGTGGAAGGGGAGATCACGGTGAGCAAGGCACTGGACGCGTCGTACGCGGTGCTCGACCCGCGGGCCGCCCGTCTCTACCGCACGCTGGGCACGCTCCCCGTGCCCACCTTCGACACCCGCACCGCGGCGGCCGGCTGTGCCGAGAGCGAGCAGTGGGCGGAACGCCGGCTCGATGAACTGATCGAGGCCAACCTGGTCGAGGACATCGGCCCCGACACCTTCCGCTTCCACGATCTCGTCCGGGTGCACGCCCGCTCCTGCGCCGAGATCCACGACGGCGAGGACGCCCGGGCGGAGGCGCTGAGACGGGTCGCCGACTGGTATCTGCGGACGACCACCGCCGCCGAACAGCTCATCACCCCGGCCCAGTTCACCCTCCCGAGAACCTACGCCCACCCCTCCCCGCTGCCCGCGCCGTTCACGGCGGAGAAGGGCGCGCTGGACTGGCTCGACGCCCACCGCCACCACCTCATGGCCCTGCTGCGCACCGCCGCCGGACGGGGCTGGCACGCCACCGCCTGGCAACTGGTCGACGCCATGTGGCCGTTGTTCCTCCGGCTGCGCTACTACGACCTGTGGGCCGAGGCGCACACCATCGGTCTGGCGGCCGCCCGCGCCGACGGACATGCCGAGGCCGAACGGCAGATGCTCAACTCGGGCGCCATCGGCCTCTCCGCCGCGGGCCGCGTCGAAGAGGCCGCCGACTGGTACGCCCAGTCCCTGCAAGCCGCCCGCGCAGCCGGTGACGTCCGCGACGAGGGGCAGGCCCAACTCGGGCTCGGCAGCTGCCGTATGGCCACCGGCCGACTGGAGGAAGCCGTGCGCCATCTGGACCTCGCCGTGCGGGTCTGGGAGGAGTGCGGCTATCGCCGGGGCGTCGCGCTCGCCGGGATCCTGCTCGGCGAGACCGCCCTGCGCCGAGGCGACCCCATCACGGCGATCCCGCTCTTCGAGGAGGCCCGGCGGATCCTGATCGAGGTGGCCGACCCGCACGACGCGACCCGGGCCCTGGCCTTCCTCGGCCGCGCCCATGCCCAGGGCGGCGAACACGCCCTGGGTACAGGTGAGTTGACCGAGGCGCTGGAGGCGTTCCGTGCCTCGGGCGCCCTGCACTGGCAGGCCCGCACCCTGGAGATGCTGGGGCGCGGCGCACAGGAGCAGGGCGCCGACACGGAGGCCCGTGCCTACTTCGCCGAGGCACGCTCCCGCTACGAGGTCACCAGCCCCGCCGACGCGCGCCGCCTGGAGTGAGCGCACGCCCCCGCCGCCGTACGACCACCCGCGGCGGCCTGCCGCAGGGGTCGTACATACGCCAACTCGGCGAGCGTACGGCCCTCGACCAACCACGCGTGCAGACAGGACGCCAGCAGCGGCTGATCGGCACCGACCGCCTCCGCCACGACTCGCGGCCCGCCGCCCCGCCCGCGGGCGGCCGAGCCCGCGAGGGCCAGCCAGCCGCCCCCGGACAGGGGCACCGCGGCGAGCGCGCACGACGGATGGCGCGCCGTCACCCCGGTCAGCCAGTGCAGTGCCGACGCCGGCGGTCGCGGCCGTACCCCGTACAGCACATCGGCGCAGGCCAGCCGGCGGTTCTCGGGGGCCGCCTCGGCGTTCACGGCGCAGTGCTCGTCGCCCTCGGGCAACGCCCTTGCCCCGGCCCGGACCTGCCCCGCCTCGGCAATCACCTCCGCACCGGATCCCACCGCCCCCATGCGCACCCGCAGCACCGGCCCCACCCAGTGAACGGGCCCGGACGCCTCCGCTCCCGGGGACAGCAGTCGTACGACGACCAGGCCGCTCATGCCGGCACCTCCTGTCCCGCCGTCGGCCAGGCGCTCAGCGGCGGTGGCGCCGGGAGCTGGGCCGTGACCGGCGGATGGGCGGGCTGTCCGAGCCCGAGGGTCCGGTACAGCAGCCGCCGCATATTGCGGTGGAAGCGCCCCGGCTCCGAGGTGATGCGCGCGCTGATCTCCGTGTACTCCTCGCGCCGGTACTCCGCGGCCGCGTACCGGAGTTGGTCGACCAGCGGATGCACCGGCGACAGCGCGGGCGCGGTCAGGGCGAGCGTGGCGGCCGGGGAGGCGGGGTTGATGTCCCCCGCGGGCGAGGAGGCGAGCAGGATCGGTGCCTGGGTGAGCGTCCCGTACAGGGTGACCGAGCCATGGTCGCCGATGATCCAGTCCGCGGCGATCAGCACACTGCGCCACTCCGCCTCCGGCGGCAGCAGCGAGATGCCCAGCCGGGCGCAGCGCCGCAGCCAGGACCGCACCTGCCAGGCGCCGTGCCCCGACCACACGTTCGGGTGGGCGAGGACGACACAGTGGTACTCGTCGCCGGGCAGTTCGGACAGCAGCCGGGGCAGCAGCGACTCGAACCGGCCGAACGAGGACCGTGCGCCCCAGGTGGAGGCGACCACCACCAGCTTCTGCGACCCGCGCAGTCCGAGGGCCGCGCGGTAGCGCTCACGCAGCGGCAGGCTGACGGACATCCGGTCGTACACCGGATCCCCGACGACATGGGCGAGCGGCACCGCCTCCGGGCACTGGCGGGCCAGTTCCGCGAGGTCGGCGTGGTGCGGCATGACCAGCGCCGCGGGTAACTTCCCGCCGGGCGCGAGGTCCGTGCGGCGCAGCCCGGCCACGCCGGGCTCGGTGGCCGACGGGACGAGTTTGAGATACGCGGCGCCGTGCGGCAGCGTGATCAGCGGCGCCGACAGCCGCTCGACGCCCTTCGGACCCGCCGCCACCGCCACGTCGAAGGGCAGCCGGACCGCCTCCTCCCACGGCAGCACCGCACAGCCGAGCCGCTCCAGGAAGCGCGGCACCTCGTCACCGAAGACGTGCGGCGGCGCCGTGAACGCCACCTGGACGCGGAAGTCGTCGTCGACCAGTGACAGGATGTCGACCAGCCGTTTCGCATAGGTGATCGTGTGCGCGACGGTCAGGACCGTCCTGCGGCCGACCAGTGTCCGCCATTCCCTGCCGGTGGCCGATGGATCGGCCTGTGAACCCAATGCCGACACGATGTACCCCCGATGTCTCTCGCGAGTCGCCCCTGCGGGCCGTTGCCCAGGCTCTGCCCGGGCCCACCGGACGAAAGCCTTGCGGCGACCTTGCAGAAACCTGGCAGGGGTACGGAGGAGACGGGATCCGGTGCCGGGCGCGGTTCGCCCGCCCGGCACCGGATCGGGGGTCAGAACACCAGGCCCACGTGGGCGAGCGCCTGCTTCAGCAGCGCGCCGTGGCCGCCCGGCATCTCGCTCTGGAGCACCTCGGAGGCCGCCTCCTGGGGGCTGAACCAGACCAGGTCCAGGGCGTCCTGGCGGGGCCGGCAGTCACCGGTGACCGGGACGACATAGGCGAGGGACACCGCGTGCTGGCGCGGGTCGTGGTACGGGGTGATGCCCACCGTCGGGAAGTACTCGGCCACGGTGAAGGGCTGGAGCGAGGCGGGGATCCGGGGCAGGGCCACCGGGCCGAGGTCCTTCTCCAGATGGCGCAGCAGCGCGTCGCGGACCCGCTCGTGGTGCAGCACCCGCCCGGAGACCAGGGCCCGGCTGACCGTTCCGTCCGGGCCGATCCGCAACAGCAGTCCGATGCTGATGACTTCGCCGCTGTCGTCGACCCGCACGGGCACGGCCTCGACGTACAGGATCGGCATCCGGGCCCTGGCCATCTCCAGCTCGTCCGAGGTCAGCCAGCCGGGCGTGGTATCGGTCATGTCAGACATTGCTTGATCATACTTTCCGGGTGGGGCGGCCGCGGGGGTCGCGGACCGGTTCGGATACGGGTGGTCCATAGAGCCGGCGGGCGTTGTCGCGGCCCGTCCAGGACGCGATCCGCAGGGCGTCGGACAGGGACAGCTCATCGGCCTCCACACGACGTCGCAGCAACTCGGCGAGGCCCTGACGAAAACACAGGGCGCCCAGGTGATGGAACTCCGCCACACCGTAGGCGTCCGAGCTGTACAGCAGTTTGCGGAACGGGGTGATCTCCAGGGCCTCCGCCAGCACCACCCCCGCCCGGGCGGGGCCGGCGTGATGCAGGGCGAGCCCCACATCCAGGTACACCCGCTCGAACACCGCGGCCAGATAGGCGGCCTGGCGGTGATAGGGCCAGCAGTGCAGCAGCAGCACGGGGCCGGTGCCGGCGATCCGGTGCAGCCAGTCGGTGAGCAGGGCGGGATCGGCCCGGTGCAGCCGTACGTCCGCGTCCCCGAAACCGGTGTGCAACTGGAGCGGCAGCCCCAAGTCGACTGCGGTCCACAGCAGTTGCCGTATCAGCACCGGGTCCGCGAGGCGGCCGCCGGCGGTGAGCCAGCGCCGCGCCGCCACGGTCACCTCGGCGTCCGAGGGCCGCTCCGGATCGAGAGCGAATCCGGTGCGATAGGCGGCCACCGACTTCACCGCCACCACACCCGGCCGCCGCACCGCCTCCTCGGCCGCCGCGCGGAACACGGCCGCGTACTCGCCCGCCTCCACACCCCGCGCCGCCACCTCCTCGGCGATCCGCTCCAGACGTACGACCTCGTACGCGGCGGCACCCGATGCCTGCGCCAACTCGGCGGGGGAGGTGAGGGGTTGCGGGGAATAGCCGGTGTCCACGCAGTACGTCCCGACCCCGGCCGCCGTCAGGAACCGCCGGTTCACCTCCCGCCACCCCAGCTCCGCGCGCCGGGCCACGTACACGTCCGGCGGGGCGTGCCGTGGCAGGTCCAGCAGGGGCGCGCAGTGCCGTCGTACGGCGATGCCCACCGGGGTGTCGAACGGCGAGACGCCGGGCCACGGCTCGCCCTCGGTGAGCAGCGACTCGAACCCCTCGAAGGACAGGTCGGCCACCGTCGCGCCATGGCAGTGGTGGTCCACCAACTCCAGTGCGGCCAGAGCCTCCTGGACCGGACCGGCGGACGCCATGGTCAGTACGCCCAGCGATAGGCCGCCGCCACCCGGTCGTCGTCCAGCCCCTCGACGGCGGCCGCCTCTCCGAGCCGTACGGCGCTCACCGCGTCCGCGAGGACCGGACCGAGCGCGGCCCGCAGCACCTCGTCCGCGCGGAACTCCGTCACCGCCTCGGCCAGCGTGGTCGGCAGCCGTCGTACGCCGAGCTTCGCCGCCGCCTCCGCGTCGTAGCGCGCCGGGTCGCCGGTGATCTCCTCGGGCAGGGGGCGCTTCGCCGCCAGTCCGTCGAGTCCCGCGGCGATCAGACAGCCGAGGGTGAGATAGGGGTTGGCGGCCAGGTCGACGGGTTTCACCTCCAGGTTGGCCTCCTGCCGCTGCCGGCCCGCGCTGCCGGTGACCAGTCGCAGCGCCGCCTCCCGGGTCTCGCGGCCCCACGCGGTGAAGACGCCCGCCCACTGGGAGGGCCGCAGCCGCAGATAGCTGGCCGGGCTGGGCGCGTTGATCGCGGTCAGCGCGGGCAGATGCGCGAGGATCCCGGCCGCGAAGGACTCCGCGTCGGGCGTCAGACCGTACCGGCGCTCGCCGCCCGCATGCAGATTGCCGCCGTCGCGCCAGCAGGACAGATGCACATGGCCGCCGTTGCCGACGCTCCCGGCGAGGACCGCGGGCGAGAACGACACCCGCAGTCCGTGCCGCTGGGCGAGGGCCCGGATCGTCTGGCGCGCCAGCACATTGCGGTCGGCCGCCGCGACCGGGTCCAGGGCGCCCGCCGACAGCTCGAACTGCCCGGCCGCGTACTCGGGATGGACCTGGTCGACGTCCACGCCCTGGGCGTCGAGCGCGGCCAGCAGATCGGCGAGGAAGTCGCCCAGCTCCACCTGGCGGATCGCGCCGTACGCCGGTCCGGACACCGCCGGCACGAACTCCCCGGCGGGCGCGGAGCCGAGTCCGAGGGCCCACTCGATCTCGAACGCCGCCTTGAAGGCGAGCCCGTACCGCTCGGCCGCCTCGGTGACCATGCGGCGCAGGAAGGTGCGGGCGCAGCCGGGGTGCCGCTCGCCCTCCTGGGTGATCCGGTCCACCGGCGCCCACGCCCAGCCGGGCTGCCCGGCCAGCGCCACCAGCTGGTCCAGGTCGGGGTAGAGCCGCAGGTCGCCGTCGGGGGAGCCGAGCACATCGGTGCTGACGATCGAGTCGTCGGCCAGGAAGGTGTCGAACACCGGGGACATCCCGACGCCCCAGGAGACGGCGGCCTCCAGCCGGGCCGTGGGGACGGTCTTCACCCGGGTGACGCCCGCCGTGTCCACATACGCCAGGACGATGCCGCGCACGTCCTGCGCGGCCAGGGCGGTGGTGAGGGCGGCGACCCGCCGTAGATCGGCCGGGCGGCCGCCGGGCACGGGGTCGGCGAGAGTGGTCATACGTGTCCTTTGCGGGCGGGGCCCGGTGGGGGCGGGCGGTTCCTGGCGCTTATACACA
>NZ_MUNF01000626.1:0-727 GCF_002154555.1 Streptomyces murinus
GCATCTGCCAGGACGGCGGGGAGGGCGCCCGCGCTCCCGCTGTTACCGATCAAGGACAATTCCGCGACAACGCCTGGACCTGCCCTCGGACACCGGGGGCGCAGGCGGCGGTCGCCGGGGGCGCGGAGGACTGGATGCTGTCACCGGTCACCGGTCACCGGCCCGCCCGGCTTCTCCCGTGATCCCGCTCCGTGGAGAACCCCGATGCCCGCACCCTCGTTCAACGGGACAACCCCTTGCCGGGAGGGGGCGGGAGGTGAGGGCGAGTCGACCCCCCGCCACCCGCCCTTACGGCACTCCCCGCGTCAGCCCTCGTGCCTCAGATACACCCGCGTGCCGCCGGGCCGGAAGCCCACGCGTTCGTAGACGCGGCGGGAGCCGGCGCCGGAGTACTCCAGCCATACGGTCCGGGCGCCCCGGGCGAACAGGGTCTCGGCCAGGGCCGCGGTGACCGCCGCGGCGATGCCCCGGCCCCGGTGACCCGGCAGGGTGCCGACGCCCGCCAGTTCCGCCGTGCCCTCGGCCGGTGCCGAGCACAGGGCGCCGCCCGCGCAGCTCCCGTCCCCGGCGCGGACGAAGCGGACCGCCCCGCCGCCCTCCTCGGTGCGCCGCAACCGGGCCGCGCCCTCCGGGGACGGGGCCCATTCGCCGCCGAACGCCTCGGATAGCGCCGTGTCGATCGCGAGGTAGTCCTCGTCGGTGACCGGCGCCTCCACCCGGACCCGGG
>NZ_MUNF01000626.1:741-10013 GCF_002154555.1 Streptomyces murinus
CGTCCGCGTCGGTGGGCTCGGCCCCCGGGACGGGGGTGGCGTAGTTGACGTACGGGCTCGTCGTGGCCGGGTCGAACCCCACGACGAAGCCGCCCACTCGACAGGCCGCGGGGCGGCGCAGGAGATGGGCGACGGCGAAGCTCTGGACATCGGTGTGCACGCTGGGAATTCCTCACGGTGAAAGCGGTCGTGCGTACGAGGGATCGCCTCGGTGAGCGAGGCGGCGGTGTGCTGGACACCGCGTCGTCGGACCGCCGTGAGGAGAGCGTGGGAACATGCGAGCGCGCTGCCGTGGGGCAGGGGGCTCAGTTCCGACGGCGGCCGCTGTGGGACGCCGAAACCATGGACTTCAGTCCTTCGTGAATGTGTGAATGCGTGAAGAAGTACGGGCTGTGTAGCTGCTGTTCGAGCTGGAGGGATCTTGCCATCGCCGCAACGGGGATGGCAAGCCCTTTGCGTCGGGGCCGAGTCGGTTCCGTGGGTCAGCGGTGCTGGGTGTCGAGCCAGCTGAGGATCTCGGGGGTCACCTCGTCCGTGATGTCCGCGAACTCCTCGTGCTTCTTCAGGAACTTGGCGACGTACGGGCACACCGGCACGATCCGCTTGCCGAGCGCGCGCACATCCGTGAGGGCGTACTCGACCAGCTGCCCGGCCAGACCCTGCCCGGCGTGGGCGTCGTCGATCTCGGTGTGGAAGAAGACCCGCTGCTCGCCCCGGTCGCGATAGGCGGTGAGGCCGGCGCGTTCGCCGCCGACCAGGATCTCGTAACGGTGCCGTGCGTCCACGCGCTCCACGGTCGGCGCGGGGGAGGACTGGTCCATGGTCGTCCTTTCGGCGGAGGGGCCCACGTCCCGCACTCTATCCCCGTTCCCGCAGGTCAGCGCCAGGAGTCCGGTCACCGGGTGAATGCGCCGACGGACTCGGCGGCATGGCGGCGCCGACACGGCCGGGTTCACGGCCGGCGGTCCACCGCTCCCGGGTTCATCCGTGCTCGAATGATCCGTCATGCACCCGCTGTTACGGCATGTCGACACCCATATTTCATGAGCATTTCAAGAACTTCGGTCCGCAATGTTGACTCGGCGATCAGCTGCCCGCACATTACCTAGCGGTAGAACCCGCTGGTAGTACCCGCAACTCCCTGCTCCACGGCCGTCGTTGTGCGCACCCCACGCAGCGCCCCCGGCAGCCGGCGATACCCCCTGCCCCGCACCAGTCGCGTAAGAGGGAGCACTCCTCATGCCCACCCCTGCCCTGCGCCGTGCCGCCGCCGCGGCATCCGCACTCGCCGGCACGCTGGCCCTCGGCCTCACGGCCGCCCCCGCCCATGCCGCGACGCCCCTCAACTACGTCGCCCTCGGCGACAGTTACAGCGCGGGCTCGGGCGTCACGCCCATCGACACCAGCAATCTGCTCTGTCTGCGCTCCACCGTGAACTACCCGCATGTCCTCGCGAAGGCGACCGGCGCCTCGCTGACGGACGTCACCTGCGGCGGCGCCGAGACCAAGGACTTCACCCAGTCCCAGTACTCGGGCGTGGCACCGCAGTTGGACGCGGTGAACGCGAACACCGACCTGGTGACGCTGACCATCGGCGGCAATGACAACAGCACCTTCGTGAGCGCCATCGTGGACTGCGGCACCGCCGGAGTTCTCAACGCCGGCTTCGGTCACCCCTGCAAGGACAAGTACGGCACGTCCTTCGACGACGCGATCGACGCGAACACCTACCCCGCGCTGAAGAGCGCCCTGACCGCGCTGCGGGCCAAGGCGCCCAACGCCCGGGTGGCGGTGCTGGGTTACCCGTGGATCGTGCCCTCCGCCTTCGACGCGTCCTGCTTCCTGAAGCTGCCGATCGCCTCCGGTGACATCCCGTATCTGCGGGCGCTCCAGGCCCACCTCAACTCCGTCGTGCAGCGCGCCGCCCAGGAGACCGGGGCCACCTACGTGGACTTCTCCCAGGCGGCCGACGGGCATGACGCCTGCCAGCCCTCGGGCACCCGGTGGATCGAGCCGCTGCTGTTCGGCTCGAACATCGTGCCGGTCCACCCGAACGCGCTCGGCGAGCAGCGGATGGCCGAGCGCACGATGAGCGTCATGGGCCTCGGCTGACGAAGACCCGGGTCAGGCGCGGGCACCCCCGTCGACCCGCAGTACCGTGCCGGTCACGAAGGAGGACCGATCGCTGAGGAGCCACGCGGCGGCCTCGGCGATCTCCTCCGGGGCGGCCGCCCGGCCCAGCGGGGTTCCCGCCGTGATCCGCTCACGGATCCCGGGTGACTCCGACTCCCAGGTCCGGGTCATCTCCGTCAGCGTGAAGCCGGGCGCGATGGCGTTGACCCGGATGCCCTCCGGGCCGTAGGTCACGGCGGCCGACGCGGTCAGGCTGTTCACCGCCCGCTTGGTGGCCGCGTAGGCGGGCAGCTCGGGATTTCCGCGCAGGCTGCCCACGGACGAGTTGTTGACGATGGCACCGCTGCCGGCGCTCGCCCGGATGGCCGCGACCTCGGCGGCCATGGCCAGCCAGACACCCTTCATGTTCACCGTGTAGATCTGGTCGAGATCGGCTTCCGGCAGCTCGTCCATGGGGCCGGGCCGCTGGATCGTCGCGCCGTTGTTGAACGCGACGTCGAGGCGGCCGAACCGCTCCAGGGCACGGTCCACCGCGGCACGTACGCTCGCCCCGTCGGCCAGATCGCACACCACGTGCTCCGCGGTGCCGCCTGCCGCCCGGATCTCCTCGGCCACCGCCCTCAGCTGGTCCTCCGTACGGGCCGCGAGCAGCACCCGCGCGCCCTCCCGGGCGAACAGCCGTGCCGCCGCCGCGCCGATGCCGCGCCCGGCACCGGTGATGAAGGCGACCTTGCCGGTCAGCAGCCCGGCGGGCGCCGGACGAGGGGTCTCGGTGTTCTGTGTGGTGTTCATACCTACGAGCCTGCGCCCTGCCCCGGCCCGTATCCAGGCACCAGCTGTACCTGGCTCGGCCGTCCGGCGGGCGCGCACACTGGAACGGTGGACAGAGCGGAACTGGGCGCCTTCCTGCGCAGCAGGCGCGAGCGGATCGGACCGGCCGACGTCGGACTGCCCCTCGGGCCGCGCCGTCGTACGCCGGGGCTGCGGCGCGAGGAGGTGGCGGCGCTGGCGTTCATCTCCCCCGAGTACTACGCCCGGCTCGAACAGGCCCGCGCCCCGCGCCCCTCGCGCGAGGTGCTGGCCGGGCTGACCCGGGCCCTGCGGCTGACGGACGCCGAACGCGACCACCTCCACCAGCTGGCCGGCGCCCCGCCGAGCCCCGCCCCCGGACCCCCGCGCGAGGTGCGGCGGAGCATCCTCGACCTGGTGCACCGGCTGCCGGGCGCCGCCGCCTTCGTCACCTCGGCCACCCTGGAGGTGCTCGCCTGGAACGATCTGGCGGCCGCCCTCATGGAGGACTTCTCGGCCCTGCCGCGCCGCGACCGCAACCTCGCCCGCCGGGCCTTCCTCGGGCCGCGCACCGAGGGCCGGCGCCTGTACGGGGTGTCCGACGCCGCCGCGTTCGAACGACACGCGGCAAGCCGCCTGCGCACCGCGGCCGTCCGCTACCCCGACGACCCCGAGGTGTCCGCGCTGATCCGTGAACTCCTGGACGGCAGCGCGGAGTTCGCCCGGCTGTGGAATGCCCGCGAGGTGGACGGCGAGCCGACGGTGCGCAAGACCTTTCGGCACCCGCTGGTGGGGCTGGTCACCGTCAACTGCGACGCCCTCGAACTGACCGACCGCGACCAGCAGGTCGTCATCTACACCGCCGTCCCCGGCTCGTCCTCCGACCAGGCCCTGCGGCTGCTGTCGGTCATCGGCACCCAGCGCATGACGACCCCCGGCTGACCGCGCGTCGGCCGCGTGAACCCGCCCTGTACGAAACCCACTTGGCCCGGTCGCGTCTACGCGGCCTGGCGCAGGAACGAACTCCAGCCGCCCACCGGCTTCTCGCCGACCTCCAGGGTGCGCAGGCGGGTGAGGACCGCCGGGTCCTGGACGTCGAGCCAGTCGACGAACTGCCGGAAGGAGACCAGCCGTACCTCCGGCCGCCCGGCGATCTGTCGCAGGACCTCCTCGACCGCGTCCATGTAGATGCCGCCGTTCCACTGCTCGAAGTGGTTGCCGATGAACAGCGGCGCGCGGTTCGTCTCATAGGCCCGGTCGAACCCCGCCATGTACGCCTGGGAGGTCTGGGCGCGCCAGTAGGGGTAGTTGTACGACGGCGCACGCGTCGAGTTCAGGGACTGGTTGGCCAGCATGTTCCAGTCCATGGACAGCACCTCGAAGCTGCGCCCGGGGAACGGAATGCCCTGCAACGGCAGATCCCATACGCCGTCCCGCTTGCGGGGCCAGCGCTGCACCCCGCCCGGTGACGAGGCGTCGTACCGCCAGCCCAGTTCGCGCGCGGTCGGCAGCAGGTTCTCCTGGCCGAGCAGACAGGGGGTGCGGCCGCCCACGAGTTCCTTGTCGTAGTCGAAGGGCAGCGGCGGCTCGTCGTGCCAACCGGTGTTGGTCCGCCAGGACTTGACGAAGGTCCGGGCCTGCTCGATCTCCGAGCGCCACTGCGCGGGGGTCCAGTCGCCCACCGATCCGGAGCCCTCGCAGAAGTGCCCGTTGAAGTGCGTGCCGATCTCGTGCCCGTCGAGCCAGGCCTGACGCACGTACTTCAGGGTCTCCTTGATGTGTTCGTTCGTGAGATAGCCGATGTCCGAGGCGCCGACCGGGTTGTTGGGTGGCCGGTACAGCCGCTTCTTGTCCTCCGGCAGCAGATAGAGGCCGGACAGGAAGAAGGTCATCCGGGCGTCGTGCTCGCGGGCGAGTTCCAGGAAGCGCGGGAAGAGCCCGGTGCCGAGTTCGCCCGCGCCGTCCCAGGAGAACACCACGAACTGCGGCGGGGTCCGGCCCGGTTCCAGCCGGGTGGGCGCGTCCGGCTGGTTCGGCTGGCGCCCGGTGTACGCCGTCGAGCCGTCGCCGATCAGCCGGGGCGCCTGCCGCTGTCCGCCGGGCCCCGACGCGCCGAGGCCCGGCCCGCCGCCGTCGCATCCGGTCAGCGCGGCGGCCGCCACGCCGAGACCGGCGCCGAGGCCCAGACGCGCCGCACTCCGACGGCTGATTCCACTCGACGGCACGCCATCGCCTCCTCGACCGGGGCATTCGGTTCGTCTGACGCGTCGCATCTTATGGACGATAAGAATACGAAAAGGTCATTTGGCGCGGCGTGGTGCATAAAGGGACGGTCACGGGACCCGGTCCGGAGAAGTTCAGGGTTGACGCCGGGGGCCGCTCAGGTCGCGATCTCCTCCTCGGCCGCCACCGGCACCACCGTGATCCGCTGCACGGCCCGGCTCAGCACCAGCACGCCCGCGACGATCATCAGCGCCCCGCACGCCTCCGGCACCAGCCACCAGCCGGTGCGGATCCGCTCATGGAACAGGGCGATGCCGAGGGCCAGGCTCACCACCGCGTCGCCGATGGTCAGCGCGGGCTGGGCCGCGGCCAGCGGGCCCGCCTGGAGCGCGTTCTCCAGGAGCAGCACGGCCGCCACCCCGGCGAGCGCGAAGCCGTACGTCTGCCAGGACCGCAGGAACGCCAGGAACCCCTCGTCGGCGAAGGTGCCCGAGGCCGACTTCAGCAGCGCCGCGGTCAGAGCGTTGCCCGTGGCGGAGGCGGCCGCCAGCAGCGCGGCGCGCCGGGCTGCCGGGCGACCGGGGGAGGCGAGGAGCACGGCGACGGCCATGGCGCCCACGCACAGGCACAGCGCCGGGATCCACCGGGTGAGCGGGGCCTGGTCGAGCGCGCCGTGCGGCGCGGCCGCGATCAGCAGCACGGCGAGCCCCGCCACACAGCTCGCGACGCCCCACCAGCCCGAGGGCGGCAGCCGCCGGTGCATCAGCGGGGCGGCGACCAGCAGCGCGAAGGGCAGCTCCAGGATGAACAGCGGCTGGACCAGCGCCAGCGGACCGTTGACCAGGGCCAGGCTCTGGAAGAGGGCCGCGCAGATCACCCCGGCCATGCCGATCATCCAGAACGGCCGGCGCACCAGCTCGGCGAGCAGCCGGATCCCGCCGCGGCTGCTCGCGGAGGCGGCCTTGCGCTGGAACGCGGTGCCGACGGCGTTGCTCGCGGCGCCCGCGACGGCGAACGCCGCGGCCAGTTCGATCACGGCCGTCCCTCCTGCCTGCGGTCGTCTCTTCCCGGAGTCTCACCCACAGCCTCTCTCGGGCCGCGGAAGATCACCGCGTGGCGGGCCGGGAACGACGGCCGGGCCCACCCGGTGCGCTCACCGGATGGGCCCAGCCGTGGGGACGGGTCAGGAGACGGCGAGGTCGTCCGCGTAGACCGTGCCCTGGCCGTACCAGCCGTGCACGTACACGGTGACCGTGCCGGAGGAGCCGGTGGTGAAGGGCACCGTCAGCTTCTGCCAGGCGGAAGCCGAGGTCCAGGTGCTGGCCGTCGCGCCACCGCTGACCCCGAGGTAGGCGTACGACCCCTGCACCCAGCCGCTGAGCGCGTACGACGTGTTCGGCTTGAGGGTGAGGGTCTGGGCGCACTGGCCGGTCGCCGAGGAGGTCGGCGCGGTCTGGAGGGCGTGGGTGCCGCCGTGCGCCGGGGAGGAGACCACGGAGGCCCCGCTGTCGCAGGTCCAGGGCGAGAGCGAACCGCTCTCGAAGTCACCGTTGGAAAGCGCCGTCGGGGTGCCGCCGCCGGACCCGTTCACGGTGAGATTGAAGGTGGAGCTGTGCGTGGCCGAGCCCGCCGTGCCGGTGACGGTCAGCGGGTAGGTGCCCGGCGCCGTGGAAGCGGCCGTCTTCACGGTGAGGGTGGAGCTGCCGCCCGCGGTGACCGAGGTGGGGCTCAGCGTCGCGGTCACCCCGCTCGGCGCGCCGCTGACCGCGAGGCCGACGGACTGGGCGCTGCCCGAGGTCACCGACGTCTTCACGGTCGCCGTGGTGGAGGCGCCCGGGTCGAGGGCGGCGGTGGCGGGGGAGAGGGAGACCGAGAAGTCGTTGGCCGGCGGGGTGGTCGTACCGCCCGAGAACGGCGCGAAGGTGTGCGTGAAGTACCAGGTGTCCTGGCTGATGCCCGAGCAGCTGTCGGAGCCGCCGGTGCCGGGGCAGCCGCCGTTGTCGCGCTGGAGCGCCCAGAAGGACAGGGTGTTCAGGCCCTTGGAGACCGCCCAGTTGTACACCGATGTGGCGTCGGCGGTGGTGAAGGTCTCGGCCGCGCCGTAGTCGTCGATGCCGGGCATCTCGGTGACGCCGATCATGTTCCACAGCTGGCTGTCCGACAGGTTCGGGTACAGCGAGGCGAGCTGGTCGTGCAGCCCGGTCGCGGCCGTCTGGGTGTCGGTGGCCATGTGGTGGGTGGCACCGTCGTAGTAGTCGAACGTCATGAGGTTGACGACGTCCACCTTGGCGCCCGCGTTCTTGGCGCTGCGCAGCACCGCGAGCCCGCTGTCGGCGAGCCCGCTCGTGGTGGTGGGCAGGGTGTACGAGAACTGCACCGAGCGCCCGTTGGCGGCGGCCCAGTCCTGGACCTTCTTGATCGCCTGGTTGCGGCGGTCGATGCCGGCCTGGTTGGTCAGCGAGTTGTCCTCGACGTCCATGTCGAGCCGGGAGACGTCGTACGTGGTGATGATCTTCTCGTACGCGGCGGCGATGGAGTCGACGTTGGTGCAGCTGTCGGCGATCTCGGTGCCGCCGTCGTCGGCGGCGTACCCGCCGAGCGAGGGGATGACGTCGCCGCCGCGCGAGCGGATGGTGCTGAAGTCGGAGCCGTAGACCGAGGAGGTGATGGGGGTGCTGGTGTCACCGTCCCAGTAGGGCGTGCAGGAGCCCTTCTTCTCGGTCTGGATGAAGGCCATGGTCAGGTACTTGGCGCCGGAGGACTGGGCGAGCGCGGCGGGGCTGTCGCCGTTGTAGGCCTCGAAATAGGGGGCGAAGACATGCGCGGGCAGCGGGGTCGCCGCGTGCGCGGTGCCCCCGATCCCCAGGGCCAGCCCCGCGGACGCGGCCAGGGTGGCCACGCCGGTGAGCAGGGCGCGTACGGATCTCGGACGTGTCATCGGGTACTCCCGGTTGGCGAACGACAGTCGATCGAGCGGGGGTGGCGCACGTAGGGCCCGGCCGGGGCTACTGGTCTAGGCCATGATTGGTCTGGACCAAACCCCGGTCAAGGTGCGGGAGCCGCCTTTTTGCGTGTTCATGAAAGAATCAACTGTTCGTTCGCGCCCCGGAACTGACCGTCGGTCAGGTCGCGCGAGTGCCCCCACCTCGGCGGATACGGCCCAGCAGATCCCGGTGATAGGCGGCGAGCCGCCCCTCGGGGACGGGCGCGGGACTGCCGGTGAGGGTGTACCAGGTGTCACCGCCGAAGTGCTGGACGGCGACCCGCGCGCTGCGGCCGTCCGACCGCAGGATCGTGGCCACGGTGAGATCGCCGGTGATGACGCCGGCCTCGTCCGTCATCGCCCCGCCGGGTCCCGCGGTGACCCGGTCGACATAGCTGTTCACGCTCGGAGGGTTGCTCATGGGCCGCAGGGTTCCATCACGGCGGGCGCCACACCCGGACCGGCCCGTACCCGCGCGTGTCCGGCCGCCGGCTCACACCCGGCTGGAGGTCGCGGTGTCCGCCGACAGCCGCTGCGCGAGATAGATCGGCACCACCGACAGCAGCACCAGGACGGCGGCCACCACATTGACCACCGGCGCCTGCTGGGGCCGTGTCATATTGTCGAAGATCCAGATCGGCAGGGTCTCGATGCCGGGCCCCGCGGTGAACGTGGTGACCACGATCTCGTCGAAGGACAGCGCGAACGACAGCAGCGCACCGGCCAGCAGCGCCGAGCGCACCAGCGGGAAGGTGACGTCCAGAAAGGCGCGGAAGGTGGTCGCGCCGAGGTCCATGGCCGCCTCCTCGTACGACCCCGTCGTCCGCCGCAGCCGCGCCACCACGTTGTTGAACACCACGACGACGCAGAACGTGGCATGCCCGACGATCACCGTGAACAGCCCGAGCCCCACGCCGAGCGGCGAAAGCACCGTGCCGAACGCCGAGTTGAGGGCGATGCCCGTGACGATGCCGGGCAGCGCGATCGGCAGTACCACCACGAACGACACCGTGTCCCGGCCGAAGAAGCGGTGCCGGGCCACGGCGAACGCGATCAGCGTCCCGAGGACCAGCGCGATCGCGGTCGCCCCGAGCCCCGCCTTCACCGAGACCCACAGCGCGTGCCGGGCGCCCGAGTTGTGCAG
>NZ_MUNF01000627.1 GCF_002154555.1 Streptomyces murinus
GTCACCGCGTACGCGGTGACGGTGGACGACGGTGACTGGACGGCGTACCCGGGCCTGTTCACGCCCGGAGGGAGGGCCGATTACCGTTCGTCCGGGGGGATCGAGGGCGAGGCCGGGCAGGTCGCCGGGTGGCTCGCGGAGAACCTGGCGCGGTTCGCCGTACGGCAGCATCTGATCGTCAACCGGCGGGTGCGGTTCGGAATCCTGGAGCATGACACCGGGGACACCGCGCGGGTGCGGGCCGACTATTTCAACCCGATGCGCCGCACCGAGGGGGACGGCCCGGCGGCGCCGGACCTGGAGTGCGGCGGGCGGTACGACTTCGGGCTGCTGCGCACGCGCGAGGGCTGGCGGATCGGCGAGGTGGTGGCCACGGAGAAGTGGCGGAGGACGGCGCGGTGAGGTCTGAAGCGGGGGCATGCGGGCAGAGGGGACCGGGAGGGTGACCGTCGGCTGAGTGGTGACGCCCCGAGCGGGTACCAAAGGGGCCACCAGGCCCCCTGTCGTAGATCGCTTGCGGCGCGCACACTGGAGCCCTGGGGTAGGGAGGCTCCGTATGACGACGTCCGAGCGCTGGCTGACCTCCCCCTGGCGGCGCTCCGCCGTCGTCGCCCTCGCGGGTGCCCTGCCCGTGCTGGCGTTCCCGGCGCCCTCGCTGTGGTGGTTCGCGTACGTCGCCCTGGTCCCGTGGCTGTTGCTGGCCCGCTCGGCGCCGACCGGGCGGCGGGCGGCGTACGACGGCTGGTGCGGCGGCTTCGGATATCTGGTCGCGGTGCACCACTGGCTGCTGCCGAGCCTGCATGTCTTCATCTTCCTGATCGGCGCGCTGCTCGGGCTGCTCTGGATGCCCTGGGGCTGGCTGGTGCGCCGGTATCTGGGCGGCACCCCCTCCCCCGGCCGATGCGCCGTCGCCCTCCTCGTACTGCCCTCGGGCTGGCTGCTGGTGGAGCTGGTCCGCTCCTGGCAGGGGCTCGGCGGACCCTGGGGCATCCTGGGCGCCAGCCAGTGGCAGGTGGCACCGGCACTGCGGCTGGCCTCGGTCGGCGGGGTGTGGCTGCTGAGCTTCCTGGTGGTCGCCGTGAACGTGGCGGCGGCCGTGCTGATCGCGGTGCGCGGGGCGCGGATGCCCGCGGTGGCCACGCTCCTCGCCACCGCCGCCGCGACCACCGCCGCCTGGGCATGGGCACCCCGGCCGGAGATCGACGGCGCGACGCGGATCGCCGTCGTACAGCCGGGCGTCGTGGCCGGGCGGGACAGCCCGGAGGTCCGTTTCGACCGGGAGGAACAGCTGACCCGGCGGCTCGTCGGGCAGAACGTCGACCTGGTGGTGTGGGGCGAGTCCAGCGTCGGCTACGACCTCGCCGACCGCCCCGATCTGTCCCGGCGGATCGCCGCGCTCTCCCGCGCGACCGGCGCCGACGTCCTGGTGAACGTGGACGCCCGCCGCTCCGACCGGCCCGGGATCTACAAGAGTTCGGTGCTGATCGGCCCGAACGGCCCGACCGGCGACCGGTACGACAAGATGCGTCTCGTGCCGTTCGGCGAGTACATACCCGCCCGTTCCGTGCTCGGCTGGGCCACCTCGGTGGGCAAGGCGGCCGGCGAGGACCGCAGGCGCGGCACCGAACAGGTCGTGATGAACGTGGGGCACGGACTGCGGATCGGCCCGCTGATCTGCTTCGAGACCGCGTTCCCCGACATGAGCCGGCATCTCGCCGAGGACGGCGCGGACGTGCTCCTCGGGCAGTCCTCCACCTCCACCTTCCAGCACAGCTGGGCGCCGGAGCAGCACGCCTCGCTGGCCGCGCTGCGCGCCGCCGAGACCGGCCGCCCGATGGTGCACGCGACCCTCACCGGCGTCTCCGCCGTGTACGGGCCCGGCGGCCGGCGGCTCGGCCCCTGGCTGGGGACCGACGCGAGCACCGCACGCGTGTACGACGTACCGCTGGCGCACGGCATCACGCCGTACGTCCGCTACGGGGACTGGCCGGTACACGTCGCGCTGCTGGTGCTGGCCGCGCTGTGCGCCGGCGAGGGCGTCCGGGCGCTCAGGCCCCGCCGGGGAGGTCCTGAACCGCTCGTACCACCCGCTCGCACAGCTCATGGGTCGCCAGCGCGTCCCGGGCGCTGAGCAGCCGCCCGGCGCGCACCGCGTCGACGAAGGTGTGGACGGCCTGTTCGATGCCGCGCTGCCGGGCCACCGGCACCCAGTCGCCGCGCCGGCGCAGGGTCGGCTGGCCCTTGTGGTCGATCACCTCGGCGAGGTTGAGCACCTGGCGCTTGGTGTCCTGCCCGGAGACCTCCAGGATCTCCTCCGTCGAGCCGCTGAGCCGGTTCATCACGCCCAGCGCGGTGAAACCGTCGCCCGCGAGCTGGAGCACCACATGGTGCAGCAGCCCGTCCCGGACCCGCCCGCGGACCGTGATGTCGTCGACCGGGCCCGGTGCCAGGAAGCGCAGGGTGTCGACGACATGCACGAAGTCGTCCAGGATCATCGAGCGGGGCTCCTCGGGCAGCCCGACCCGGTTCTTCTGGAGCAGGATCAGCTCGCGCGGGTGCTCCAGGCACTGCGCGTACCCGGGGGCGTAGCGCCGGTTGAAGCCGACGAAGAGGGAGACGCCGCGCTCCTCGGCCAGCTCCACCAGCCGCTCGGAGTCGGCCAGTTCGAAGGCGAGCGGCTTGTCGACGTACGTCGGGACGCCCGCCGTCAGCAGCCGGCTGACGATCTCCGGGTGAGCGGCGGTGGGCGCGTGCACGAAGGCCGCGTCGAGCCCGGCGGCGAGCAGCGAGTCGAGGCTCGGGTGCCGCTGTCCGGCGGGCAGGTGCAGCCCGTCGGCGACCCGGGCGAGGGTGGCGGGGGTGCGGGTGTGCAGATGGAGGTCGACCCCGGGCAGCGCACCCAGCACCGGCAGATACGCCTTCTGCGCGATGTCCCCGAGTCCGATGCAGCCGACCTTCACGTCTCTCTCCCCTGCGGCTCGCCCAGCTGTACGTCCCCGGCAGCATACGGGGGCCGCCAGTCGGCGATGCCGTCGAATCCGCGCAGGAAGAGGGCGGGGCCGAGCCTGGACAGGGCGGTCATCGCGGTGTCCCGGACGGCGACGGCGGCGCGGCCGCCCGCCATGTTGACGCGGGCGATCCGGACGGCCTGGCGGGCGACGGCGGTCGTGCGCGGGAGCCGGGCGGCGGTGTAGGCGGCGAGGTCACGGGCGTGGTGGGCGAGGACGACGGCGTCCTCGACGGCCTGGTTGCCGCCCTGGCCGAGGGTGGGCGGCATGGCGTGCGCGGCGTCGCCGAGGAGTGCGACCCGGCCCGCGTGGTAGGCGGGCGGCGGGGTCGCGAGGTGATGGACGTCGTGCCGCAGGACGTCCTCGGGGCGGGTGGCGGCCAGCACGGCGGGGACGGGGTGGTGCCAATCGCCGTAGCGGCGCAGGAGTTCGGCGCGTTCGTCGTCCGGGGCCCCGCCGCCCGCCGGGGTGACGGCCGCCGCGTAGGCGTACACCCGGCCGTCGTGGAGCGGATGCGTCCCCCACAGCCGGCCCCGCCCCCAGGTCTCATGGGAGGCGAACGCGACCCCGGGCAGCGGGATCAGGACCCGCCAGGTGGTGAACCCGGCGTACACCGGCCCGGGGTGCTCGGGGAACAGGGCCGTGCGGACACGGGAGTTGACGCCGTCCGCGCCGACGACCAGCTCGGCCTCCAGTTCTTCGTGGGCGGTGGGACCGCCGGCGTCGGCGGGCCCGCAGCGCACCCGCGCGGGCCGCCCGCCGTCGCCCGGATCGACGACGGTCGCCACGGTCCCCGTGCGCACACCGCCGGGCGGAAGCAGTGCCGCCAGGCGGTCGATCAGGGTGGCCCGGGGCAGCAGGACCAGGGGGTCGCCGAAGCGGGCGGTCGCGGCGGCGGCGTCGCCGCGGGAGAGCCAGCGGCCCGAGGGGGTGCGCAGTCCGCCGTCGCCCTGCCAGGCGGCCAGCTCGCGGATCTCGTCGCCGATGCCGAGGACGTCCAGGGCGCGCAGCGCGTTCGGGGCGAGGGAGATCGCGGCACCGGCCGGCGCCAGGGAGCGGGCCCGCTCC
>NZ_MUNF01000628.1 GCF_002154555.1 Streptomyces murinus
GGGGCGCGTCAGGGGGGCGGGTGTGAAAGGGGCGTCCGGCTGCCTCATGGTCGTCGGCGCCTGCGCGCTGTTCGGGCTGAGCGGGACGGCCTCACGGGTGCTCATCGACCATGGGATCAGTGCGCTGACGGTCACTCAGTTCCGTATGTCGGCGGGGTTCTTGAGCCTGTTCGGCGTCCTGGCCCTCACCCGGCGTGAGCTGCTGCGCCTGCCGTGGCGGCGGCTGCCGCGGGTGGTTGTCTTCGGGCTGGCGCTGGCCGCGCTCATCTACTGCTACTCCATGGCGATCGCCCGGCTGCCCCTGGCCGTCGCGCTGGTGCTCCAGTACAGCGCCGCCGCCTGGCTGACCGCCGCGGATGCCGTACGGCAGCGCCGGCGCCCGGCCGCGAGCGTGCTGGTGGCGCTGCCGCTCACGCTCGGCGGGGTCGTCCTGATGGTCGGCATCGGGGGCGCCTCGCTGGGCCATCTCGACCCCGTCGGGATCGTCTTCGGGCTGGCCACCGCCGCCGCGTACATCCTGTACCTGGTGTGCGGGCGCGGCATCGGTGACACGGTGCCCACCGCCACCTCCACCATGTACGGATCACTGGTCGCGGCCGTCGCGTGGAGCTGCGTCCAGCCGCCGTGGCACATCGAGAGCGGGGCGTGGGAGCCGCGGGCGCTGGTGCCGCTGGTGCTGATCGGGGTCCTCGGGATGGCCGCGCCGTTCGCGCTGGTGCTCACCGCCGTACGTTCCCTCGGGCCGACGCGGGTGAGCATGCTGGGCACCTTCGAGATCGTCGCCACCAGTGTCATCGCCTATGTGTGGCTCGGCCAGGCGCTGACCCTCCTCCAGTGCTTCGGCGGACTCCTGGTGGTCACCGGGGTCGTCGTCTGCGGGCGCCGGGTCCCGGACGGAGCGCCGGTCGCCGAACTGGACGTAGAGCAAGCGTAGTTGCTCCTCCCCTCAGAACCGTGGGCCGTACGGCATCCGTGAACAGCGGTTCAGGACCTCCGAATCGGTCTGGGCCATGGAGCCGGAAGGCGGGATCTTCGATGTGTCGCGGCAGGCCGCGACACATCGACAGGAGGTCTCTCCCGTGTCACCCATCCAGTCCAGAGCCACCCGTGTACTGCTCTCGACGGTCTCCTCCGACTCCCACACCTGGAACCTGGTCTTCCTCCAACTGCTGCTCGAAGAGCGCGGGTACGAGGTGTCCAACCTCGGACCGTGCGTGCCCGACGCCGAGATCATCGAGGCGATCCGCGCACAGCGGCCCGACGCCGTGGTCATCTCCTCGGTGAACGGCCACGGCCACATCGACGGCCGCCGGCTGATCAGGAAGCTGCGAGAAGACAGTGACGCGACCCTGTCCGCCGTTCCCGTGATGATCGGCGGAAAGCTCGGCATCCAGGGAGCCGACCAGCCGCACCTCGCCGACGAACTGGTCGCCGCGGGCTTCGACGCGGTGTTCACGGACGGCGCCGACCCGGCCGAGTTCGGCAGCGAGCTCCAGCGGATGACCGGGCACCGCCCCGAGATCGCGGGGGCGGCCGCATGAGCGCGAACCGCCGCCAGGGCCGCCTGGACGTATACGGCCAGGGCAGCCCCGACATGCAGAGCTACGTCGAACGGGCCGCACAGGCCGGGCAGTTGGTCGTACAGCCCCGGATGGGCATGTCGGACCCCGAGCGCATGGCCGAGGGACTCGCGGCCGTCACGGCGGCCCGTGCCCGGACGCTCGGCACGCTCACCATCGACTCCTACACCCGGGTCGAGGACATGGCCGGCGCGCAGGCCGCCCTCGCCGAGGGCCGCGCGCTGAACGGCTTCCCCCTCGTCAACCACGGACCGCGGGTCACCGCCGAGGTCGCCCGGGCCGCCGACGGCATCCCCGTCCAGGTCCGGCACGGCTCCGCGCGGCCCGCCCATATCTTCGAGGCGATGATCGAGGCGGGCCTCTCCGCCTCCGAGGGCGGACCGGTCTCCTACTGCCTGCCTTACTCCCGGCTTCCGCTGGCCGAGGCGGTCCCCGCCTGGACCGACGCGACCCAGCAGCTCGCCGAGCAGGCGGACGACCACGGGATGCGGGCCCATCTGGAGACCTTCGGCGGCTGCCTGCTCGGGCAGATGTGCCCGCCGTCGCTGCTGGTGGCGATCAGCGTCCTGGAGGCGATGTTCTTCGCCCGCAACGGGGTGACCTCCGTATCGCTGTCGTACGCCCAGCAGACCAACGCGGTGCAGGACATCGAGGCGCTGGCGGCCCTGCACCACCTCGCGGAGCTCTTCCTGCCCTCCAGCGTGGCGCGGCACGTGGTGCTCTACACCTACATGGGCGTCTACCCCGCCACCGAGGCCGGGGCCGAGCTGCTCCTGGACTCGTCGGCGCAGATCGCCGTGCGCGGCGGCGCCCAGCGGCTGATCGTCAAGACCGTCGCCGAGGCGCACCGGATCCCCACCGTCCCCGAGAACATCGCGGCCCTGGAGCGGGCGGCACGCGTGTCCCGGCAGGCGCTCCAGGACGACTGCCCGCTGCCGTGGGCCCGCCAGGTCGACTACGAGACGATCTACAGCGAGGCGCTACGGCTCATCACCTCGGTCCTCGACCACGGCACCGACATCGGCGCGGGACTGCGCGCCGCCTTCGCGTCCGGCGTCCTCGACGTGCCGTTCTGCCTGCACCGGGACAACGCGGGTGTGGCCCGCGGGGCGATCGGCGACGACGGCCGGCTGGTCTGGTCCGGTACGGGCGCCATGCCGCTGCCGGTCGCCGGGGGCACCCGGCACGCCGTCACCTCGGGCCGGCTCCTGGGCATGCTGCGCTACACCGCCGACGCCCACGACCGCGCGGCGGCCGCCCTGACCCGCAAGCGCGCCGAGGCCCTCGCCATCCGCGGCGACGAAGCCATCGGCAGCAAGGCCGACAGCAAGGCCGGCGGCACTGCGGACAGCGTCGCCGACGGCAGCGCCGAGGGTGGCGTCGCCCACCGCATCGCGGTCCTCGGCTCGGGTCCGCGCGGACTCGCCGTCGTGGAACGCCTGGTGGCCCGGCTGCGCGCGGAGACGCCGGAGCGGGCCGTGGAGATCACGCTGATCGACAAGGACCAGGTCGGCGCGGGCCGTATCTGGCGCACCGACCAGAACCCGGCCTTCCTGATGAACACCGCCTGCGGCGAGGTGACCATGTTCTCCGGTCCCTCCGACGGCGGCCCCGCCCGAGCGGGCGCGGGACCCTCGCTCGGCCAGTGGTGGGCCGGCGCCGAAGACCTCGTCTATCCCGGCCCCAACGCCTATGCCCCCCGGGCGCTGTACGGCCGGTACCTCCAGTTCTTCCTCCAGGCGGTCCAGGACTCCCTGCCGGACCGCGCGACCCTGCGGCGGTACGCGGGCCACGTCATCGCCCTGCAACGGGCGGGCGGTGCCTGGCAGTTACGCTGCGCGGACGGTGAACTGCTGCACGCCGACCGGGTCGTCCTGGCCACCGGTCACCCCCTGACCGAACTCACCGCCGACCAGAGCCGGTTCGCGGACTTCGCCGCCCCCCGGCCGGAACTGACGTACATCCGCGGCGACAGCGCGGCCGACATGCCGCTGGACCGGATCGCACCGGGGGCCCGTGTCGCGGTCCTCGGGATGGGCCTCACGTTCTACGACATCGTCGCGGCGCTGACCACCAGCCGCGGCGGCCAGTTCAGCGAGGGCCCGGGCAAGGTGCTGCGGTATCTGCCCTCCGGCCTCGAACCGGTCCTGGTGGCGGGCTCACGGTCCGGAGTGCCGCTGCCCGCCCGTGGCCTCAACCAGAAGGGCCCGCTGTGGCGTTACACGGCCAAGCTGTTCACCCCCGAGCGGATCGCCGCCCTGCGCGCCGAGGGCACCCCCCTCGACTTCCGGCTCCAGATCTGGCCCTGGCTGCACGCCGAGATGCAGCTCGTCCACTACGCCACCGCCGTACGCGCCAGACTCGGCGCCGACCGGGAACGGGAGTTCCTGATACGCACGGCCGCCCTTGTCGAGAACGCGGGAGCCGACGGCGCGGAGAAGATCATCCGCACCGCCGCCGCCGAACTCGGCATCGACGGCCCGGCCCCCCTGGACATCGACGCGCTGGCCCGCCCCTTCGCCGGCCGGACCTTCGAGAGCCCCGCCGAATTCACCGCAGCCATCGGCGAGTTGATCGACGAGGACCTCGCGCACGCCGGACAGGGCAACCTCGACGGCCCCCGCAAGGCGGCCCTGGACGTGCTGCGCGACGTACGCGGAACCATCCGGGCCGCGGTCGACTTCGACGGCCTCACCGCCGCCTCGCACCGCGACGACTTCCTGGGCCGGCTCGCCCCGCTCAGCTCCTTCCTGGCCGCGGGCCCCCCGGCGCAGCGGCTGCGGCAGACCCGGGCGCTGCTCGAAGCGGGCGTCCTGCGGGTGGCCGGACCCTCGGTCGAGTTCGCCGCGGACGAGGCGAGCGGCTTCTTCACCGTCCGCTCCCCGCAGGTCGAGGGGTCCCTGGAGCACTGCGAGGTGCTCGTCGACGCCCGGATCCCGGCCCCGGACCTCGGCCGCGACACCGCACCGCTCACCCGCCAGCTGCTCGACTCCGGCCTGTGGACGCCCTGGGCCAACGAGCAGGGCGACGGCGGCCGGGTCGCCGGGGGAGTGGCGACGACGGCGAGCCCGTACCGGCCCGTGACCGCGACCGGGGCGGCGGCGGAGGGCGTGTACGTCCTCGGCATCCCCTCCGAGGGCCAGCGCTGGTTCATGCAGGTCGGCTCCGCCCGGCCCGGCCCCTGGACCGACTTCACCCGGGACGCCGACGCCATCGCCCGGGACGCGCTCGCCGCGCTCCCGCGGCCGGCCGCCCACCGCACGCTGGAAGGAACCCGACGATGACCGCCCGAGACGACCGCGCCGCGGCCCACGCCACGCTGCGCCGCACCCCCTCCCACGCCGCCTTCCGGCGCGGCCGCGATCTGCTCCTGGAACTGCGCGCCGACCACGAGGCCGCCCAGCGGGCCTTCCGCTGGCCCCGCCTCACGCACTTCAACTGGGCGCTGGAGTGGTTCGACGTCATCGCCCGGGACAACCCGCGCACCGCCCTCGAACTGATCGGCCCCGACGGCCGGGACCAGCGGATCTCCTACCAGGACCTCGCCACCCGCTCCGACCAGCTCGCCAACTGGCTCACCCACAGCGGCATTTCGCGCGGCGACCGGGTGCTCATCGTCCTCGGCACACAGGTGGAGCTGTGGGAGACCCTGCTGGCCTGTCTGAAGACCGGGGCGGTGGCCATCCCCACCTACACCTCACTGACCCGCAGCGAGGCCGCCGACCGGATCGGCCGGGGCCGGGTCCGTCATGTGATCTGCCGCAGCGAACTCGCCCCGCTCTTCGACCGCCTCGACCTCGATCTCGACCTCGATCTCGACCCGCACGCGTCCATGACCCGGATCGCGGTCGGCGCGCCGGTCGAGGGCTGGCAGCCGTACGACGACTCGTACCAGTCCGCCACGTCCTATCTGCCGACAGCCCCGACCCCCGCCTCGGACACGGCCTTCGCCTACTTCACCTCCGGCACCACCTCGGCGCCCAAACTCGTCGTCCACACCCACGCCTCCTACCCGGTGGGGCACCTGTCCTCCCTGTACTTCAACGGACTGCTGCCCGGCGACCGGCATGTGAACATCTCCGAGCCCGGCTGGGCCAAGCACTCCTGGTCCAGCTTCTTCGTCCCCTTCACCGCCGAGGCGACCCTCGTCGTCCCGCCCGTCGAGATCGTCGAGTCCGGACAGCTGCCGCGGCTGCTGGAGGAACGCGGCATCACCAGCCTCTGCGCCCCGCCCGCCCAGTGGACCCGGCTCGCCGCACACGCCGCGACCGCCCGGCCCCGGCTGCGCGAGGCCACCACCGCGGGTGAGCCGCTCGCCCTGCACGTGGCGGAGGCCATCGAGGCCGAATGGGGCGTGACCGTCCGCGAGGGCTACGGCCAGACCGAGACGACCGCCCTGGTCGGCACCACGCCCGGACTGCCCCGCAAGCCCGGCTGGCTGGGCAAGCCGCTGCCCGGCTGGGACCTGACCGTCCGCGACGAGCAGCTGTACGTGGAACTCGCCGACCGGCCCGTCGGCATGATGACCGGCTACGACGGCGACCCCGGGCGCACCGGCCAGGTCCTCACCGCCGACCGGTACGCCACCGGGGACTCCGCGATCCTCGCGTCCGACGGATACGTACGGCTGCTGGGCCGCCGCGACGACGTCTTCAAGTCGGGCGGGCACCGCGTCTCGCCGTACGAACTGGAGGCGATCCTGCGCACCCACCCCGCCGTCCGCGCGGCCGCCGTGGTGCCGGTGCCCCACCCCACGCTGAACCTCGCCGCGCACGCCGTGCTCGAACTCGAAGCCGGCGCCCGGGCCACGGAGACAGAACTCCTCGCCCATGTCGACCTGCATGTCACCCGCGCCCTGCGGGTCCACAGCGCCTCCTTCACCGACGCGCTGCCCCGTACGACCTCCGGCAAGATCCGCCGCTCCGAGGTGAGCGCCCGACTGCGCGCCACCGCGACCGGCCCCGCGCACGGCCCCGGCCCCGCCGACCCGAAAGGCACCCCCATGTCCGTGACCAGCCCCGCGCACCGCGACGTCCTCGTCATACGCGAACTCCTCGACACCGCGAACCTGGACCGGCTGACCTGGCAGGCGTACGTCCAGCCCGGACGCCAGGCGGTCGACGTGCACTGGCTGTACACCGCCGAGGAGACCGGCCCCGACGGCGCGGAGTCCTACCTCGCCCGCTTCGGCGCCGGCGCGCACGGAGACCTCCACCGCCACCTCGGCTACGAGCTCATCGTGGTCGTGGACGGCGAACTGCACAACGACAACGGCGATGTGTACGGCCCCGGCTGCCTGGTGCTGGAGAAGCCAGGCAGCGTGCACCGGGTCAGCAGCCCCCGCGGCTGCACCCTCCTGGTGATCCGGGAGAAGCGCACCGAGGCCCTGCTGCCCGGTGAACTCCCGGACACCGGCCTCGCCCTGGAGGGCGCCCCGGTCCCCGCCTCCTGACCGCCCCCGGTCCCCGCATCCGCAGCCGGCGCCACCCCCCGAGCAGAAAGCCCTTCAGAAC
>NZ_MUNF01000629.1 GCF_002154555.1 Streptomyces murinus
GGATGTGTATAAGAGACGGGGGGTGTGGGGGGAGCGGCTGCGGCTGGTGGGGTGAGGGGTTTGCGCAGCGGACGGCGGGCTCGTGCGACGAGAGATCCGACCGGACACCGCTACGCTCTCGGCACCCGGCCGACCATCTGCGCCCGATGAATCGAGTACGCCCATGAGCGACGACGTCCTGTCGATCATCCCGACCGATCCCTGGTGGCAGCCCGAGCGGGCGGCCGGTGAGCGGGCGGGCGCGCTCGCCATGGATCTGGCTTCCGGGCTCCCTGACGGGGTGGCGGCCGAGACCGAGGTGACCTGGTACGACACTCCCACCCCAGTCGACTGCGGGGGGAACCTGGCGCGGATCGGCTGTCCCCGCTGCGGTGGCTCGATCGACACCGAGTGGTGGGCGGATCTGCTCGAAGCCCATGACGAGGGCGGATTCGCCACCTTGGACGTGGCGGCGCCCTGTTGCGGCGCCGCCACGTCGCTGGACGCGTTGGACTACGACTGGCCGTGCGGCTTCGCCCGGTTCGAGATAGCGGTCTGGAACCCCGAGCGCGACCGATTCCGGCGGGCGGAGCTGGCCGCCGTCGCCGGGGCGCTCGGGCATCCGGTGCGGCAGATCCGGGCCCATATCTGACCCGGGCGCCCCCTACAACCGGGGGTCCACCGGTTCGGATTCCAGGGACAGGATGCCGAAGACCGCCTCGTGGACGCGCCACAGGGGCTCGCCGTCGGACAGGCGGGAGAGGGATTCCAGGCCGAGGGCGTACTCGCGCAGGGCGAGGGAGCGCTTGTGGTTGAGGAAGCGGCGGCGCAGGCGGGCGAGGTTGTCGGGGCGGGTGTACTCCGGGCCGTAGATGATCCGGAGGTACTCGCGGCCCCGGCACTTGATGCCGGGCTGGACCAGGCGGCCGTCCGGGCGGTGGGCCAGGGCGGTGAGGGGCTTGACGACCATGCCCTCGCCGCCGCGGCCGGTCATCTCCAGCCACCAGTCGACGCCCGCGGCGACCGACTCCGCGTCGCCCGTGTCGACGTAGAGGCGGCGGGTGGTCGACAGGAGACCGGTGCCGTCGTGTTCCACCAGGCGGTCCAGCAGGGCCAGTTGCTCGTCGTGCGGGAGCGCGGCGAGGCTGCGGCCCTCGGTGGCGAGGATCTGGAAGGGGGCCAGCCGGACGCCGGTCAGGCCCTCGGTGGTCCAGCAGTAGCGCCGGTACGTGGCGGTGAACGCGGCCGCGTCCGCAGCGCGTTCACGCTGGCGGTCGAGCAGGTCGCCCACCTCCGCGCCCCGGGACGCCGCCGCCTCCAGCGCGGCCAGCGCGCCCGGGAACACCGCCCCGGCCGCCGCGCCGACGGCCGCGTACTGGCTGCGCAGCAGACCCGCGGCCTTCAGCGACCACGGCATCAGCTCAGCGTCCAACAGCAGCCAGTCCGTGTCCAGTTCGGACCAGAGCCCGGCGTCCGACACCGCCGTGCGCAGGCGGTCGAGGATCTCCTCGGTCATCGCCCCGTCGTCGAAGAAGGGGCGCCCGGTCCGGGTGTACAGCGCGCCCGTGGGCCCGTCCACGCCGAACCGCTTCGTCGCCGCCGCCGCGTCCCGGCACACCAGGACCACGGCCCGCGAGCCCATGTGCTTCTCCTCGCACACCACCCGCGCGACCCCGTCCGCCGCGTACTGCGCGAACGCCTCCCGCGGGTGCTCCAGGTAACCGTCCACCTCGGAGGTGGCCGTCGGCGCCATGGTCGGCGGCAGATACGGCAGCAGGCGCGGGTCGATGGCGAAGCGGCTCATGACCTCCAGGGCCGCCGCCGCGTTCTCCTCGCGGACCGCGACCATGCCGGCGTACCGGGTCTCGACCGCGCGGCGCCCCCGCACATCGGCGAGGTCCAGCGGCCGCCCGTCCGATCCGCCCGGCGCCTCGCTGCGCAGCGGGCGCGTCGGCTCGTACCAGACGCGCTCGGCCGGTACGTCGACCAGTTGCCGCTCCGGCCAGCGCAGCGCGGTCAGCTTGCCGCCGAAGACGGCGCCGGTGTCCAGGCAGATGGTGTTGTTGAGCCAGGTGGCGTCCGGCACCGGGGTGTGGCCGTAGACGACCGCCGCCCGGCCCCGGTAGTCCTCCGCCCACGGGTAGCGCACCGGCAGGCCGAACTCGTCGGTCTCGCCGGTGGTGTCGCCGTACAGGGCGTGCGAGCGGACCCGGCCGGAGGTGCGGCCGTGGTACTTCTCGGGCAGCCCGGCGTGACAGACGACGAGCCTCCCGCCGTCCAGGACGTAGTGGCTGACCAGTCCGTCGAGGAACGTGCGTACCCGCGCCCGGAACTCCTCGCTCTCGCCCTCCATCTGGGCGATGGTCTCGGCGAGGCCGTGGGTGTGCTGGACCTTGCGGCCCTTGAGGTAACGGCCGTACTTGTTCTCGTGGTTGCCCGGCACACACAGGGCGTGGCCCGACTCGACCATCGACATCACCCGGCGCAGCACGCCCGGGGAGTCCGGGCCGCGGTCGACCAGGTCGCCGACGAAGACGGCCGTACGGCCCTCGGGGTGGACGCCGTCCGCATAGCCCAGCTTGCCGAGCAGCGACTCCAGTTCGGCGGAGCAGCCGTGGATGTCGCCGATGATGTCGAAGGGGCCGGTCAGGTGGGTGAGGTCGTTGAACCGCTTCTCGGTGACGACGGTGGCGCTCTCGGCCTCCTCGACCCCGCGCAGCACATGCACCTTGCGGAAGCCCTCGCGCTCCAGGTGCCGCAGGGAGCGGCGCAGTTCGCGGATGTGCCGCTGGATGACCCGGCGCGGCATGTCGGCGCGGTCGGTGCGGGCCGCGTTGCGCTCGGCGCACACCTCCTCCGGCACGTCCAGGACGATGGCGATGGGCAGTACGTCGTACTTCTTGGCCAGTTCGATCAGCTGGCGGCGGCTGTCCTGCTGCACGCTGGTGGCGTCCACGACGGTGCGGCGCCCGGCGGCGAGCCGCTTGCCCGCGATGTAGTGCAGGACGTCGAAGGCGTCGCGGGTGGCGCCCTGGTCGTTCTCGTCGTCGCAGACCAGGCCCCGGCAGAAGTCGGAGGAGATCACCTCGGTGGGCTTGAAGTGCCGGCGGGCGAAGGTGGACTTGCCGGAGCCGGAGGCGCCGACGAGGACCACGAGGGAGAGGTCGGTGACGGGAAGGGCCCGTCCCTTGCGTGTCTCGGTCATGCCGCCTTCGCCTCCTTCTGGGCGCGGAGGGTGAACAGGGCCAGCTGGGTGGGCGGTCCCACCTCGGGGTCGTCGGGGCCGACGGGCGCGAACTCGACGTCGTACCCGTGCCGTTCGGCCACGCCGGTGGCCCAGGAGCGGAACTCGGCGCGGGTCCACTCGAAGCGGTGGTCGCCGTGCCGGACATGGCCCGCGGGCAGGGTCTCCCAGCGGACGTTGTACTCGACGTTCGGGGTGGTCACGACGACGGTGCGGGGGCGGGCGTGCCCGAACACGGCGTATTCCAGGGCGGGCAGCCGGGGCAGGTCGAGGTGTTCGATGACCTCGCTGAGCACGGCGGCGTCGTAGCCCTTGAGCCGCTTGTCGGTGTAGGCGAGCGAGCCCTGCGTCAACTGGACGCGGGACGCCTGCCGTTCGCCCATGCGGTCGAGCTTGAGCCGCCGGGCGGCGATGGTGAGCGCCCGCATCGACACATCGACCCCGACGATCTCGGTGAACCGGATGTCCTTGAGGAGTTCCTGCACCAACTGGCCCTGCCCGCACCCGAGGTCGAGCACCCGGGCGGCACCGGCGGCACGCAGCGCGCCGATGATCGCCTCCCGGCGCCGCACCGCGAGCGGGGTCGGCTTCTCCTCCGCCTCGGTCTCCTCGCCGACCGCGTTGTCGATCGCCTCGACCTCGCTGTCGTCGGCCTCGGCGAGCCGCACCAGCTCCAGCGCCTCGCGCGCCTGCCGGGTCAGCGACCAGCGGCGGGAGAGATAGCGGCTGGTGATCAGCTGCTGCTCCGGGTGGCCGGGCAGCCAGCCCTCGCCGGCCCGCAGCAGCTTGTCGACCTCGTCGGCGGAGACCCAGTAGTGCTTGGCGTCGTCGAGGACCGGCAGCAGGACGTACAGGTGGCGCAGCGCCTCGGCGAGGGTCAGCGTCTCGGATGCGAGCACGAGACGGACGTAACGAGAGTCGCCCCACTGCGGGAACTCCGTGTCCAGCGGCACCGGTTCGGCGGCCACCCGCCAGCCCAGCGGCTCGAACAGCGCCCGTACGAGCGCGGCGCCGCCGCGGGCGGGCAGGACCGGGACCTCGATGCGCAGCGGCAGCGGTGCGGCGGCCCGCTCGGGGCGGGCGGCGCACACCCCGCGCATGGCGCTGGAGAAGACACCGCTCAGCGCGACGGCGAGCAGCGAGGAGGCGGCGTAGGGGCGGTCGTTGACGTACTGCGCGAGCGCCGCGTCGGGGGCGCCGCCGCGGCCCTTGCCCTTGCCGCGCCGCACCAGCGCCGCGGGATCGGTCTCCAGCAGCAGGGCGGCCGTGCACCGCGCGTCGTCCGCCTCCGGGTAGAAGACGTGCGCGGTGCCGTAGGACGTGGAGAAACGCTGTGCCTTGCCCGGGTGCTTGTGCAACAGATACCCGAGGTCGGTGGCCGGGTTGGCGGCGTCGCCGCTGAGAGAGATCGTCAGGAACACATGTCCGAGTCTGACGGCCTGGGCACCCCGCTGACCACCGGTTTTCACGCCTCCAGGCGGCATTGTGCATGGTTGCGCGCGCAACGGCGGGCATGATGGGCGTATGGATCTTCGAGTCTTCACCGAACCCCAGCAGGGCGCGACCTACGACACGCTGCTGCGTGTCGCCAAGACCGCCGAGGAACTCGGATACGGCGCATTCTTCCGCTCTGATCATTATCTCCACATGGGCAACGTGGACGGTCTGCCCGGCCCCACCGACGCCTGGATCACCCTCGCCGGCATCGCCCGGGAGACCAGCCGCATCCGGCTCGGCACCCTGATGACGGCCGGCACCTTCCGCCTCCCCGGCGTGCTGGCCATCCAGGTGGCCCAGGTCGACCAGATGTCCGGCGGCCGGGTGGAACTGGGCCTGGGCTCGGGGTGGTACGAGCAGGAGCACAAGGCGTACGGCATTCCGTTCCCGAAGGAGAAGTTCGGGCGGCTGGAGGAGCAGCTGGCGATCGTCACGGGACTGTGGGAGACGCCGGTCGGCGAGCGGTTCGGCTACGACGGCTCGTACTACCGGTTGCAGGACTCCCCCGCGCTGCCGAAGCCGGCGCAGAGCCGGGTGCCGGTGCTCATCGGCGGTCACGGTGCCAAGCGGACGCCGGCGCTGGCGGCGAAGTACGCCACCGAGTTCAACATCCCCTTCGCCTCCGTCGAGGACAGCGAGCGGCAGTTCGGGCGGGTGCGGGCGGCGGCCGAGGAGCGCGGGCGCAAGGGGGACGACCTCGTGTACTCCAACGCGCTGGTGGCCTGTGTCGGCAAGAACGACGCCGAGGTCGAGCGGCGGGCGGCGGCCATCGGCCGCGAGGTGGACGAGCTGAAGGCCAACGGTCTCGCGGGCTCTCCCGCGGAGGTCGTGGAGAGGCTGGGGCGCTACGCCGCGGTGGGTTCGGGGCGGGTCTATCTGCAAATGCTGGACCTGGACGATCTGGACCACCTGGAGCTGATCGCGTCCGAGGTCATGCCGCACGTCGCCTGACGAAGCGGCCGGCACCGGCACCGTCTCCCGCGGGCGGTGCCGCGCGCCGATGCGGACTCACGGCGCGAACCGTCGTACACACTCCCCGCGCGGCGGCTACGCGCAGGGTGCGCCCCCGAAGGGGCTTCTCTGGTTGTCGTCCGCCGATAACACCTCCTCCCGCGCGGCCAGCTTGCGCAGCATCTCGCGGACCCGGTCACGGGACTCGTCGGCCGCGTCGATGGCCTCCATGCACTGCCAGTACGTCGTCTCGTCCGCCGCGGCGCTGGCCATGCCGACCAGGGCCATGCCGACCTCGCCGAGCAGCCCGCCGAGGCAGAGCAGCGTCTCGCGGGCGTCGTCCAGCCGGGTGAGCTGGGCGGCGCGCAGATCGCCGAGGTCCAGTTCGGGCGGGTCGAGGGCTCCGCAGCCCCGGCCCGCCAGCTCCGTCAGCCCGAGCGCCTCGCCGCGCAGCTCCGGCGGTCCGGAGACCGCGAGCCTGCTGCCGATCGCCTGGGCCAGGGCCTGTGCCTGCCACACCTCCGCCATCAACGCGCGTGTGTCCGCGCCGCTCGCCAGGGCTCGCCTGCTGGTGAGGATGAGTCGTACCGCGTCCATCCGTCGCCCCCGTCCCTCCACGCACTCGCTCGTACGTTCACTGGCTCTCCTGTCCACTACCCAGAGTGAGGGTCGTTGGTGCGAAAAGCCAGAGGAAGCCCGAAATCTGTGGACAACAATTCGGATTCGCTAGGTGAATTGACTGCGCAGAGTGATAACGGAACCAGGGAGTCCGCCTGTTGTCAGTCCTTGGGCGCCGGAAAGCGGTGTTCGTTGCGGTCGATCTTCTCGGACAGGGCGGTCAGCGGGTCGATGTCCAGGACTGCGCAGAACTGGAGGAGATAGGCGAGGACATCGGCGACCTCGTCGCGGACGCGGTGCGCGGTGGCGGGGTCGGACATCACCCGGGCCGACTCCTCGGGGGTCAACCACTGGAAGATCTCGACCAGTTCGGAGCTCTCCACGCTCAGCGCGGAGGCGAGATTCTTGGGGGTGTGGTACTGCCCCCAGTTACGGGCGGCGGCGAACTCGGCGAGTCTGCGCTGGAGTCGGGGGAGGTCAGGGTGTTCCGTCACGATTCAGGTGTACCACTGTGACGCCCTCGGCCCCCACGCACCAGGAGGCGTCGTTCACCGCGGCGACGAGCCGGATGTGCCCGAACTCGCCCATGGCGGCCGCGAGACGCAGCAGCGACCGGCGCTGGCCCGGGTCGAGGGAGCGGTCGAAGCCGTCGGCGAGGACGGTGAGGGAGCGCAGGGCGTCGGGGACCTCGCCGGGCGGGTCCATGGCCAGGACGCCGGGGCCGGTCAGCAGCACCAGGGTGTGGGCGAGGTAGCGCAGTTCGCCCTCGCCGAGGCGGGCCAGTTCCGTGCGGTGGCCGTCGCCGCGGTCGAGGAGGGCGCGCACCGTGCCGTCGAAGAGGGGCTCGGCGATCAGGTCGTACACCGGTCCCGCGCAGCCCGCGCGCAGCGCCTCGACCAGCCGGCCGTGTCTGCGGGCGCACTCGGCGCGGGTGCGCCAGAGCACATCGGCGAGGTTGTCGCAGCCGGGCATCAGCCGGCCGGAGCCGGTGGGCACGGGGGTGCGCATGCAGTCGGGGCGGGGATCGCAGACGAAGACCGAGCGCAGGGCGACGACCATCTGCTCGGCCGCGGCCAGCACCCTGCGCTGCCCGTCGGTCTTGCCGGCCACCCGCAGCGGGAGCAGGGCGGTGCCGAGCCGGTCGTCGGGCAGCGGCGCGCGGGTCACCGGCGCGGTGCCCGCGGTGTGCCAGGCGGCCTGCACGGCGCGGCGCCCCGGGTCCCGTAACGCGGTCTGGAGCAGGACGATGTCGCCCGCGCTCAGCCGCTCGCCGACGATCCGCAGCTGCGGTTCGGCCTGTACGGCGACATCGAGCCGGACCGGTCCCTCGGCGCCGTCGGCCGTACAGCCGATCCGGAAGCCGCGCCGCCCCTCGGCGTCGGGCCGGGCCCGTTCGGGCACACACGCGACCGGGTCCGGGAACGCCTCCACGAGCGGGGCACCGCCGGCGAGCCGGGCCAGCGCCTCGTAGGCGGCCAGCGCGGTCGTCTTCCCCGACCCGCTGGGGCCCGCGAACAGCGTGACCGCCCCCAGCGGAAATCCCGCGCCCCGGTGCCCGGCGAACGCCGACAACCGCAGCTCGGTGATCCGGGGCCGCACATCGAGCGGCTCACGGGGTTGCGGCGGGACGGTCCCGCCGAACCCCTCGGCCACCGGCGGCTCAGCGGATGCGAAAGGCACGGCCATGCCCGGAACGTAGGGCTCCGCCGCGGGGGCGAACCGTTTACCCGGCGGAGGTTCCCACGATCGGGGACGTCCACGGCAACAACGGGGAGCGGGCCTCACTCCGGGGAGCTACGAGGCGCTACGAGGCGCTTGGGGGGGCTACGGGGAGGCCCTCGCTCACCCCGCCCCCTCCAGCAGCCCGCTGACCTCCGTGCCCGGCGGGGTCAACAGGAAGACGTTGCGGTCCACCCGGTGCATACCGCTGCCCAGACCGAAGACCACGCCCGTACTGAAGTCGAGCACCCGCTTGGCCACATCCCCCTCGGCGCCGGAGAGGTCGAGGAGGACGGGCGCGCCCGCCATCACCGTCTCGGCGACATCCCGGGCGTCGGCGAAGACATTGACGCGGAGGACCACGAAGCGGCGCCGGGTCTCGGTCTCGTCGTCCGGTAGGGAGCGGTGGTCGACCGCCGAGGGCCACGCGTCGCGGCCCCGTAGTGGCACGACCTGGGCGAGCCCTTCCCACTGTTCATCGGTGACGTCATAACGGCTCACCGGCTCCCCCCGACCTGACTCGCTTTCCATGCCTGCACCAGCCAATTCTTACGCCAAGTCACCCGTTCGGCCCAACAACGACACACAACGACACGGAAGCGATCGGTCCGCGGGCGCCAACCCCGCCCCTTCTCTGGGCAGATGTGCGAATATGCCCGCTTCTTACCGCCCTCATACCGGACTCTTCACCGCTGGTCGCGCGCCGGTCACGCACCGCCGCTAGCGTCCCCTCCCGTGCACTTGGCAGAAACACAGCAGGTGACGCCCGGCCGGCGGACGCAGTCGGCGGTGTCCGCCGTACCCGGACCGCGCGCGCAGGCGCCCGGCGGGCCCGCGCAGTGGCACCGCGTCCTCACCCTCCTGGCCGACGTGAGCCTCTTCATCGGCACCCGGACCATCTGGACCCAGGCGGCCACGCACCGCCTGGTCCTCGCCGCGGTCATCTCCCTGTGCTACGCGGCGATCCTGGTGACCGGCGTCCTCGCGCTGACCGTCCGCCGGGCCCGCTCGCTGGCCCGCCTGGACCTGGTGGTGCTGGTGACCGCGGTCGTCCTCGCCCTGTGCGCGTGGGCGCTGAACCACGGCGGCGGCGACGAGGCGCTCCTGACCACCCAGGCCGCCAAGGAACTCGTCCACGGGCACCACCTCTACGACCACCCCTGGCCATGGCTGTTCCGCATCAAGGGCGTCGCCCTGACCGCGACGACGACCGGCGGATACGACTACACCTACGGCTATCCCCCGCTCGCGCCGCTGCTCACCGTCCCGTTCCTGTGGCTCGGGCACGGCGGCGCCCCGGCGACGGCGGTGGCCACCCTCGCCCTGATCGCGGGCGCCATCGCACTGTGGCGGCTGGTCCCGGCGCAGTGGCGGTCGGCGGCCACGATGGTCTTCCTCGGCTTCGGCCTGCTGCCCAACTACGCCCGCCAGGGCTACCCGGCGATCGTCGCCCTCGCGCTGCTGATCCCGGTGGTGGTCCGCTGGCCCCGGCTCGGCGCGCGCGGCCGGCTCGGCGCGGTCGGCGTCGCCCGTGCCGCCTGTCTCGGCGCGGCCTGCGCCGCCCAGCAACTCCCCTGGTTCGTCGCGCCGTTCCTGCTCGCCGGTGTCTACGCGGTGCGCCGCGGCGAACTGGGCGGCCGGCTGGCGGCGCGCGTGGTGCTGCGGATCACCGGGATCGCCGTCCTCGCCTTCCTGCTGATCGACGCCTATCTGATCGTGACCGAGCCGGGACCGTGGCTGCGCGGCATCGTGCTGCCGCTGACCCAGGGCGCGGTGCTGCACGGACAGGGCATCGTCGGCATCTCGCTGTACTTCACGCACGGCAGCGACCGGCTCGACTGGTACGGGCACGCGAGCATGCTGCTGGCCGGGGCCCTGCTGGCCCTGTTCGTGCTGTTCGTACGGCGTCTCGGACCGGCCGCGACCGTGCTGCCGTGGTGCGCGTTCTTCCTGGCGACGCGCTCGCAGGACGGCTACTACCTGATGATGACCCCGCTGTGGCTGGCGGCGGCGGTCACCGCTCCGCTGCCGGAGTTCGCGGGCGCCTGGCAGCCCCGGCCGCGCTTCCTGGCCGGGGCGCGGCGCAGGCCCGTCCGGCTCGCGGCCGTCCCGCTGCTGCTCGCGCCCGCGCTGGTCAGCGCGGTCCTCGCGGCCACCGGGAGCCCGCCGCTGCGGATGGACATCGCGGCGGTACGGCCGCTTACGCCCGACGCGATCTCCGGGGTGACCCTGCGGGTGGCCAACACCGGCGACGACCCGCTCACCCCGCACTACATGCTCACCACCGGGCAGGGCATGACCCGCTACTGGCCGCTCGCCCACGGCCCGGCCACCATCCCCGCGCACGGCACGGCGACCGTCGAACTCCGCGCCCCCACCGGCAGCTTCACGCTCCCGAGGAAGCGGAGCACCCGGCTGCGGCTGCGCGCCTTCACCGGCGGCCCCCAGACGCTCTCCACCCGGGACGTACGCCGGTCCGAGCTGCGCGTCAAGGGCTGAACGCCTCCGTGCGCCCCCTGCGGTGCGGCCGTCGTCCGGGCCGGGCCGGGCCGTCGTACCAGGGCAAACACCCGCGGAAGCGGCGCCGGTCACAGCCGCAAGGGGAGAAAACTCACAAGCGTTTGCTCTGCACTCCTTTGAGCACGCTGCCCTAGCATCCGAGCCATGACGGTCCTGCCTGACGACGGGCTCCCACTGGCCGCCGAGTTCCCTGACGCGACACACGAGCAGTGGCAACGCCTGGTCGAGGGTGTGCTGCGCAAGTCGGGCAAGGAAGTCTCGGGCGCGGCAGCTGAGGACGCTCTGTCCACGACGCTGGAGGACGGGCTGCGCACCCGTCCCCTGTACACGGCGCGCGACACCGCGCCCGACCCCGGCCTGCCCGGCTTCGCCCCGTTCATACGGGGCGCGCGCCCCGAGGGCGGGGTCGCGGACGGCTGGGGGGTACGCCAGCGGCACACGACGCTCGCCGACGGCGCGGTCCTCGCCGATCTGGAGAACGGCGGCACCTCGCTGTGGCTGGTCCTGGGCGAGGGCGGCATCCCGCTCGCCGACCTGGGCCGGGCCCTGGAGGGCGTCTATCTGGACCTCGCGCCCGTCGTGCTGGACGCCGGGCGGGACACCGCCGAGGCGGCCGGGGTGCTGCTGGCCCTGTACGCGGACAAGGGCGTCGAGCCGAAGGCCGTACGCGGCAACCTCGGCGGCGACCCGCTCGGGTACGAGGCCCGTACCGGCGCCGCGCAGGACTTCGCGCCGTACGCCGGCCTGGCCGCGCGCTGCGCCGAGACCTACCCGGGGCTGCGCGCCCTGACCGTGGACGCGCTGCCGTACCACGAGGCCGGCGGGTCGGCCGCGCAGGAGCTGGGCGCCTCGCTCGCCACCGGTGTGGCCTATCTGCGCGCCCTGACCGAGGCCGGCCTGTCCGTCGAACAGGCCGCCGGGCAGCTGGAGTTCCGGTACGCGGCCACCGCCGACCAGTTCCTGACCATCGCCAAGCTGCGCGCGGCGCGCCGGCTGTGGGCGCGGGTCGCGGAGGTCAGCGGGGCGCCCGGCGCCCAGACGCAGCACGTGGTGACGTCGCCGGTGATGATGTCCCGCCGTGACCCGTGGGTGAACATGCTGCGCACCACGATCGCGACGCTCGCCGCCGGGGTGGGCGGCGCCGACTCCGTGACGGTGCTGCCGTTCGACCACGCGCTCGGCCTGCCGGACGCGTTCGCCCGGCGCATCGCCCGCAACACCTCCACGATCCTGATCGAGGAGTCGTACCTCGCGCGCGTCATCGACCCGGCGGGCGGCTCCTGGTACGTGGAGCGGCTGACCGACGAACTCGCCGAGGCGGGCTGGGAGTTCTTCCGGACCATCGAGCGCGACGGCGGCCAGGCGGCCGTGCTGCGCTCCGGACGGCTGCGCACCGACCTCGCGACGACCTGGGCGGAGCGCTCCAAGAAGCTCGCCAAACGGCGCGAACCCATCACCGGTGTCAGCGAGTTCCCGCTGCTGGCCGAGAAGCCGGTGGAGCGCGAGCCCGCGCCCAAGGCGCCGTCCGGCGGGCTGCCCCGGGTGCGCCGGGACGAGGCGTTCGAGGAGCTGCGGGCCCGCTCCGACGCCCATCTCGCGGCGACCGGCGCCCGGCCGCGGATCTTCCTGGCCACGCTCGGCTCGGCCGCCGAGTACACCGCGCGGGCCTCCTTCGCCGCCAATCTGTTCCAGGCCGGCGGCATCGAGCCGGTCACCGAGGGAACCTTCGAGGACAGCGGCGCCACCGAGGCCGTGCTGTGCTCCAGCGACGCGACGTACGCCGAACGGGCCGAGGAGACCGCAGCGGCACTGCGCGCCGCGGGCGCCCGGCAGGTGTTCCTGGCGGGCCGGGGCGAGTACGCCGGCGTCGACCGTCACGTCTTCGCGGGCTGCGACGCCGTCGATGTGCTGTCCGCGACTCTCGACCGCATGGGAGTGTCCTGATGGGAATCCCCGACTTCTCCGGCATCGAGCTGGGGACCCCGGTGGCCGGCGGCAGCGCCGAGGAGTGGCAGGCGGCCGTCAAGCAGGCCACCGGCGGCGCCGAGCCGCTGTGGGAGACCCCGGAGGGCATCGGGGTCAAGCCGCTGTACACCGGGCGTGACCTGGAGGGTCTGGACTTCCTGGGCACCTACCCGGGCATGGCGCCGTATCTGCGCGGCCCCTACCCGACGATGTACGTCAACCAGCCCTGGACGATCCGCCAGTACGCGGGCTTCTCCACCGCCGAGGAGTCCAACGCCTTCTACCGGCGCAACCTCGCGGCCGGCCAGAAGGGCCTGTCGGTCGCCTTCGACCTGCCCACGCACCGCGGTTACGACAGCGACCACCCGCGGGTGACCGGCGACGTCGGCATGGCGGGCGTGGCGATCGACTCGATCTACGACATGCGGCAGCTGTTCGACGGGATCCCGCTCGACCGGATGACCGTGTCGATGACGATGAACGGCGCCGTGCTGCCGGTGCTGGCGCTGTACATCGTGGCGGCGGAGGAACAGGGCGTACCGCCCGAGAAGTTGGCCGGGACCATCCAGAACGACATCCTCAAGGAGTTCATGGTCCGCAACACCTACATCTATCCGCCGAAGCCGTCGATGCGGATCATCTCCGACATCTTCGCGTACACCTCGCAGCGGATGCCGCGCTACAACTCCATCTCCATCTCCGGCTATCACATCCAGGAGGCGGGTGCGACGGCCGATCTGGAGCTGGCGTACACCCTCGCGGACGGTGTGGAGTACATCCGCGCGGGGCGCGAAGCCGGCCTGGACGTGGACGCGTTCGCGCCGCGCCTGTCGTTCTTCTGGGCGATCGGCATGAACTTCTTCATGGAGGTCGCCAAGCTCAGGGCGGCCCGGCTGCTGTGGTCCAAGCTGGTCGCGCAGTTCGAGCCGAAGAACGCCAAGTCCCTTTCGCTGCGCACCCATTCGCAGACCTCGGGCTGGTCGCTGACCGCGCAGGACGTGTTCAACAACGTCACGCGCACCTGTGTGGAGGCGATGGCCGCGACCCAGGGCCACACCCAGTCGCTGCACACCAACGCGCTGGACGAGGCGCTCGCGCTGCCCACCGACTTCTCGGCGCGCATCGCCCGCAACACCCAGCTGCTCCTCCAGCAGGAGTCGGGCACCACCCGGACCATCGACCCGTGGGGCGGCAGTGCCTACGTGGAGCGGCTGACGTACGACCTCGCCCGCCGGGCCTGGGCGCACATCCAGGAGGTGGAGCAGGCGGGCGGCATGGCGCAGGCCATCGACGCCGGCATCCCCAAGCTGCGCGTGGAGGAGGCGGCGGCCCGGGTCCAGGCCCGCATCGACTCCGGGCGCCAGCCGGTGATCGGCGTCAACAAGTACCGCGTCGACAGCGACGAGCAGATCGACGTCCTCAAGGTCGACAACTCCTCGGTGCGCACCCAGCAGATCGAGAAGCTGCGCCGGCTGCGCGCGGAGCGGGACGAGCAGGCGTGCCGGGACGCGCTGGACGCGCTCACCCGGGCCGCCGAGGGCACCGAGAACCTGCTGGAGCTGGCGGTGCGGGCGGCCCGCGCCAAGGCGACCGTCGGCGAGATCTCCGACGCCCTGGAGAAGGTGTACGGCCGGCACGCCGGCCAGATCCGTACGATCTCCGGTGTGTACCGCAACGAAGCAGGCGAGTCCCCGTCCGTGGACCGCACCCGCGCCCTGGTGGACGCCTTCGAGGAGGCGGAGGGGCGCAGGCCGCGCATCCTGGTGGCCAAGATGGGCCAGGACGGCCATGACCGCGGCCAGAAGGTGATCGCGACCGCGTTCGCCGACCTCGGCTTCGACGTCGACGTCGGCCCGCTGTTCCAGACGCCGGACGAGGTCGCCCGGCAGGCGGTCGAGGCGGATGTGCACGTGGTCGGCGTGTCCTCGCTGGCCGCGGGGCACCTCACCCTCGTACCGGCGCTGCGCGAGAAGCTGGCGGAGGAGGGCCGCGAGGACATCATGATCGTGGTCGGCGGCGTGATCCCGCCGCAGGACGTGCCCACGCTGCTGGAGATGGGCGCCACGGCCGTGTTCCCGCCCGGGACGGTGATCCCGGACGCGGCGTACGACCTGGTCCAGCGCCTGGCGGCCGACCTCGGCCACGAGCTGTAGGGCCGCGATGGCCCCGATCGATCTCGACACGTATGTGAAGGGTGTGCTCGACGGGAAGCGGGCTCTGGTGGCCCGTGCCATCACGCTCGTCGAGTCCACCCGGCCGCAGCACCGGGTGCTGGCGCAGGAACTGCTGACCCGGCTGCTGCCGCACGGCGGCCGGGCGCGGCGGATCGGCATCAGCGGGGTGCCGGGGGTCGGCAAGTCGACGTTCATCGACGCGTTCGGCACCATGCTGACCTCGCTGGGCCACCGGGTCGCGGTCCTCGCCGTCGACCCCTCCTCGACCCGTACCGGCGGCTCCATCCTCGGCGACAAGACGCGGATGGAACGGCTGTCGGTCGACCCGGCGGCCTTCGTACGGCCCTCCCCCAGCGCGGGCACGCTGGGCGGGGTCACGAAGGCCACCCGGGAGTCGATGGTGGTGATGGAGGCGGCGGGCTACGACGTGATCCTCGTGGAGACCGTCGGCGTCGGGCAGTCGGAGACCGCGGTCGCCGACATGGTCGACACGTTCCTGCTGCTCACCCTGGCCCGCACCGGCGACCAGTTGCAGGGCATCAAGAAGGGCGTCCTGGAGCTGGCCGACGTGATCGCCGTCAACAAGGCGGACGGTCCGCACGAGCGGGACGCGCGGGCGGCGGCACGGGAGCTCGCGGGCGCGCTGCGGCTGATGCACGGCAAGGACGCGTTCTGGACCCCGCCGGTGCTGCATTGCAGCGCGCGGGAGGCCACGGGCCTCGGCACGGTGTGGGAACGGCTGGAGCAGCATCGCACCCTGCTGGACTCCACGGGCCGGCTCGCCGCCAAGCGGCGGGACCAGCAGGTCGACTGGACCTGGGCGATGGTCCGCGACGAACTCCTCGGCCGGCTGTACGCGGACCATCGCCCAGGTCC
>NZ_MUNF01000063.1 GCF_002154555.1 Streptomyces murinus
CGGCCAGCAGCACCGGCACGGCACGGCGGACGGCGGTCACGACTGCTGCTTCTTGCGGGTGCTGAGCAGGAAGCCGATGCCGATGCCCGCGACGAGGCAGATGCCGACGCTCCACCAGACCCCGGCGTGCGAGCTGCCGTCGGACGCCTTGGCCTGCTTGTCGGCGGCGGCCTGCATCCGCGGCTCGGGGCCGAGGGCGTTGAGGGAGGTGACGAGGCTGGTGCCGCCGAAGTCGCCGGGCTGGGCGCCGACGGCGTGCGCGGCGAGGATCAGCTGGGCGTACGCCGCGGGGCCGGTCTGGGCGGCCCAGGGACCCGCGCTCTTCTCCAGGAAGGCGTACGCCTTCTTCGCCGCCGCGGTGCGTCCGTCCGCGGCGAGGGCGACGACGGTGTCGGCGGTGTTGCCGTAGTCGGGCTGGTCCGTGGCGCCGGGCATCACGGACATCAGATGGCCGCTCTTGGCGACCGCGGCCGCCAGGTACGCGCCGCCGTTGTCGGCGATCTGCGCCGGGGTGGGGTGGCCGGCCTTGGCACAGGCGTCCGCGGCGGGTGCCTTGCCGGTCTGTGCCACGAAGCCCTTGCTGAGCGCGGCGGTCACCCCGGCGGCGGTGGCGTCGGCGTTGGCGGCCAGCTTGCCCTTCTTGTCCGGCTGGTAGGCCAGCGCGCCGCCGCCGTCCTGGTCGCAGGGGATGGACCAGGTGGCCAGCGCGTCGTACGGGGACTTGCCGTCCTTGCGGACACCCGCCGGGTCGGCGCCGGTCGCGGCGAGCGCGCCGACGACGACGGAGGTGGAGTTGGTGTCGCTGGGGCTGCCGGGGTTGTAGCCCCAGCCGCCGTCCTTGTTCTGCACGGACTTCAGCCAGTCCACGGCCTTGGTGACGGCGGCGTCATGGCCGCCGGTCGCGTGCAGGGCCTGGACCGCGGCGGCCGTGCTGTTGGTGTCCACCATGGTCTTGGCGTCGCAGGACGCGGCGGGGGCGGCGCGGAAGGCGGCGAAGGAGCCGTTCGCGCACTGCTGGCCGGTGAGCCAGTCGACGGCGGCGGTGGCCGGGCGGTAGCCGAGGGTGCGCTGGGCGACGAGGGTGAGCGACTGGCGCCACACACCGTCGTAGGTGGGGTCCGACGTGCCGTAGAGACCGGACGGGACCGATGCCTTGGGAGAAGGGGACGGGCCGGCGGCCACGGCGGGTGCGGCGGCTGCCAGCACGCCTATGGCGGCGAGAGCCGCGGCATTGCGGCGGACGTTCATGGTCGGCGACTGCCTCTCCCTGCGGGGAGCCGGGCAGCGCACGGGAGGGGACCCGGGCGGCTCGACTCCGTATACCTCGACGGTGCCGTGCGCGGCGAAGGCACCGACGCACGCGAGCCGGTCACGTCCGCCCCGGGGCGTTCCGGCTCACCGGTTCCTGTGCGGAATGGCTCACGGATTGGGGCCTCCCCGATCCGAGCGAAGCCGAGGATTGGGGAAGGGTCAGCGCCGGAATTGCACCGGCTTCCCCCCGTACGGGTGTGATGACGACCCCGCCACTTTACCGGCAGCCCCAGGGGACCCGACGAGTGCCCGTGAGCACACCGTGACGGTGATTAGGGTCACGGCCATGACAACACCGGGAAAGCTCCTCGGCTCGGGCCGTACGGCCGACGTCTACGAGATCGACACCGCGTGGGTGCTGCGCCGTGACCGCCAGGGCTGGGGGGACGCGGCGGCCGAGGCGGCCGTGATGACGTACGTACGACGGCTCGGCTACCCGGCGCCCCGGGTCCGCCCCACCCGCTCGCGCACCGAGCTGGTCCTGGAGCGGCTGTCCGGCCCGACCCTGCTCGCCGCCCTCGTCGAGGGCCGGGTGGGTCCGGCGGAGGCGGGCGCGCTGCTCGCCGGGCTGCTGCGCCGGCTGCACGCCCTGCCCGGGCGCGACCCGGCCGACCCCGGGGCGCGGGTGCTGCACCTGGATCTGCACCCCGACAACGTGATGCTCACCCCGGACGGACCCCGCGTCATCGACTGGTCCAACGCGGAGGACGGGAGCCCGGCCCTGGACTGGGGCATGTCCGCGGTGATCCTCGCCCAGGTCGCCGTGGGGTCCACCGGTCTCGCCGGGCCGGCCCGCGCGCTGCTCGGAGCGCTGCTCGCCGACCCCTCCCGGCTCACCGAGGAAGGGGTCGGGGAGGCGCTGCGGCGCAGGGCGGGGAACCCGACGATGAGCGCGGAGGAGACGGAATCGCTGGGAGAGGCGGGGGAGTTGGTGCGGCACATGGCGCAACTGGCCTAAGGGCACTTTCGTGTTGGCTGAAAGCAGGGGTGCCGCACCGGAGTGCGGAGTGGCTGTTTCGGCCAGCGGACGGGGCGGGCAATGTCCCATTGGCATGGCATGTCGCGTTTGTGTCGGCCGGGTACCGCGGGTGAAGGTGGCCCGAGCGGCGCGGAGTTGGCATATTGCGATCAGACGTGACCGCTCGCAGCCTCCGGGGGAATGGTGCGGACAACCAGGAAAATGCGCCGGTTCGCCAACGAGCTGATCGACCCCCTGCGCGTGTCGATCCCCGCCGACCCCGGCGATCTGCTGGCCGCCCTGGTCGAGTCCGCGATCCGCTGGCGCGGTCGCCCCATCGTCGTCCATCAGGCGAACTTTCCGCCGGGGACCTCCGCGACCGGACTGTGGATCGAGCGCGCCGGCCGCGACGACATCGTGATCGAGGCCGACGCCCCGCCCTGGATGAAGCTCGTGATCCTGGGCCACGAGCTGTGGCACATGGCCGACGACGACCCCGCGCACCGCGCCGCGCACACCGAGGCCGCCCCCGCGCCCGCCGGCACCGACGGCACCGTGGCGACCGCCGCCCGCACCCGTTTCCTGGAGGCCGCGGAGCAGCGCGCCGACCTCTTCGGCATGCTGATCGGCGACCGGCTGCGGCCCTGGCTGAAAGCCTCCCCCGAGTCTGTGTACGCGGCGCACACCTCCGGCCACGACGACCTCGCCGGACGCATCGGCGCGGCCCTCAACTACCGCGGGGCCAGATGAGCGACCTGATCAACTACACCAGCTGCGGGCTGCTCTGGCTCGGGCTGCTGACCAAGGCGCCCGATCTGGCGCGCCGTTGGCGGGACCCCTTCCTGCTCACCCTCAGCGCCGTGCTGGCCCTGTCCTCGCTGTGCTTCCTGCTCGGCGCCCCCGGCACGGTCGGCTTCGTCAACGGCGCCAGCGGTGTGCCCAACCTCGCCGCCCCGCTGACGTACGGGACCGTCACCGCGTACGGCGCCGCCTCCCTCGCGCTCGTCATGCGCTGGCGCGGCGGCCCCGGCACCGGACGCGCGATCCGCCGCTGGACCCTCGGCTACACCGCCGTACTCGCGGGCATCGCCGCCCTGTTCGTCCTCGGCGACGCGGCCGTGGAGCGCCGTACGGACTTCGACACGTACTACGCCACCACGCCGTACATCGCCGAGATGATCGTCCTCTACCTCGGCGCGCATCTGACCGCCGTCGTCGTCACCGCGTGCCGATCCCTGTCCTGGGCCCGGCAGTTGCGCGGCTCGCTGCGCGCGGGCCTGGTGATGATGGGCGCCGGGAACCTCGTCGGCTGCGGCTACAGCGTGGCCAAACTCCTCGCCGTGGGCGCCCGTTGGGGCGGCCGGGACTGGTCCGTGCTCGCCACGACCTTCCCGGCGGCCTGCGCCGGACTCGGGGCCGCGATCACCGTCATCGGCATCGTGATCCCGCTGTTCGCCCCCTTCCTGGCCGTCCGGGCGCGCTGCTGGCGGGCGTACGTCCGCCTCGGGCCGCTGGAGCGGACCCTGACCGGGCCGCTCACCCGCGAGAGTCTGCGCGCGCCGCGCCCGCTGTGGCCCTCCGCGACCCGCTGGCTGACCTGGCGGCAGAGCTCCATCTACAACGGACTGCACTATCTGGGGCGCCACTTGGACGAGAGCCTGTTCCGGCAGACGTACGCCGAGCGGGCCCGGGCCGGCGCCGACCCGCAGCAGGCGGAGGCCGCCGCGTGGGCCGCCGTCATCGCCGCCGCCGTCCGGGCGCCGCACGAGGAGCGGGCGGAGGCGGTCGTACCGCTCGCCGACCGGCCCGACCTCCCGGTGCTGCTGCGTGTCTCCGACGCCCTCGCCGAGGACAGCGGCGACCGCGCCCTGGCCGTGTGCTGAGGGGGCCCGCCGCACCATGAGCCTGATCGTGTACACGGTGGCGAGCCTGTTCACCGTGACCGCCCTGCTGATCTTCCGCCGGCCGCGCCTCGCCCTGCGGGACCCGCTGACCGCCTCCACCTGTGTGTCGATCTTCCTCGGCGGGCTCTGCTTCTTCTGCTCGGCCCCCGTCACCCTGGGCGCGGTCAACGACCTCACCCATGTCCCCAACTTCGGCGCCCCGATGACCTACAGCGTCATCTCCGCCTACAGCGCCTCCCTGCTGATCCTGCTGATCAACTGGCGCGGAGGACCCGCCGACCGGGTACGGAGCCAGGTGGTGCGGGTCGCCACCGTGTACAGCCTGCTGATCATCGCCGTCATCACCCTGTTCGCGCTCGCCCACGCGCCCGTCGAACGGCTGCGGGACCTCGACACCTACTACGCGAACACGCCGTACATGCGCGAGATGATCGTGCTGTACCTGTTCGGGCACGGCGCCTGCGCGCTGATCACCATCTATGTGTGTCTGCGCTGGTCCCGGGAGGTGACCGGGATCCTGCGGACCGGGCTGCGGCTCATCATGGCCGGCCTGGCCGTGGACGTGCTCGGCTTCGAGGGCGCCAAGTCGACGGCGGTCGTGGCCCGTTGGGCGGGGTACGACCTGGACCGGCTGTCCACCGGCGTCGCCCCGCGCGCCGCCGCGCTGGGCGCCCTGCTGTGCGCGGCGGGCTTCGTGCTGCCCCGGCTGCTGCCCGCGACCCTCGCCCAGTGGCGCAGCATCTGGGACTACCGGGCGCTGCGCCCCCTGTGGGCGGAGCTGCGGCATGTGCCGACCGCGTCCAAACCCGCCCCGCCGCGCTGGCAGTTGCCGCGCGGTCGGCTGTACTACCGCGAGCTGCGCATCCTCGACGCGCTGCTCGCCCTCCAGTCCCGCTGCGACGGCCGGGTGCGCGAGACGGCGTACCGGCAGGCCCGCGGCCAGGGCAGCCCGCCGGGCGAGGCGCACTTCATCGCGGCCGCCGCGATGGTCGTGGACGCCGCCCACCAGGCGGGGCGGCCGCGGCCCCCGGAGAGCCCCGAGCCGGAGAGCGGCTCCCGGCTGCACACCGCGCTCTTCTCCGACACCGGTGAACTGGTGCGGCTGGCCAGGGCGTTGGCCGGATCGCCGGTCGTCAGCGCGGCCCGGGAGGGCACGGCACGGACCGCCCGCAGCTGAGCGGGCCCGGGCCGAGGCACCCGTCCGCCCCGGCGCGGGGGCCGGGACGATATCCATGCGCACGTGTCACCGGGCGTCCCACCGGGACGTCTCACCAGAAGAATGGGGAACCGTGAACGCACGAAGAGCCGTTGTCATCGGGGCCGGACCGGCCGGTCTGCTCGCCGCCGCCGCGCTCGCGCCCGCCGTGGCCGAGGTCGTCGTACTTGACCACGACGAGCTGCCCGAGGCACCCGCGCACCGCAGGGGAGTGCCCCAGTCCCGGCACGCCCATCTGCTGATGCCCGGCGGCATGGCGGTGATGGAGGAACTGCTCCCCGGAGCCGACCTGCGGGGGCGGCTGGTGGCGGCCGGCGCCAGGGAGACGGCGCTGAGCTCGGACCTGCTGGCGCTCGCCCCGACGGGCTGGTTCCGGCGCTGGCGGCACCGCACCTTCATCACCATGACCGCGAGCAGGCCGCTCCTCGAATGGGGCGTGCGCCGGGCGGTGCTGGAGACGAACCCGCAGATCACGGTGCGCCGCGCCCGGGTGAGCGGGCTGCGCGGCAGCGCCCGCCGGGTGACCGGCGTACGACTGGCCGGCGCCGACGGCGGCCCGCCCGAGGACCTGGACGCCGACTGGGTGGTGGACGCGAGCGGCCGGGGCACCCGGCTGCTGCCCTGGCTCGACGTCCTCGGCGTGGGCGGCATCCGCGAGCGCCATGTCGACAGCGGCCTGGCCAACGCCACCCGCGTCTACCGCGTCCCGCCCGGCGCCCCGGACTGGCCGATGACCCTGGTGCAGGCCGACCCCTGGAGCGGGCGGCCCGGCCGCAGCGGCATGATCGTGCCGATCGAGGACGGCAGATGGATGGTCAGCCTCGGCGGGATGCGGGGCAGCGAGCCCCCGAAGGACCCGGACGCCTTCCTCGCCTACGCGCTGAACCTGCCGAGCCCCCTGGTGGGCCGGCTGATCGAGGCCGCCGAGCCGCTCGGCCCGGTGCATGTCAGCCGCAGCACCAGCAACTCCCGCCGGTATCTGGAGGACGCGCGCCGGTGGCCGGAGCGCCTGGTGGCGATCGGGGACGCGGCGGCCACCTTCAACCCGATCTACGGGCAGGGCATGTCCGCCGCCGCGCTCGGCGCCCGCGCGCTGGCGCAGGCGGTGCGCGAGCACGGCATCGAGGCGCCGGGTCTTGCCCGGCGGGTGCAGCGGACGGTGGCCCGTGCGGCCCGGGGCGCGTGGACGGCGGCCGTCAGTACCGATGTCCTCTACCCGGGGGTGGAGGGCGCCCGTCCGACGCTCGGGGACCGGCTGGCCGCCGCCTACTCCCGGCGCCTGAACCACGCCGCCACCGGCTCCTACGCCGCGGCCTCCGCTCTCTGGGACGTCACCACCCTGCGCACCTCGCCCGCCCGCCTCTTCCGCCCCGACGCCCTGCTGCACGCGCTCACCGGGTCCCCGCTGCCCGCCCTGTCGGGCCCCCCGCTGACGGCCGCCGAACGGGACTTCCTGTCCGGCCTCAAACCCTGGGTGTAGGGCCGCCGAAGGGCAGGTGGAGCACCCGGGAGGCGAGCAGCCAGCGCCCGCCGGTGCGGCGGAACCGGTCCGCGTAGTGCCCGATCTGCACCGGCGGCCCGGCGGGCACCAGGCCGCCGGTGTAGCCGTCGACGCGGTGGGTGGAGAAGTACGACACCGCCGTCGCCGCCTGCGGGGAGACGGCCGTGACCAGGACGTTGGACATCAGCCGCCGGGAGAGCCGGTCGGCGGGGCGCCCGCCGAAGTACTCCCGCAGCGCCGCCCGGCCCCGGGCGGGGGCCACTTGTACCAGCCCAAGAGCCCCGGTCGCGAAGGGAATTCACACCGCCGCGTACCTCACCGGGTCACTCCCCGGCACCGGCTCCACCCGGCCCTGCTTGTGGAGGTGGCGCAGATGGGACTCGGCCTCCGAGACGGCGATGGTGCGGGAGGCGGGCGGGATGTCGGCCCAGGGCCGGTTCCAGCGCATCCGCTCGGCCAGCTGCCAGGGGGTGAGCGGGACGGCAAGCAGGGCGAGGAGGCCCCGCAGCCGCTCCTCGTGGTGGTCCAGCAACTCCCGTACCCGCGCGAGCGCGTCGGTGAAGGCGTGCCGGTGCGCGGGCAGCACCTCGGCGGGACCGAGACGGCCGACCCGCTCCAGGGAGTCGAGGTAGTCGCCGAGCGGATCGGTCACGGTCGCGTCGTCGGGATCCTCGTACAGGCCGATGTGCGGGGTGATCCCGGGGAGCATGTGGTCGCCGCTGAACAGACGGCCCCGGCCCGGGAGTTCACCCGGATGCTCCTCCTCCAGGTGCAGACAGACATGGCCGGGGGTGTGCCCCGGGGTCCAGATCGCGCGCAGCCGGCGGCCCGGCAGATCGAGGAGTTCGCCGGGGACGATCTCCCGGTCCGGCGGCGCGGGGGAGAACCGGGGCAGCTCCCGGCCGCCCGCCGCGGCTGCCCGCAGCGGCGCCACCTGCTCCCGCGGCGCCCCCGCCGCCGTCAGCTTGGCGGCCATGTACGCGTACCACCGCTCGGGCCGCGCCTCGCGGGTCCTGCGCACGATCGCCGCGTCCGCCGCGTGCATCGCCACCCACGCCCCGGACGCCTCGCGCACCCGCCCGCACAGCCCGTGGTGGTCCGGGTGGTGATGGGTGACGACCACCCCGGTCACCTCCGACACCCCGGTGCCGCAGGCGTCGAGGCCCGCCACCAGGACGTCCCAGGATCCGGGGTCGTCCCAGCCGGTGTCGACGAGCACCGGCCCCCGGTCGGTGTCCACCACGTACACCAGCGTGTAGCCGAGCGGGTTGTCCGGGATGGGCACCCGGATCGACCGCACGCCCCCGCCGTGATCGAACGTCCGCGCCATGGTCCGCCCCTTCGCCCGCCGGTCTCCGACCCGACCATTGCCCACTATTACTGGAACTGATATCAGTTCTGATGCATCGTCAGAAAGTAGTGTGCGGCAGGCGGCGCGCTGGGAGGCAGCCATGACCGGGCTCGTGGAACACGGACAGCTCTACATCGGCGGGGAGTTGACCGAGCCGCTGGGCGAGGACGTCATCGAGGTGATCTCCCCGCACACCGAGGAGGTCATCGGCCGGGTCCCGCACGCCTCGCGCGCGGACGTGGACCGGGCGGTGGCCGCGGCCCGTCGGGCCTTCGACGAGGGACCCTGGCCGCGCATGACCCCCGAGGAGCGGATCGGCGTCGTCACCCGGATCAAGGACGGCATCGCCGCCCGGCACGAGGAGATCGCCCGGGTGATCTCCGCCGAGAACGGCTCCCCGTACTCCTGGAGCGTCCTCGCCCAGGCGCTCGGCGCGATGATGGTGTGGGACTCGGCGATCCGCGTGGCCCGGGAGTACGTGTACGAGGAGCGGCGCGACGGCGCCCTCGGGCCGCTGCTGGTGCGCCGGGAGCCGGTCGGGGTGGTGGCGGCCGTGGTGCCGTGGAACGTGCCCCAGTTCGTCGCCGCCGCCAAGCTCGCGCCCGCGCTGCTGACCGGCTGCACCGTCGTACTCAAACCCTCCCCGGAATCCCCGCTGGACGCCTATCTGCTCGGCGAGATCGCCCGTGCGGCCGGGCTGCCCGAGGGGGTCCTGTCCATCCTGCCCGCCGACCGGGAGGTCAGCGAGTACCTGGTCGGGCATCCCGGCCTGGACAAGGTGTCCTTCACCGGGTCCCTCGCGGCCGGCAGGCGGGTGATGGCGGTCGCGGCCCGACAACTCACCCGGGTCACGCTGGAGTTGGGCGGCAAGTCGGCGGCGATCGTGCTGCCGGACGCGGATCTCGCGACGGCGGTCGCGGGGATCGTACCGGCGGCCTGGATGAACAACGGGCAGGCCTGTGTGGCCCAGACCCGCATCCTCGTGCCGCGCGCCCGCTACGACGAGTTCGCCGACGCCTTCGCCCGCGCCGCGGCCGATCTCGTGGTCGGCGACCCGCTGGACCCCGCCACCCAGGTCGGCCCGCTGGTCGCCCGCCGCCAGCGGGCGCGCAGCCTCGACTACATCCGCGTCGGCCAGGAGGAGGGCGCCAAAGTCCTCGCCGGCGGCGGCCGTCCGGCAGGTCTCGAGCGCGGCTGGTACGTCGAGCCGACCCTCTTCGGAGGCGTCGACAACGCCATGCGGATCGCCCGCGAGGAGATCTTCGGGCCGGTCGTCTGCCTGCTGCCGTACGGCGACGAGCGGGAGGCCGTACGGATCGCCGACGACTCCGAGTACGGCCTCTCCGGCAGTGTGTGGACCGCCGACGTCGAGCGCGGCATCGAGGTCGCCCGCCGGGTGCGCACCGGCACCTACAGCGTCAACACCTTCAGCCTGGACATGCTGGGCCCCTTCGGCGGCTACAAGAACTCCGGGATCGGGCGGGAGTTCGGGCCCGAGGGGTACGGCGCCTATCTGGAGCACAAGATGATCCACCTCCCGGCGGGGGCGTGAGCCATGGCCGACCGCTGGCACATCGAGGTCGACCGCTCCCTGTGTGTCGGCTCGGGCCAGTGCCTGCACCACGCGCCGGAGCACTTCCGCCTCGACTCCGCCCGCCGGTCCCGTCCGACGGAGCCGGACACCGACGCCGCCGAACCCGTCCTCACCGCGGCCGAGACCTGCCCCGCGGAGGCCATCTCGATCACCCTGCGGGGCAGCGGGGAGCCGGTGTTCCCGCCCGAGGAGTGAGCGGGCCCCGTGCTACTCCTTCGGGGCGGTCAGGTCGATCAGCCGGCAGACCGTCTCGATGTCGATCTTCACCTGGGCGATGGAGGCACGGCCGGAGAGCCAGGTGATGAGGGCCGAGTGCCAGGTGTGCTCGATGACCCGGACGGCGGAGAGCTGCTCGGGGCTCGGGTCGTCCAGGCCCATCGCGTCCAGGATGATCGCCGTGGTCTGCCGGGACACCTGGTCCACCTCGGGGCTGACACTGCGGTCCGCGAAGGTCAGCGCGCGGACCATGGCGTCGGCCAGATGCGGCTCGCGCTGCAGCGCCCGGAAGGCCCGCATCAGGGTCTCGGCGACCCGCTCGGCCGCGGTGTCACCGGCGGGCGGCTTGCGGCGCAGGGTGCCGTGCATCCGCTCCAGCTGGTCCTGCATGGTGGCCACCAGCAGATGCACCTTGGACGGGAAGTACCGGTACAGCGTGCCCAGAGCCACCTGGGAGGACTCGGCCACCTCGCGCATCTGCACCGCGTCGAACCCACCCCGGCCCGCCAGCTGCGCGCTCGCGTGCAGGATCCGGCGACGGCGGGCTTCCTGACGCTCCGTGAGGGGCGGCGAGGGAGGGCGCGACGTACTGGCTTCCGCAGGCATGGGTCCCGTTCCGTGACAATCGGTGAGGGTGTCGGTAGGGCACGTGATCAGACAGCATGGCAGGACCGCGCGCCGTGGCGTGAATCACCTGATCCACTGCTCACAGCACCCCTACCTGCCGGTAGATTCAGAGGCTCTTGAACGATCAAGTCTGAAACTTGTTCTAGATTAGCGTCCCGTCGTAGTCTCGCGGGACAGTGCAGGCAGAAGGGGGCACAGAGTGACCGCCGAGGCCCGGGAAGCGGGTGCCCGTGAGGACTTCGCCGCCGACGGAGAGCGACCGCTCGACATCGCGCTCCTCACCTATAAAGGCAACCCGTTCTGCGGCGGGCAGGGCGTCTACGTACGGCACCTCTCGCGCGAGCTGGCCCGCCTCGGACACCGCGTCGAGGTCATCGGCTCCCAGCCCTACCCCGTGCTCGACGAGGGCTACCCCGCGCTCACCCTGACCGAGCTGCCGAGCCTCGACCTCTACCGCCAGCCCGACCCCTTCCGCACCCCCGGCCGCGGCGAGTACCGGGACTGGATCGACGCCCTGGAAGTGGGCACGATGTGGACCGGCGGCTTCCCCGAGCCGCTCACCTTCTCGCTGCGCGCCCGCCGGATGCTGCGGGCCCGGCGCGGCGACTTCGACGTCGTCCACGACAACCAGACCCTCGGCTACGGCCTCCTCGGCGACATCGGCGCGCCGCTGGTCACCACCATCCACCACCCCATCACCGTGGACCGGCAGCTGGAGCTGGACGCGGCCGAGGGCCGGCAGCGCCGGTACTCGGTGCGCCGCTGGTACGCCTTCACCCGGATGCAGAAGCGGGTCGCGCGCCGGCTGCCCTCGGTGCTCACCGTCTCCGGCAGCTCCCGGCAGGAGATCGTCGACCATCTCGGGGTGCGGCAGGACCGTATCCACGTGGTCCATATCGGCGCCGACACCGATCTGTTCGCGCCGAATCCGGCGGTGCCCGAGGTACCGGGGCGGATCGTCACCACCTCCAGTGCCGATGTGCCGCTCAAGGGGCTGGTGTTCCTCGTGGAGGCGCTGGCCAAGGTGCGCACCGAGCACCCGGCCGCGCATCTCGTCGTCGTCGGCAAGCGCCCCGAGGAGGGGCCGGTCGCCCAGGCGATCGAACGGTACGGCCTGGACGGCGCCGTCGAGTTCGTCAAGGGCATCTCGGACGCCGAACTGGTCGACTTGATCCGCTCCGCCGAGGTCGCCTGTGTGCCCTCGCTGTACGAGGGGTTCTCGCTGCCCGCCGCGGAGGCCATGGCCACCGGGACCCCGCTGCTCGCCACCACCGGCGGCGCGATCCCCGAGGTCGCGGGCCGCGACGGCGAGACCTGCCTCGCGGTGCCGCCCGGCGACGCGGGAGCACTGGCGGCGGGCCTCGGCCGGCTGCTGGGCGACGCCGAACTGCGTGCCCGGCTCGGCGCGGCGGGCCGCGAACGGGTCCTCGCCAACTTCACCTGGGCCCGGGCGGCCCAGGGCACCGTGGCGCGGTACCGCGAGGCCATCGCCCGCTCCGCGCCCGGCGCCTCCGCCGCGGCCCCCCGCCGCTCCGCGCCCCCGACCCCCGGCCGCACCGCGGCCCTCGCCGAGGCCGCCGACGCGGCCTCGGCCGGCGTCGCCGTCTCCGCGACCCCTCCGAGTGACACCAGCGTCTATCCCGAAAGCAGGGCCACGTGCTGACCGTCGACTTCTCCCGGTTCCCCATCGCCCCGGGAGACCGCGTCCTGGACCTCGGCTGCGGAGCCGGCCGGCACGCGTTCGAGTGTTACCGGCGCGGCGCCCAGGTCGTGGCCCTCGACCAGAACGCCGAGGAAATCCGCGAGGTCACCAAGTGGTTCGCGGCGATGAAGGAGGCCGGCGAGGCCCCCGAGGGCGCCACCGCGACCGCGATGGAGGGCGACGCGCTGGCGCTGCCGTTCCCGGACGACTCGTTCGACGTGGTGATCATCTCCGAGGTGATGGAGCACATCCCCGACGACAAGGGCGTGCTCGCCGAGATGGTGCGCGTGCTGCGCCCCGGCGGCCGGATCGCGGTCACCGTGCCCCGCTACGGCCCGGAGAAGGTCTGCTGGGCGCTGTCCGACGCCTATCACGAGGTCGAGGGCGGCCACATCCGCATCTACAAGGCGGACGAGCTGGTGGCGAAGGTCCGCGAGGCCGGTCTGAAGCCGTACGGCAGCCACCACGCGCACGCCCTGCACGCCCCCTACTGGTGGCTGAAGTGCGCCTTCGGCGTCGACAACGACAAGGCGCTGCCGGTGCGCGCGTACCACAAGCTCCTGGTCTGGGACATCATGAAGAAGCCGCTGGCCACCCGGCTCGCCGAGCGCACCCTCAACCCGGTGATGGGCAAGAGCTTCGTGGTCTACGCGACCAAGCCGCACCTGCCCCGGCTCGCCGAGGAGGCGGCCGCCCAGTGACCACCCCCCGGACAGAACACCTCGTCCTGCCCGGGGTCCTCACCGCCGAGCAGGCTGCCGCGACCGTACGCGGCATCCTCTCCGTGCAGCGGGAGGACGGCGCGATCCCGTGGTTCCGGGGCCACCACCTGGACCCGTGGGACCACACCGAGGCCGCGATGGCCCTGGACGCGGCCGGTGAGCACGAGGCCGCCGAGCGCGCCTACCGGTGGCTCGCCCGGCACCAGAACGAGGACGGCTCCTGGTACGCGGCCTACGCGGACGGCGCCCATGACGAGGTCACCGACCGCGCCCGCGAGTCCAACTTCGTGGCGTACATAGCCGTCGGCGTCTGGCACCACTACCTGTCCACGGGCGACGACACGTTCCTGGACCGCATGTGGCCCTGCGTCTACGCGGCCGTGGAGTGGGTGCTCGGCCTCCAGCAGCCCGGCGGGCAGATCGGCTGGCGGCGCGACGAGGACGGGACGCCGGCCACGGACGCCCTGCTCACCGGCAGCTCCTCCATCCACCAGGCGCTGCGCTGTGCGCTCGCCATCGCCGAGCAGCGTGAAGAGGCGCAGCCCGACTGGGAGTTGGCGGCCGGCGCGCTGCGGCACGCGATCCGCAGGCACCCGGAGCGGTTCCTGGACAAGGACCGCTACTCGATGGACTGGTACTACCCCGTCCTCGGCGGCGCCCTGACCGGCGCGGAGGCCGAGGCACGGATAGCCCAGTCCTGGGACCGGTTCGTCGTACCGGGCCTCGGGGTGCGCTGTGTCGTACCCAATCCCTGGGTGACCGGCGGCGAGTCCTGCGAACTGGCGCTCGCGCTGTGGGCGGTGGGGGAGTCGGACCGGGCGCTTGAGATCCTCACGTCCGTGCAGCATCTGCGGGACGCCGACTCCGGTCTGTACTGGACGGGTTACGTCTTCGACGACGAGGCGATCTGGCCGCGCGAGCTGACCACCTGGACCGCGGGTTCCCTGCTGCTCGCGGTCGCCGCGCTCGGCGGGCACGAGGCGACCTGCGCGGTCTTCGGCGGCACGCACCTCCCGGCGGGCCTTGACCCGGACTGCTGCTGACCTGACCTGACCTGACCTGACCTGACCTGACCTGTCCGTCGTCGGCGTCGTCCCTCCCGGCGTTTCCCCCGAGTGGCGTAACCACGTGTGCGGAGTAACGGTGGAGAAGGAAGCTCCCTACTCGGAAAGACACGTCGGGAGGACCTCGTGCCTGTACCGATACGGCGTCTCTGCCTGGCGCTGGCCGTGTGCTGCGCCCTGGTGGCCGGTGGCACGGCCTGCGGAAACAGCAACGCCGGTTCCCACACCAACACCAAGACGGCGGTCACCGCCGCGGCACTGAACCAGCCCGCGGCCGAGCCCAGCCCCACCACTTCCGCCGAGAAGCAGCGGTTCGCCAAGACCAGGTTCGTGGCGAACGCGGGCCTCGCGGCCGGTGCCACCTACGAGTGGATCTACAAGCCGTGGAAGGCGGGCAAGTTCAAGAAGGGTGCCCATGGCCGCAGGCTGGCCCTGGTGAAGGCCGGTGTCGCCGGTCTGTTCACCTACAACCGGCTGAAGGCCGCCGAGCGCAATGCCAAGGGCGACCCGCTGCTCTCCAAGGCCCTCGCGCCGCTGAGCAAGAGCATCGAGAACCTGAAGGACCTGCCGGCCAAGCTGCGGCACGGTGACACCGGCGCGGCGAGCGACTTCAACAACGTCATCAACAATGTGAAGGACGCGGGGAAGGGCGCGGGCGCCCCGGTCCAGAACAAGGTGCCGACGGCGGGCCAGCTCCGCAGCGGCGGCCAGTAAGTCCCCCGAAGCGCCTAGGAGTTCAGTTCCGCGAGCACGCGGAGTGTGCAGGGGTCCGGTGACAGGGCCAGCAGGTCGGTCACCGGGCCCCTGCGCCACGCCTCCAGCCGCTTCGCGATCCGGGCGCGGGGGCCGACCAGTGAGATCTCGTCGGCGAAGGCGTCCGGCACGGCGCACACCGCCTCCTCGCGCCGCCCCGCCAGGAACAACTCCTGTACCCGGCGCGCCGCTTCGGGATATCCCATCCGGGCCATCAGATCGGCGTGGAAGTTCCGGGAGGCGTGTCCCATGCCGCCGATGTAGAAGCCGAGCATCGCCTTCACCGGCAGCAGCCCCTCGGCCACGTCGTCGCACACCTTCACCCGGACCATGGGCGCCACCCGGAACCCCGCGGGCAGGTCCCGCACCGCGTCGCCGTACACCTCGGGCCGGTCCGGCGCCCAGTACAGCGGCAGCCAGCCGTCGGCGATCCGTACCGTCTGCGCCACGTTCCGGGGCCCTTCCGCACCGAGCAGCACGGGGAGCCCGGCCCGCAGCGGATGCGTGATCGGCTTGAGCGGCTTGCCCAGCCCGGTGCCGTCCGGGCCCCGGTACGGCAGCGGATGGAACCGCCCGTCCAGCGACACCGGCGCGGTGCGGCGCAGCACCTGCCGTACGACGTCCACGTACTCCCGGGTCGCGGTCAGCGGCGACGCCGGGAACGGGCGGCCGTACCAGCCCTCCACCACCTGCGGCCCGGACAGCCCGAGCCCCAGCATCATCCGCCCGCCGGAGAGGTGGTCCAGGGTGAGCGCGTGCATCGCGGTGGTGACCGGGGAGCGCGCCGCCATCTGGGCAACGGCCGTACCCAGCTTGATCGTCGAGGTCCGCGCGGCGATCCAGGTGAGTGGGGTGAAGGCGTCCGAGCCCCAGGACTCGGCCGTCCACACGGAGTCGTAACCGAGCCGTTCCGCCTCCTGCGCGAGCGGCACATGGGCGGCGTCCGGGCCCCGCCCCCAGTACCCGAGCGCGAGACCGAGCCGCATACGCCCTCCTGCTGACGCATCGTCAGTTATATGACAGGGAGGCGACTGTACGACAACGGCCCCCCACCCGGAAGGGCGAGGGGCCGTGGCCCTGGGTGTGACTGCTCAGCCGCGCTGGATGCCCGAGGTGTCCTGGAGCACGCCGCGACGGCCGTCCTGGGTCTGGGCGATCAGCGTGGCGCCACGCTGCTCGACCGCCAAGTACCAGGTGCCCGGCGCCAGTTCGGCGATCGGCGCGGGCGAACCGTCCTCCGCGAACAGCGGACGGGTCACCGGCACCGCGAACCAGAACGGCGAGAAGTCCGCCGGAGCGGCCTGCTGCGGCGCGGCACCCCCCGCGGGCGCCGGCTGCGGCGATCCGTACGGCTGGCCGCCCTGCTGCGGCTGGGCGCCGTACGGCTGCTGCGGGGCACCCTGGGCGCCCGGGTAGCCGTAACCGGCGGACGGCTGCGCGCCGTACGGGCTCGGCGCGAGAGGCTTGGGCGCCGGGACCAGCGCGCCCTGGAGCGCCGGAACCAGCGGGCCGGCGACGGCGGCACCGGCGAGGACCAGCGCGGCGATGAAACCGAGCACGAGCCCGGCGCCCGCGTCGACCCCGTTCTGCACGTCCACGAGCGTCCAGAACAGGGTCCAGGCGGAGAGGATCGTGAATGCCGTGCCCACCACGCCGAGATCCAGGCCGAGCACCTTGCGCGGCTGCGGCAGGCAGCGGTTGAGCACGATCAGTACGGCACCGATGACGGCCCCCATGTACGTGCCGAGGCCCGTCCCGAGGTTGTCCCACACGCCCTGGCTGCCCGAGTATCCGGCGGCCGAGTAGGAGTAGAGGTCGAGGAACGACGCGATGAACAGCAACACCGCTGCTCCGATCACCACGCCGTCGCCTCTAGTGAGGGAGCGGATGTTCACTTCAGGTCCTTCGTGAGTCGTCTCGTCGTCGCTAGACCCTACCGTCCGCAAGATCCGGCTGTCCGGCCGGTTGCCTCCTCAGTCGGGACTCGTGCAGGAAACTCACGATTCCCTCAGAGATCCCATGCGTCAGGGCGCACCGGGGTAGGCTCCTCACGACGACCCAGAACTCGGAGCCGTCCCGCTATCGCTGGCTGTACTTGAAACAGACACCAATTGGCTTGTAAGCCGTCTGGTTGTGTCCGACAGTCATCCAGCTGCCCCCATTTGTTCCCTGGGCGTCGAACTTCTTCCCGGAGTACTTCGCGTAGGCTTTCAGGGTTCCGTACTTACCGCTGGGAACTTCCTTCGAGCCGCTCACGGTTATGCTGCGTGATTTCGTCACGTCCCATCCAACGCCCGCGCTGACTACACCCTTGGTGACGTTGATGTTCGCCGACAAAGAAGTGCTGACAGACTCAGTCTGGTCGATGCGGAGCGTCATCTTTCCTCGACCAGATGCCTCGGCAATGGGCGTCTTTCCGCAGGAAGTTCCGAGCGACCGAACGTTGATCAGGCGCTCGGCGATCCAACCGCTCGATGCCTTGGTGGTCACTGCGCGGGTCGTGGGTGTGTGGAGAGGTGCCGAGTGGGCTTGAGCTGCGAAGTTCACCCCGACGAAACTCATGGTCAGTGCGGCGACCGCCGCGCTGCTACGAGCATTTCGAAAGTTCATGAGACCCCCCATGGTGCAACAACTGAAGGCTTCGAGTGAGCCTTATTTTGGTCAACGCAAGTTGACCATGGAGAGGGTGGTGCTGCAACTTGGTTGAGGAAAAACTGAGCATGCTCGAAGGAAGCTTCGGTAAGCTGTTTCACTGGCTTACTTATTCAAGAATTCCACGATTCCCTCAGACATCCCCTGCGCGGCCTTCTGCCGCCAGGAGCCGCTGGTCAGCAGGGCGGCGTCCGTGTCGTCGCGCATGTTCCCGCACTCGATGAACACCTTGGGAACCGTTGACAGATTGAGACCGCCGAGGTCCGTGCGGGTATCGAGCGCGGTGCCGTGGCCGATGTAGTTGGACGGCGGCTCACCGGTCACCCGCCGGAAGTCCGACGCGATGCGCTCACCCAGATCGCGCGAGGGCCCGACGATCGGCCGGGTGTCGGCGCCGCCCGCGTGCACGGCGCCCGGCAGGATCACATGGAAGCCCCGGTCGCCCACCGGCGCACCGTCGGCGTGGATCGAGATCGCCGCGTCCGCGTGCGCCTTGTTGCCGATCTCCGCCCGCTCGTTAACGCAGGGCCCCCAGTCCGGGCCCTTCTCGTCATGGGTCAGCCGTACGGTGGCACCCTGCCGCTCCAGCAACGCGCGCAGCCGGTGCGCCACATCGAGCGTGAACCGTGCCTCGGCGTAACCGTCGTTCGTGGACGTACCGGTGGTGTCGCACTCCTTGCGGCCGTTGCCGACGTCCACCTGGCGGTTGATCTCGGCCGTGTGCCGGAAGTTGTCCACGTTGTGCCCGGGGTCGATGACCACGACCTTGCCCTTGAGCGGCGCGACCGCCTTGTCATCGGCGCTCGGCGCGACGGACGGTGAACTCCGCACCACCGGCTTCGCCGCACCGCCACTCCCGGCCGCCCCGCCGCCCGCCGCGTAC
>NZ_MUNF01000630.1 GCF_002154555.1 Streptomyces murinus
TACTGCTTCCAGCCCTCGACCAGTTGGCGGGCGAGCATCAGCGCGGTGGCGCCGGTCGCGCAGTTGTTGCTGACGTTGTAGACGGGGATGCCGGTGAGCCCCAGTTCGTAGACGGCGCGCTGGCCCGCGGTCGAGGGCTGGAAGCAGTAACCGACGGGAACCTGTTCCACCTCGTCGTATCCGATCCGGGCGTCCGCGAGCGCGGCCCCACCGGCCTCCCGCACCATGTCCCAGTACTGCCAGTCACGGGTCTCGGGCTTCTCGAACCTGGTCATCCCGACCCCGGCTACATAGGCCTTCATGGCGCGCAGACTAGAACGTGTTCCACAACATGGCCATCCCTGACGCCGACTCAGAAACCCATAGGATGGTCAAATAATCTTTAGAGGCCCGAAGCAACGGAATAGTTGCCTGTGCATACGAGGTTTACCCCGCACTTATGTCTACGGGAGGCCGCCCTCAATGACCCACACGACGACCGACGAACCGCGGCGCGAGGCGAGCGGGGCCGTCGTCCCGGTGCTCGCCTTCGCCGGCATCGTGGTCGCGGTGATGCAGACCCTGCTCGTGCCGGTCATCAAAGACCTGCCCCTGCTGCTGCACACCGCGCCCAGCAACGCCACCTGGGTGCTCACCTCGACCCTGCTGTCCGGCGCCGTCGCCACCCCGATCATGGGCCGGCTCGGCGATCTGTACGGCAAGCGGCGCATGCTGATCGCCAGCCTCGCCGTGATGGTGATCGGCGCGCTGGTCAGCGCGCTCACCAGCCAGCTGCTGGTCATGATCGTGGGCCGTACCCTCCAGGGCTTCGCCATGGGTGCGATCCCCCTCGGCATCGGCCTGATGCGGGACATGCTGCCGCGCGAACGGCTCGGCTCCGCGATGGCTCTGATGAGCTCCTCCATAGGCGTGGGCGGTGGCCTCGCCCTGCCCGCCGCCGCGCTGGTCGCCCAGCACATGAACTGGCACGCGCTGTTCTACGGCGCCGCCGGCCTCGGTGTGCTCGCCATCGCCCTCACCCTGCTCACCGTCCCCGAGTCCCCGATGCGCGCGGCGGGCACCTTCGACCTGCCCGGCGCGCTCGGGCTCTCCGCCGGTCTGGTGCTGCTCCTGCTGCCCATCACCAAGGGCAGCGACTGGGGCTGGTCCTCGGCGACGACCCTCGGCCTGTTCGTCGCGGCCGTCGTCGTCCTCCTCCTGTGGGGCCTGTACGAGCTGCGCGCCAAGGCGCCGCTGGTCGACCTGCGCACCACCGCGCGCCCCGCGGTGCTCTTCACCAACCTGGCGTCGATCATGGTCGGCGTCGCGTTCTACGTCGTCTCGCTCGTCCTGCCCCAGCTGCTCCAGCTGCCGAAGGCCACCGGGTACGGGCTCGGCCAGTCGATGGTCGTCGCCGGTCTGTGTGTGGCGCCGCTGGGCCTGACGATGATGTTCACCGCGCCGGTGTACGCCCGTCTCTCCGCCCGCTACGGCCCGAAGACCACCCTGATCATCGGCCTCCTGATCATCGCGATCGGCTACGGCGGCGGGCTCGGCCTGATGCAGGCGGCCTGGGAGACGATCGTCACGTCCGTGATCCTCGGCGCGGGCATCGGGCTCGCGTACTCCTCGCTGCCCGCGCTGATCGTCGGCGCGGTCCCGGCGTCGGAGACGGGCGCGGCGAACGGGCTCAACACGCTGATGCGGTCGATCGGTACGTCGGTGTCGAGCGCCGTCGTCGGCATGGTGCTCGCCAACACGGCGCACACCGTGGGGGGTATGGCGATCCCGACGATGCACGGGTTCCGGGTGTCGTTCCTCATCGCGACGGGGGCGGTGGCGGCGGGTCTGGTGCTCGCCCTGTTCCTGCCGAAGGCGGGCCGCCCGGTGCGGCAGGTGCGGCTGCGGGCCGGCAGCGAGGAGGACGAGGCCGTGCTGGAGCTGGCGGAGGAGGTGCTGCGGGGGTTCCGGGGGCGGGTGCTGGACGCGACCGGAGTGCCCGTCGCCCGGGCCAAGGTGACGCTGATCGACCACCGCGGCCGGCAGGCCGGGGCGGCCGTCTCCGACGAGGCGGGCCGCTATGCGCTTGTGGTGCCGGCGCAGGGGGCGTACGTCCTCGCGGCGCGGGCGTACGGCCATGGGCCGCTCGCTTCCGCGGCGACGCACCACGGCGAGGAGCGGGCGGTCGAGATGGACCTGTCCCTGCCGGGTGAAGCGGTGAGTGTGTAGCTCTCCTTAGGGGGGCGCCCTTGGGGGCGCCCCCCTAAGGGCGCCCCACGTCACGCCCGTTCACAACGGTGCGGCAGCATGGGGCCGAACAGCCGTGCCACCTGCGAAAGGCGTCCTATGGCCACCGCCCCCCAGCCCGAGATTCTCGCCGCGTACAGGGC
>NZ_MUNF01000631.1 GCF_002154555.1 Streptomyces murinus
TTCGCGCTCCGCTCGGCGGTGACACCACCGCCGAGCGGAGCGCGAACGCCTCCGTGGCGGACCTCTCCGCGCCCAGCGCCGTACCCACCTCGGCATCACCCTCGCCGTCCGCCTCGAAGTCCGAGAAGCCGAAGAAGCCGAAGAAGAAGGCCACCAGGAGCCCGAGTCCGAGCCCGACGAGGAAGAGCACGCCGACGCCGCGCCCGACCACCCCGCAGGCCCCGGTGCGCACCACCGCGCCCGCGCCGGCCGGTGACACCGTCAGCCAGGTCATCGCGCTGGTCAACAAGGAGCGCGCGAGCGCCGGTTGCTCCGCGCTGACGGCGGATCCCCAGCTCCAGCAGGCGGCGCAGGCGCACTCCGACGACATGGCCGCGCGGAACTTCTTCGACCACGTCAACCCGGACGGCGTGGACCCCGGGCAGCGCATCACCGCCGCGGGTTACCGGTGGTCGACGTACGGCGAGAACATAGCCATGGGCCAGCAGACCCCGGCCTCCGTGATGGACTCCTGGATGCACAGCTCCGGGCACCGCGCCAACATCCTCAACTGCGCCTTCAAGAACATCGGCGTCGGCGTGCACAAGGGCGCGGGCGGCCCCTGGTGGACGCAGGACTTCGGCGCGAAGATGTGACCCGGCCCGGCTGACACCCCCTGGGCGGGGGGACCGCCCAGGGTGTCAACTCGACGCGTCGGCAAGGACGTTGGGCAGCTGGTCGCGGGTGCGGATCGGTGCGGCGGCCAGTCAACTCGCCTCGCTGTACGGCCCGTTCACGGGCACCCCGCCCGCC
>NZ_MUNF01000632.1 GCF_002154555.1 Streptomyces murinus
GTGCCGCTGATGCCGAAGGACGACACCCCCACCCGGCGCACGTGATCCGTCGCAGGCCACTCCACCGCCCGGGTCAGCAGCGCGATGCGCGCCGAGGACCAGTCGACGCGTGGGGTCGGCTCGTCGGCGTGCAGTGTGCGCGGCAGCACGCCGTGCCGGATCGCCTGCACCATCTTGATCACACCGGCCACTCCCGCGGCGGCCTGGGTGTGACCGATGTTCGACTTCACCGAGCCCAGCAGAAGGGGACGTTGCCGCGCCTCGCGCCCGTACGTCGCGAAGAACGCCTCCGCCTCGATGACGTCGCCGAGCCGGGTGCCGGTGCCGTGCGCCTCCACCGCGTCGATGTCCCCGGGGGCCAGCCCCGCGTCCGCGAGCGCCTGCCGGATCACCCGCTGCTGCGCCGGTCCGTGCGGCGCGGTCAGCCCATTGCTCGCGCCGTCCTGGTTCACCGCCGAGCCGCGCACCACGGCCAGCACCGCAAGCCCCGCGCGGCGCGCCTGCGACAACCGGCTCAGCAGCAGCATTCCGGCGCCCTCGGCCCAGCCCGTGCCATCGGCGGACGCGCCGAACGCCTTGCAGCGACCGTCCGGTGCCAGCGCCCGCTGGCGGCTGAACTCCACGAACGACGAGGGTCCCGACATCACCGTGGCGCCCCCGGCCAACGCGAAGGCACACTCGCCCCGGCGCAGCGCCTGGGCCGCCAGATGCAGGGCCACCAGGGACGAGGAACACGCCGTGTCCACCGTGAGGGCCGGACCCTCCAGCCCGAACGTGTACGCGATACGACCCGAGGCGACGCTTCCGGCGTTGCCGAGGCCGAGGTACCCCTCGACCTGCTCGGGCGTCCTCGCCAGCCGGCGGGCGTAGTCGCTGTACATCAGCCCGACGTACACCCCGGTCGCCGAGCCGCGCAGGGTGGCGGGGACGAGACCGGCGTACTCGAAGACCTCCCACGCCACTTCGAGCAGCAGCCGGTGCTGCGGGTCCATGGCCAGCGCCTCGCGGGGCGAGATGCCGAAGAAACCGGGGTCGAAGCGGTCCACGCCGGACAGGAAACCACCCTCGCGTACGTACGTCCGTCCGGGCCGACCGGGATCCGGGTCGTACAGCGCCCGGGTGTCCCAGCCACGGTCGGTGGGGAAGGGGCCGATGGCGTCCCTCCCGTCGGCGACCAGCCGCCACAGTTCCTCCGGGGATGCCACCTCCCCGGGATACCGGCACGCCATCCCCACGATCACCACCGGATCGTCGTCCGACCTGACCGCCTCCCGGCGCACGAGCCCGGCACCGGCGGGCGCGGCGGCGGTGCGTTCCCCGAGGTGGGCGGCGAGCGCGAGGGCCGTCGGGAAGTCGAACGCGACGGCCTCGGAGAGCGGCAGCCCGGTCAGCTCCGAAAGCCGCTCCCGCAACACCGTCGCCGTCAGGGAGTCCATCCCCAGGTCCCGCAGTGCGGTGCTCGGCTCCACGGCCTGAGGCGTACACCCGAGTACGGCCGCCACCTCGCCGCGCACCAGGGCCAGCAGCTCCTCCGGCGCCGACCGGCGCGGCTCGGTGGGCTCGCGGGTCTCCCGTCGTACGGGCTCCTCGGCGGCCTCCGTGCCCAACGCCCGTACGGGCAGACCGGCGAGGTCCCGGCGCAGGATCTTCCCGGAGGCGGTACGGGGAATGCCCGCCACCTCGAACAGCTCGACCGGCACCTTGGTACCGGACAGCCGCGCACGGCAGGCGGCGAGGACGCGCCCCCGGTCCAGCGCGGCGCCACCGGGCCCGGCGACCAGATAGCCGACCGGCACCTCGCCGAAGACCGGGTGCGGGCGCCCGGCCACGGCGGCGTCCGCCACCCCCGGAAGCCGTCGCAGCACCGCCTCCACCTCCGAGGGGTGGATGTTCACCCCGCCCCGGATGATCAGATCGCTCGCCCGGCCGGTGATCACCAGTTCACCGGAGGCATCGATCCTGACCAGGTCGCCGGTGCGGAACCAGCCGTCGCGCAACACCTCCGCGGTCGCCTCCGGCCGCCCGTGGTAACCGGCCATGATCCCGGGCCCGTTGACCCACAACTCGCCCTCGCCCGTGTCCCGCCCGTCGGCACCCCCGCCGACCCGGACCCGGGTCCCGGGCAGCACCCGGCCGCAGGCCCCGTCCGCCGTTGCCTCGCCAGGACCCGCCATGGTGACCGGGCCCGCCTCCGTGCTGCCGTAGTGCTCCAGATAGGGGGCCTGGCAGACCGCCTCGAAGGACGCACGGAACCCCGGCCCCGCCGCGGCACCACCGCTGACGCAGCCCCGTAGCGCGGGGGCGCCGAGACCGACGCCGTCCTCCTCGCCCCGGACCGCGTCGAGCAGCGCGGAGTATGTGGTCGGGACCCCGCCGAGCAAGGTGAACGAGGCGTCCTCGCCGCGCAGTTCACCGAGCACACCCGCCACCGAGAACCGGGGCAGCAGCACCGCGCTCGCCCCCACCGCGGTCACCCCGAGGAAGCACACGATCTGGCTCATCGCATGATGGAGGGGCAACGGCCAGAGCACACGGTCCCGTTCGGACAGCCCCAGGACACCGACGAGGCCCGTCGCGACCGGCGAGAGGCGGTTGCGCTGCGTGGACAGCACACCCTTGGGTACGCCGGAGGAGCCCGAGGTGTAGAGCAGCCAGGCCACTTCGTCCAACGCGAGATCGTCCCGGGCCGGCGTCCGCGGCTCCGTACCCGCCAAGTCCTCGTACGCCAGCGCCTGATCGACGGCAGCGGGGCGGTTCCCGTCCGCGCCGGCGTCCTGCGTCGGCCCCTCGACGTCCGCGCGCGAAGCCGCGCTCCCGCCCCCGTCCTCGTCGCCGCCCTCGGCCACGACGACGGTCAGTCCGGGCCGTGACGACAGTGCGTGCCAACGCGCCGGACAGGCCTGGTCGGTGATGAGCACCCGCGCCCCGCTGTCGTCCAGCAGGCGGGCCAGCTCCTCCTCCGAACTCCCCGGGTCCAGCGGCACGCCCACGCCGCTCGCGCGGATGATGGCGAGCAGGCTCTCGACCGTCTCGACACGGTTGCCGAGCAGCACGGCCACCCGGTCACCACGCGCCACACCGAGCCCGACCAGGTGACCGGCCAGCCGCGCGGTCCGCTCCTCCAGCTCCCGGTAGGTCAGCCGCCTGAACCGGTCCTGGAAACAGACCTTGTCCCCGAGGCGACGAGCGTGATCCCCGAGCAGCTCCGGCAGCGGCTTGACGACATCGGCGTGCGTGACCACCGGGTGACCTCCTTGAGATGACTCGTCGTTGAGGACTCGTCGTTGAGGACGGCCGCGCGATCGACCTGGTTGCCCGCGGGGATCTGCGATCGGGGGACCCCGTGTCGTGGGCCATGGCGAAGCCTCGTTCGCGCAGGGCCTCACGAACACGGGGCCGGAAGGGAGTTGGCGCGGACCCGGTGTCAGGAGAAGACGACGGACCGCACGAGGAGTCGGTCACCGGCTCCCGCGCCGGGACGCAGGGTGTAGTAGACGTCGCCCTCGCAGTCGGGGCCGAGGAAGACGGTGGCGGTGGCGTCCGTGCGGTTCTTGGGCGCCCGGCCGGCCGATCCCGGCTCGGAACCGGGGCCGTGCAGATTGATGCACTCACCGCTGGCGGGATCGTTCAGGAAGCCGACGGCTTCGTATCCCTCGGCGGTGGTGTACGAGTAGCGGAACTGGCCGGTCGCGGCCGATGCCGAACCCGGCGCGGCCAGCAGCAGAACAAGGGCACTACAGGCAGCGCCGAGGGCCGCCGTGAGGGAGCGAGCAGACACTGGGATCTCTCTTTCGGATGCTGAATCGGTCAGTGCCAGCGATGCCCTGAAAATAGTTGGATAGGCGCTTTGTCCCTCGAACGGGTTGCTACGTCGAGACCGCCGGACGCTGCTGGAGGAGCCGTCTCTCGTGCGGGCCGCGACAGTAGGTTGGTGCGATGATCGAATCTCTGCCGCCCGGCGGCGTCGTTCTCGACGCGGACGAACTGGAAGCCCGATGGGCGGATGCCTGGCGCCCGGAACAGGTCGCGGAGCGGTTGAACGGGGTCAACGTCCCCTGGTGCGTCGCGGCAGGGTGGGCGCTCGACCTGTTCCGCGGAGAACAGACACGGGACCATGGCGACCTGGAACTCGCGGTACCCGCGGCGGGGTTCGCGGAGATTCGGGACCGCTTCCCCGAGTACGCGTTCGACGCGGTGGGCTCGGGAAAGATCTGGGCGGACGCCGGGGCCGAGGAACTCGCTGCCACGCACCAGACATGGCTACGGGACCCGGTGAGTGGCCAGTTCCTGTGGGACGTCTTCCGTGAGCCGCATGACGGACATGGCTGGTCGGCGGCACTGGCGGTCAGCTGAGGTAGTCCGCCCGTCCTTCGTCGTCGAGTTCGAAGGGGCCCTCGGGGATGACGCAGAATTCATTGCCCTCAGGATCCGCCATCACCAGAAACCCGCCATCGGTGTACTCATTCAGCCTGCGTCCCCGGAGCCTCTCGATGCATCGCTGCTCGGCGGCGGGGTCGGCTGAGCTGACGTCGACGTGCATACGGTTCTTGCCGACCTTAGGCCCGGAGATCTGCTGGAAACCCAGCCCCAGGTCGTTCTCGCGTCGTGTCGACGATGAGTGCGTTGATCCTGAGAGTTGAGTCCACCCCGCCTGCCCGTCCCAGGAGAACCACAACGGCACTTGGTGCGGCCCGAGCGTTTCCGGTCAGCCGGTCTGACCACCTGTTAGCGTGCGCGGATGGAAGATCTCGGAGACATAACGTGGCCGCCTGAGCCGATCAGAACCGAGAGGCTCGTGCTCCGCGAGCCCGAGCCCCGGGACCGTACGGCGTTCATCGAACTGCTCGCCTCACCAGAGGTGCACGCCTACCTCGGCGGCCCCCGCCCGCGTGACGAGATCGAGCGCGAGATGCCCGAGACGCCCGAGCGATGGCCCGGAAGCTTCGTCGTCGATCTCGACGGAGCGATGATCGGCCAGATCCTGCTCAGACGAGCGACGGGGCACAGCCGACCGGCCGCCGCGGGAAAGGCCGACCTCGGCTATATGTTCCTGCCGCGGGCATGGGGACTCGGGTACGGCGTCGAGGCGTGCACAGCGGCACTCGGCTGGCTCGAAGACACGCTTCCCGGCGAGCCGGTGGTACTCACCACCCAGAGCGCCAACGCCGGCTCGATGCGGCTCGCGGCCAAACTGGGATTCACCGAGGTGGAGCGGTTCGAGGCATGGGGCGCCGAACAATGGCTCGGCATGCGCTCCCCGGCCACGCCGGCGAGTTGAGGCGGAGTACGCGACGTTGCACGTCAGCGGCTGATCGCGCGGCGAGCGGGCGCCCGCCCAGCGCCGCCATCCGGCGACGGCGAGCGGACGTCCGCCCAGCGCCGCCACCCGGTGGAAGAGGGGTGGACGGTTCCCGGAGCGCCGGAGGCGATGGCGCCGGAACCGGCACCGACCGCAGCCGTAGCAGCCACCCCCGCGGCGACTGATCTTCAGGCGGCGGCCTCCCGCGTGGCCCCCGGCAAGCGGGCCACGTCGGCAGGCCGGCCGTCATGGAACATCGAGGCCAGCTGCCGGTCCTGCACCCGTGCCCCATGTACCTCAAGCCGTTCCCGGCCGCCGGGCAGCGCCCCGAGGACCCGGTACCGGAAGGTGTTGCTCGCCAGAGCGAGCAGCAGCGCCCAGGGGAACCGGCGTCGCAGCCCAAGGTCGCGCATGCCGTCCTTCCCCATGAACGCGCTGAGGATGCTCGCCTGCCGGGCCCGCTCGTAGCGCTGGTGGAGCCGCTCGACGGCGGCACCGCGGTGCCCGAAGCC
>NZ_MUNF01000633.1:0-7284 GCF_002154555.1 Streptomyces murinus
TGTCCGGCGGCCAGCAGCAGCGGGTCGCCATCGCCCGCGCGCTGGTGAAGAAGCCCAAGGTGCTGCTCGCCGACGAGCCGACCGGCAACCTCGACGAGAGCACCCGGGACGAGATCATGGACGTACTCGAACGGCTGTGGAAGGAGCACGGGCTGACCTTCGTCATGGTCACCCACGACTCCACGCTCGCGAAGAAGGCCCCCCGCCTCGCCACCATCCGCAAGGGAAAGATCACGGTGAAGGAGAACGCGGGCGCCTGAGACCCGGCCGCGCGGGGACCAGGCCTTCCGCCCGACGGGAGGCCCTACGCGGAGGTCCCCGCGCGGGTCGCGTCACTGCCCCAGCTGGCCAGCAGCCGCAGCGACTCGGCGGACGCGGAACCGGGCTCCGCGTGATACGTGACCAGGCACTGGTCGGTGCCGTCCGCCAGGCGGAAGGACTCGAAGTTCAGGGCGAGATCGCCCACCAGCGGATGGTGCAGCCGCTTGACGCCGTGGTTCTTCTCCTTGACGTCGTGCGTGGCCCACAGCCTGCCGAACTCCTCGCTCTTGACGGAGAGTTCGCCCACCAGGGCGGACAGCCGGGGATCGTCCGGATAGCAGCCCGCGTCCATGCGCAGCGAGCAGACGATGTCGATCGCCTTCTGCTCCCAGTCGACGAACAGGTCCCGGTACTCGGGTTTGAGGAACACCAGCCGCGCCCAGTTGCGCTCGGCCACCGGCAGCTCCGCCCAGTCGCCGAAGACCGCCGCCGCCATCCGGTTCCAGGCGAGGATCTCCGAACGCCGGCCCACGATGTACGCGGGCACGCCCTCCATCGTGTCCAGCAGCTGCCGCAGCGGCGGGCGCACATGCTGCTGGCGGGCCGCCGGCTTCTTCTTGTGCGACTTCGGCTTGGCCAGATGGGTCAGATGCGCGTGCTCGGCGTCCGTCAGGCGCAGGGCGCGGGCGATCGAGTCCAGGACCTCCGCCGAGACATTGCGGCCGTTGCCCTGCTCCAGGCGCGTGTAGTACGCCACCGACACCCCGGCCAGCTGCGCCAGCTCCTCCCGGCGCAGCCCCGGCACCCGGCGGTGCCGGCCGAAGTCGGGCAGCCCCACGTCCTCGGGCTTGAGCCGGGCCCGCCGGCTGCGCAGGAACTCGCTGAGTTCGGCCCGCCGGTCCAGGGGCGGGCCGGTCACGGCGGCCTGCTGTTCGTCCATACCGCAAGTATCCGTCGTCCCCGCTGGTCGTAGGCATGCCAGCCTGACACCGCCAGTGGTAGGCACAGCGGTCGTACGCAAAGGCGTGGACTGGGTGCGCCGCGGAACACGAGGCACCCTTGGGATGTGCTCGGTGGAAAGCAGCCGGGCATGCGTAGACCTTGTGAGGGAGAACCCCGCCATGACCACTGTTGCCGCGTACGCCGCGCCCGCCGCGAAGGCCCCCCTGGAGCGGACCGAGATCGAGCGACGGGCGGTGGGCGAGTTCGACGTCCTGATCGACATCAAGTTCGCCGGCATCTGCCACTCCGACATCCACCAGGTCCGCGAGGGCTGGGGCAAGGCGTCCTTCCCGATGGTGCCGGGCCACGAGATAGCGGGCGTCGTCACGGAGGTCGGCTCCGGTGTGACGAAGTACGCCGTCGGCGACCGCGTGGGCGTCGGCTGCATGGTCGACTCCTGCCGGGAGTGCGACAACTGCAAGGCCGGCCTCCAGCAGTACTGCGACCGGGGCCCCACCTGGACGTACAACGACACGGGCCGGGACGGCACGCCGACGTACGGCGGCTACTCCGAGAACGTCGTCGTGGACGAGAACTACGTCGTCCGCATCCCCGAGGGACTGTCCCTCGATGTCGCAGCGCCGCTGCTGTGCGCCGGCATCACCACGTACTCCCCGCTGAAGCACTGGAACGCGGGCCCCGGCAAGAAGGTCGCGGTCGTCGGCCTCGGCGGTCTCGGCCACATGGGCGTCAAGATCGCGCACGCGCTGGGCGCGGAGGTCACCGTCCTCTCCCAGTCCCTGCGCAAGAAGGACGACGGCCTCAAGCTGGGCGCCGACCACTACTACGCCACCAGCGACCCGCAGACCTTCGAGGACCTCAAGGGCACCTTCGACCTCATCCTCAACACGGTCTCGGCCCCGCTCGACTTCAGCGCTTTCCTGTCCCTGCTGCGCACGGACGGCGCCATGGTCAACGTGGGCCTGCCCGAGGAGCCGGTCCAGATCACCCTGCAGTCCCTCTTCGGCAACCGCCGCAGCCTCAGCAGCTCCGGCATCGGCGGCATCCCCGAGACCCAGGAGATGCTGGACTTCTGCGCGGAGCACGGGCTGGGCGCGGAGATCGAGCTGATCGCCGCGTCGGAGATCAACGACGCGTACGAGCGGGTGCTCGCGAGCGATGTGCGGTACCGGTTCGTGATCGACACCGCGACGATCTGACTCTCGGTCCCCGCGCTCCGAAGGGGCGCGGGGAACTGCGCGAGCAACCACGACGCACGCGCAGGTCACAGCCGGCTGTACGTGTCGATGTCCTCGCCGAACTCCTTGATCGCCCGGGTGGTGAGGGTCGGGCGGGTGTCGGAGATGGCGCTCATGTAGTCCTCGGTGTCCGCCGGGCGGCCCTCCCGATGCGCGACCTCGCGTTCGAAGGCGGCCTGCGCTCCCTTGCGGGCGGCGAACTCGATGTCCGCCGGGGTGAACAGCTCACTCGCGGCGACCAGCCGGCCGAGGTCCACCGAGTCGTTCATGCCCTGGAGATAGCGGGCCCAGATCGCCGCGCGGGCGGTCGGATCGGGCGGCCCGATGGGGATGACGTAGTCGAACCGCCCCGGCCGCAGGAAGGCCGCGTCGAGGGACCGTACGGAATTGGTGGCACACACCAGCAGCCGCGAGTCGTGCTCGCGGAAGACGGGGATCAGCTTCAGCAGCTCGTTGGTCACCCCGTGCCCGGGGTCCACCGCCTTGCCGGAGCGGGCGGCCGCGATCTCCTCCACCTCGTCGATGAAGAGCACCACCGAGTCCAGCTCCGCGAGATCGGCGAAGGCGTCCCGCAGCGCCGTGGCCAGCCCCTCGCTGGTGTCGGCGGCGAGCCGGGAGGGGAACAGCTCCACGAACGGCCAGCCGAGCCGGGAGGAGACCGCCTTGGCGAAGCTGGTCTTCCCGGTGCCGGGCGGCCCGAACAGGATGACGGACTTCGGCGGCACCACCCCGTAGCGGTCGGCCAGCGCCGGTTCCGTCAGCGGCAGCACCACCCGCCGCTCCACGACCTGCTTCTCCCGCTCCATCCCGGCCATCGCGTCCCACAGCCCCTCGGGCAGCATGCGCCCGCCGAGCGCGGCGAGGAGGTCGGCGTTGGCGGCGCCGAGCGGTTCGAGTTTCTCGTAGTAGGTGAGGCCGTCGCGGCACCGGTAGCCGCTGTTCGCCAGCGCCTTCGAACCGGCCGCGCCCATGGGCAGCAGCGTGCTGATGTGCCGTATCCCCAGCGCCCGCAGCCGCCGCTCCAGCTCGGCCAGCAGCGCGCTGCCGATACCGCGCTCGCGCCAGCGCGCGGCGAGCGCCATCAGCAGGATCCAGCCCCGCTTGCCCTGGGCCTGGGCCACCGCCATCCCCACCAGCTCGTCCCCGACCACCGCGACCACCGCCGTCTGCCCGGCCTTCGCCGCGGCCATCACCTCAGAGACCGGAAAGACCGGGTCCTCGTCGGCCTGTCGGCACTGGTCCCAGATCTGGATGGCCTGATCGAGATCGTCGTCGTGATAGTCGCGCAGATGCCATGCGGGCATGGGGCACCACCTCACCGCCAAGGGGGTCTCAGGGGGTCTCCCATTGTCTCCGCGGGGGCGGGGTACGACATCTCCAGCCGAGGGAGCCGGCCGCCGGGACCCGCCCGCGCGATGGGCCCGGCTTCAGACCGCCTCCGCCGCCATCCCCACCGTCTCGTTCCGCACCCGGCAGTAGTACGCCGCCGCGTCCTCGCCACGGTAGCTCCACGGCAGGGCGTCCACATGGCCGTCGACCAGCCGGAACTGCTCCAGCGCCGCCTCGTGCCGGTCCTGGAGGTGCAGGTAGTAGGCGAGCAGATGGCGCAGCTGGGCGAGGCCCGGGCGGTCGGGGTCGCTCGCCGCGCAGGCCGCCGCGTCGGCGAGGCCCGCGTCGACCAGGGCCAGCATCTCGGGGGTGCTGTCGGCCGCGACATCGGTGGTCTCGTCGTGCTCGAATCGCGCGACCAGCGGCAGCACCGTCAGCAGGCTCCCGACCGGCGCCCGCTCGGCCGCGCGCCGCGCGAAGTCGAACGCCAGCTCCTTCGAGCCGCGCCACTTCGCGCACCAGTACTGGAGCGCCGCGTAGTGCGCGCCGTAGTGGTACGGGTCGCGGCTCGTGATCCGCTCCCACAGCTCGTCCATCTCGGCGTGCGAGCAGCCGAGGCCCAGCGCCACCCAGATCTCCACGACGTACGGCGTCGGGTCCTCGGGATTCAGCTCCGCGGCCCGCGCGATCTCCTTCCGCGCGGCGGACAGCATCCGCCCGAACCCCTCGAACTGCTCCCGGCTCGTGTACCTGGCCTGCCGCGCGCCCCGGAGATCCCATGCCAGCCGCACCGTGCTCTGCGCCCTGACCACGGCCGCGTCCGGGTCGTCGGGCCGCGCGGCCTCCCAGGCCAGCAGCCAGCCGTCCTCCTCGGCCGCGAGCGTGCCCAGCTCGGCGGTGAGCGTCGAACGGCGTTCCCAGTCACACCCGTTGGCCCGCAGCAGCTCGGCCGCCGGTGCCCAGTCGCCGCCGCGTGCCGCCGCCAGCGCGGCCGACCACGCGGCGGGCGGCGGCGCGGCGTACTCGGTGTCCTGACGCTCCGCGGGCAGCAGGCCCAGCCGCTCGGCGGCGAGCGCGGTCGCGTCCGGTCCGGGCGGGCTCGGGGAGAACAGCTCCTTCACGAACACACCGGTGAACCACAGGGCGGCGATCACCAGGGGCAGGGCCAGGGCGGCCAGGATCCAGAGCAGAAGGGTCATCGGTGAATAAGGTCCGTTCCTCGGTAAAGGGAGGTAAAGGGAGAAAGGGAGGTGAAGGGAGAAGGGGAAAGGGCGGGGTGATTCAGGCGGGCTGGGGTGCCGAGGGCAGCAGGGCGCGCAACGCGGTGGTGTCGGGGTGGTCCGCGAGCGCCGCGTCCAGCGCCGCCTCCAGGGCCTCCTCGGGGGATTCGTCCGGAGACTCCTTCGAGGAGCGTCCGTCGCCGTCGGCCGTCGCGGGGCCCGCACCGGGCAGCCGTACGGCGGCCGGCTCGGACCAGGAGAAGTCCCAGCTCAGCAGCGAACGCGCGCTGAACTCGGCCAGCACCATGGTCCGCAGCGACCGGTGCAGCACCGGCCGCGCGAACTCGCGGAACGCCCGCCCCCGTGCCGCCTTCGCCTCCGCCGACAGCGGCAACTGCTCCGCCAGCTGCCACAGCCCGCCCGCGTCCACGACCTCCAGCAGCGCCGCCAGGGTCGCCGGCTGTCCGGTGCGGGCGGTCAGCGCCTGGTGCAAGGGAGTCCGCGTCGTCGACAGGCCCGAGGCCATCGAGGCGTTCAGCAGCTCCGGCCAGCCGGGGGCCCGCCCGTAGCGCAGCACCTCGTCGGTCAGCACGGCGTCCTCCAGCACGGCCAGGGTGCGCGCCGGGTCGGTGAGCAGGGCGAGCGCCGGGCCCGTGGCCTCGTCGGCGCGGCCGTCGGCGGGCAGCGCCTCGATCCGCCGCACCCGCTCCGCGATCGGCGGATGGGAGTCGTACGGCGACGCCGGCTCCTCCGGCAGCCGCTCGCGCAGCCCCTCCAACTCCTCGGCGCGCGCCGCCAGCAGCGCGCCGAAGCCGCCGAAGAACTCACCGCGCGGCGGCAGCAGCCGGGCCCCGAGCCCCAGGGTGGCGTAGGAGTCCAGGTAGAAGCCGTGCGAGACGGACAGCACCGGGATCTCCCGCAGCGTGGCGGCCATCGCGTCCCGCCCCGCGATCCGGGCGGCGACCTGGTCGGCGGCGAACTCCTGCCCCCGCGCCGTGGACAGCGAGGCCCGCAGATACAGCTTGGCGTACTGGGTGTAGACCGCCGCCATCATCCGGTACGTCGCCCCGGAGCCCGAGGTGTCGACCTGCTTCGCCTTCTTGCCCCTGGCGACCCGCCTGGCCCGGGTCTGCTCCTGCCTGGCCCGCTCAGCGGCCACCTTGCCGTCCGCCCGCTCATGGAACCGCTCGATGACCCGCCCCAGCTGCACCCGGCCGCGCACCACCAGCGCGGACAGCCGGGTGTCGCCACCGGTGAAGTGCCCGTACTCATGGGCGAGTACGGCCCTCAGCCGGGCCTCGGTCAGACCGGTCAGCAGCGGCACGCCCAGGTAGAGGCGGCGCGGTCCGGGGAGCAGACCGAGCAGGCGCGGGTCCTCGCTCACCGCCGCGTTGACCTCGCCGGTGAGCCGGATCCGGTCGGGGGCGCGGGTGCCGGCCGCCGCGGCGACCTCCCGCACCAGCGCCCACAGCCGGGGCTCGGCGGCCTCGGTGACATCGATCCCGGGGCCGTCCTCGCCCTTCGGGGTGCGCAGCATGAACATGCCCTGCACGACAGGGACGGCCAGCAGCACCGTGACGAAACCGAGCTTCAGCATCGCCGGGCCGTGCCCCCAGCGGAAAGCGACGACATCGACACCGACCAGCACGGCCAGCAGGACCAGACTCAGCAGATAGAAGCCGAGCAGCAGCACAAGAGCACGCAGCGCGCGCAGAGTTGCGCCCATCGGGCGGATCCCCCCACAGGACCTCGGAGACAGCGGAACAGAGAAGAACGCGAAGACAGAAGACAGGAGAACGGAGAAGACGCGAAGCGGCCGGAGCCGCGATGTGGGGGGATGCCGAACTATGCCCTACCGCAGGTCAGAAGGGCAATGAAATTCCTGTGGGCGCCCTGTGAGCGGGTCGGCCGGGTCAGCCGGGCAGGCTCGCCGGGCTGCCCCCGTTGGCCTCGTACCCCGCCACCGCCAGGGCGCGGTAGACGGCGAACTCGGCCGCCGGGTCGGCCGCCAGCGTCCAGGGCAGGGCGCCGACATGGCCGTCGACGTGTATCAGCTCATGCATGGCCTCCGCCCAGCGCTCGGCGCGGACCAGGAAGAAGACCAGCAGATGACGGACGTGCGGCAGCGTCGGGTCGGCGGATCCGGCCTCGTGCGCCGCGTGCTGTGCGCCCTGGATCGCCTTGGCGACGACCTCGCTCCGGTACAGGCCCAGCACCAGATTCACCTCGGGCAGATGCTCGAACACCGCGAACAGCGGCAGCGCGGCCAGCAG
>NZ_MUNF01000633.1:7306-7609 GCF_002154555.1 Streptomyces murinus
GGCCCAGTCCACGGCCGACGGCCAGCTCGATGATGTGCGGCACCGGGTCGGCGGGTGCCAGCTCGGCCGCCTGCCCGCACACCTCCCGGGCCTCCTCCAGCAGCAGCCGGAAGTCCTTGGTGCCGGTCGCCGACGCCCGCCAGGCCCGCTGCACCAGGAACTCCGCGTGCACGGCCGCACCGCCTGCGTCCTCGGGCCGCTCCGCCCGCCACACCCGCAGCCACTGGCCGCCCGGCGTCTCGTGCACCCCGCCGGGACGCTGTTCGAGCTCCAGCGCGGCCGCGCCGCCGAGGGCCTGCACCC
>NZ_MUNF01000634.1 GCF_002154555.1 Streptomyces murinus
GATCGAGGAGTTCCTCGACGGCACCTTCCACCACGTCAACAGCCTGGTCCGCGACGGCGTGCCCACCCCGGTGCAGACCGGCACCTATCTCGGCCCGCTGCTCGACCTGCCCGACGGCCGCAGGCTCGGCGGCTGGACCGTCCCGTACGACAGCGAACTGTCCCGCCGCGCCCATGAGTTGAACCGTGCCGTGGTCGCCGCCCTCGGTGCCGAGGGGGCCTTCGTCGTCCACACGGAGTTCGCCGTCAACGGTGACGGCGAACTGATCGTGGTGGAGGTCGCGGGGCGGGCGCCCGGCGCCCTGGTCTCGGAACTGGCCCGCCTGCACACGGGGTTGAACCTGGAGGAGGCCAACCTCGCCCTCCAGGCCGACCTGCCCGTCCCGGAGCCGCACCCCACGGGTGTCGAGGCCGCGTGGGTGTGGATCCCCGTGATGCCGGGCGAGCGGTACCGGCACACCCCCGAGACGACGAGCAAGCGGCTCGTGCACATCCGCCGGGCCGCTCAGCGAACCCATACCGGCACCTCGGGAGCCCTCGGCGTCTCGGTACTGCTGTGGCACACCGACCCGGACGTCCTGGCCGCCGACGTACGGACCGCGGCCACGGCGGCGTGGTGCGGCGCGTGAGCCCCGGCGGCCCGGCCGCCGACGGTGCCTGACCCAAGAGGCTCGTCCCCCCGTCCATCAGCCCGCAGCTTGGAGAACGCATGGCCACCAGCACCGCACCGCCGAACGCAGGCCGGACCGGCACGTCGTACCTGGCCGGCCTCGCCGACGGCCGACGGGTGTACCTCGCGGGCGAACCGGTCGCCGACCTGGCCCACGACCCGAGCACCGAGGGCATGGCCGCCTTCCTCGCGGAGCTGCTCGACGAGCACCGCCCGGACGGCGAGCTGACCGGACCCGACGGGCACCCCCTCGCCTACTCCCTGGCCCACTCGGGCGACGAGGTGCGCGCGCGGGGCCGGGCGTTCGCCCGGATCGCCCGGCTCAGCGGCGGACTGATGGGCCGCAGCCCCGACTTCGTCGCCACCGTCCTCACCGCCTGGGCCGGCGCCGCCGACCACTTCGGGCCGTACGCCGACCACGTCCGCGCCTACTGGCGGCACGCCCGCGCCGCCAACCTCCTGCTCACCCACGCCATCAGCGACCCGCCCGCCGACCGCCACCTCGGCCCCGGCCCGAACGGCGAGGTGCAGGCGCTGCGCGCGATCCGCACCACCGACGAGGGAGTCGTCGTACGCGGCGCCAAGATGCTCGCCACGCTCTCCCCGTTCGCCGACGACCTGGTCGTCTACCCGTTCCGCCCGCTCGGCGAGAACGAGACCGACCAGGCCCTGTGCTTCGCCGTCCCGGTCGCCACCCCAGGACTCACCCTGTACTCCCGGCCGTCGTACGCCTCGACCCCCGCCGGGGACGGGCCGCTCGCGAGCCGCTTCGACGAGCTGGACGCGGTCTGCCACTTCGACGACGTGCTGATCCCCTGGGACCGCGTCTTCATCCACGGCGACGTGGCCGCCGCCAACAACCTGCGCCCCGGCACCGGCATGACCTCCTACGCCTGGCACCAGTCCGCGGTCCGCGCCTGGATCAAGGCGGAGACCGTGTACGACCTCGCCGACCGCTGCGCCAAGGTCAGCGGCCGCGACCGGCAGCCGCTGGTGCGCCAGCAGCTGGGTGAACTCGGGGGAATCGTCGAGACGTTGCGGGGACTCGTCGTCTCCGCCGAGACGGGCACCCGGCCCGACGACTTCGGCCAGCACGTCTGCGACCCGGTGCCTCTCGCCGCGTCCGGGATGCTCAACGCCCGGCTCTATCCCCGCGCGATCGAGCTGCTCCAGGCCATCGCCAGCAGCGGCCTGGTGATGCACCCCGTCACCGCCGACGAGGACCCGGGATCGGCCGGCCATGCCTTCATGCGGACCTACTTCACCGGCGCCGGCGTCGACGGTCTGGCGCACGGCAGGCTGCTGCGCGCCGCCGCCGACCTCACCATGAACCGCTTCGGCACCCGCCAAGTCCTCTACGAGCGGCTCTTCCTCGGCCCGCCCGAGACGTTCCAGGCCAAGTTCTACGACATCTTCGCAGCCGGCCGCTCCGTCGCCAGCCCCGTGCTGGACGGCCTCGACGGCTGACCCCCGGCGCCGGGAGCACCTGGTCCGCCGCCGTACCGCGTACGTACCGACACCGATTGGATCGCCATGCCCATTCGTGAGTCCCACCTCGTACGTGCCCTTGAACCGTTCAGGGGCTACGTCCTCAGCACCATGATCTTCACCCTCCAGCAGTCCGGTCTCCAGGACGAGTTCGCGGCGGGCACCACCGTCGACGCCCTGGCCGGCGCGAAGAAGCTGGACCGGGCGCGCCTTGCCGCCATGGCCGACTACTGGGTCGCCGCCGGGCTGCTCGACCGCTCCGCGGACGGCGTGCTCACCCTCACCGACCTGGCCCGCTCCTACGAGGAGGCGCGCCCCTGGTACGAGATGATGGTCGGCGGCTACGGCCAGACGTTCCTGGCGCTCGGCGACCACCTCGCCGAGGGCACCGGACCGGCCCCGCGGCGCGGCGGCTACGTCGGCAGCGGCAGCTGCGGCATCAGCATGCACGACTCGCTGCCGCTGCTGCGCAAGCTGCTCGCCGAGGACGGCCGCGACTACCGGCGGCTGGTCGACCTCGGCTGCGGCAGCGGCGTCTATCTGACCGAACTGTGCGCGGACTACCCGCAGATGACGGCCGTCGGCATCGAGCCCGACGCCGACGGCGCCGCCGCCGCGCGCGCCTGGGTGGCCGGGCAGCCCACCGCGGACCGGGTGACCATCGAGCAGGTCGACGCGGTCCGGTGGATCGAGAACACCGAGGACAAGCCCGACCTCGCCGTCTACGCCTTCGTGATCCACGAGGTGCTGGGGCAGGAGGGCGAGGAGGGCGTGCGCCGCATGCTCACCAAGCTGTTCAGCGAATCGCCCGAACTGACCCTGGCCGTCATCGACATCGACCTGAAGTCGGCCGACCGCGCGGCGATGGCCCAGCCGCTGGCGCAGGCGTACTACAACGCCTATCTGCTGATGCACCCCTTCACCAGCCAGCGCCTGGAGTCCAGGCAGTGGTGGGAGAAGCTGTTCACCGAGTGCGGGCTGCGGATCGACGCCTACGACACCACCGACCCGGCGATGGACTCCACCGGATTCTGCGTGGGCTGGGTGCTGCGGAAGGCCGACGCGTGAGCGAGCACTACCGCCCGCGGGACAGCATGACCAAACCGCGTATCGCGTCCGGCCCGCGCACCTTCATGCGGCTGCCCTGGGTGGACGACCCCCTGACCGCCGAGGGCCGTATCGACGTGGCGGTCGTCGGCGTGCCCACCGACTCGGCGGTCTCCTACCGCTCCGGGGCCCGCTTCGGACCCGAGGCGATCCGCGCGGCCAGCATCCTGCTGCGCGACCACAACCCGGCCACCGGCGTGGACGTCACCCGGACCCTGTCCATGGTCGACGCGGGCGACGCGCCCGTGGTCCCCGGCTACCACGAGCTGACCCTTCAGCGGCTGGAGGACTTCCTGGCCCCGCTGTACGAGCGGGGCATCGTGCCGCTGCTGCTCGGCGGCGACCACAGCCTGGTCATGGCGGAGATGCGCGCCATGGCCCGCCATCTCGGGCCGGTCAGCGTCGTCCACTTCGACGCACACGGCGACGTCCTGGACGACTACTACGGCGTCAAGCACTTCCACGGCACGATGTTCCGGCGCGGTGTGGAGGAGGGCGTGGTCGATCCGCACACCAGCGTCCAGGTCGGCATGCGCGGCTCCGTGCACCCCGACGACGTCGACTCGGGCAAGGCGCTCGGCTACGACGTCATCGGCTGGGACGAACTGGTGGACCTCACGCCCGAGGCGTTCGGACGCAGGGTGCGCGAGCGGGTCGGCGACCGCCCCGTGATGGTCTCCTTCGACATCGACTTCATCGACCCGGCGTACGCGCCGGGCACCGGCACGCCCGAGGTGGGCGGGCCGACCTCCTATCAGACCCTGCGCTACATACGGGCGTTGGGGCCGCTGAACTACCGGGGCCTGGACATCGTCGAGGTCGCGCCGCCGTACGACCACGCGGACATCACCAGCCACGCCGCGTCCGTGGTCGCATTCGAACTGCTGGGACAGGTCGCGCTGCGCTCCGGCCGGACGCGGGCGGCCGAGACGGGGGAGGAACACTGATGGCCAGCACGACCGGCACCACCGCGCACATCCCATCCGGCGCCGAGCCGGACCGCCGTAACCTGACTTCCATGGAGACCGACGCGCTGATCGGCGGCCTCAACGTGTCCGACGGGCATCCCCGGATGCCGCTCACCACCGCGCAGCGCGCCATCGTGGACAGCCTGCCTGCCCTCTTCGACGAGGCCGAGAAGCGGGTCTTCGAGGAGATCGAGGCCGAGGCCCAGCAGACGTTCCTGCACGGCATCGGCCAGCACCGGGCGCCCGTCGGCACCGGCCGGCTGGTCAGCTGCTACTCCTCGTCCGTCGCGATGGACATCACCGCCCGCGCGCTCGCGCACCGCACGGACACGATCGCCCTGGTGCACCCCACCTTCGACAACATCCCGGACCTGCTCAGGGGCCGGGGCCTGAAGCTGCTGCCCGTGCCCGAGGCCGAGTTGACGGGCGGCGAACCCGAACTCCCGGACGAGGTGGGCGCGGTGTTCGTCACCACGCCCAACAACCCCACCGGCTGGGTCCTTTCCGAGGACGGACTGCGCCGCCTGGCCGCCTTCTGTGCCCGCACCGGCCGCGTCCTGGCCATGGACACCTGCTTCCGCGCGCAGGACGAGCGGGCGCAGTACGACACCTACGCGATCCTGGAGGAGTCGGGCGCGCAGTGGGTGGTCATCGAGGACACCGGCAAGCTGTGGCCCACCCTGGAGCTGAAGGCGGGCTTCCTGGCCTGGGGCGAGCACACCGACCTGCCGCTGCTGGAGTACTTCAGCGATGTACTCCTGTCCGTGTCGCCGCTCGTGCTGCTGATGCTGACCCGGTTCGCGCAGGACGCCGAGCGCGGCGGCTACGCCGAACTGCACGGCCTGATCGCCCGCAACCGGCGCGCCCTGGCCGAGGTCCTCGACGGCGGCCCGGTGCGGCTCACCGACCCCGACGCCCGGATCAGCGTGGCCCGGGTGACCCTGCCCGAGGACGGCCCGGACGCCGTCGCCCTCTACGACGAGCTGGTGCGGCGCGGCACCCATGTCCTGCCCTGCGGCCCCTTCCACTGGGACCGGCCGCAGGACGGCGTGCGCCAGGTCCGGCTCGCGCTGGCCCGCTCCGGCGAGGACGTGGTCCGGGCCGCCCGCGCCCTGGTGGACGCGGTGCGCGCCCATCTGTGACCCGGGGCCCCGGCCCCCCTGTTCCCCCCGACCGATCCCGTGCAGCCGAGGCGGAGGACCCGATGCACCACACCCCGGGCGGTCTTCGACTGGAGACCGCGACCACCCTGGACAAGGTGGCCGCCGAGGACTGGGACACCCTCGCCGAACCCGAGGGCTTCTACCTCTCCCACGGCTGGCTGCGCGCGGTGGAACGCGAGAGCGGCGCTCCGGTGACCTACCTCCTCGCCTACGCGGGCGACCGGCTGGTGGGCGGGCTGCCGCTGTACGAGATCGAGCACGAGCACAACAAGTTCTACGCCCGCAGGCCGCGCCTGGACCAGATGGGCGCGGGCGGCGAATGGGGGGTCGCGGGCTCGCACCGGGGCTACAGCTGCGGGATACCGAGGGCGGCGGAGTACGCCGACGCCGTCCTCGATCTGCTGCTGGATGCGCGGGCGAGGCTCAACCCCGCCTCCCGCACCGGCTCGTTGTTCCTGTTCGCCACCAACCGCACGGCGGCGGCCCTGCACCGGCGCGGGGCCGCCGTCGACTTCGACTGCGGCGACGCCACCCTGCACACCGGGGGACGGGACTTCGCGGACTACTGCGGCACGCTGGTCAGCCGCCGCCGGATCGCCCTCAAGAGCGAGTACGCCCGCTTCCTGGCCGCCGGGTACGAGCTGGGCCGGCAGCGGCTCGGGGAGTGCCTGGAGGAGGCGGTCCCGCTGCTGGCCAACCTCCAGGCGAAGTACGGGCATACGACCGGCGCCGCGGAGATCCACCGCACCTTCGCCGACCAGGCGGCCACCCTGGACGACCGGTCCGTGGTGTTCACCGCGCGCCGGGCCGGCCGGCTCATCGGCGTCTCCGTCATGTACGAGTGGCGCGGCACGCTCTACGCCCGCGCCACCGGCTTCGACTACCCGGCGCTGCGCGGCGCCTACGAGTACTACGGCCTCTGCTACTACCTGCCCATCGACTACATGAGCGAACGGGGCCTGACCGCACTCCACTTGGGCATCGGCGCCTACTCGGCGAAGGTCAAGCGCGGGGCGCGCCTGGTCCCGCTGTGGACCGTGGCACTCGCCGACGACCCCGCCGACACGCCCCGCCCGGCCCCCGTCGACCTCACCTCCTGGCGCGACGACCACGGGAGGGCCGTTGCCCCCGAGGACTGGCGGCATCCGTGGACGACGTGAACCAGAGGGAATATCAGGTCAGTTGACGGTGCGCGCCGGACGTCGTGCCGGGCCCGTCGACCCGGGCCCGGTACGACTCCCTTCTCAGCGACCGGAATCCGGCGGGGTCACCCTCCCGACCAGCCCGTGCGTACGCCCCTCCAGCGCCGCGCGGACCAGTTCGGCGACCCGGCGCCTGCTGCTGGCCTCGGCCTCCTCGGAGAGGAACGCCCGGTGGCTCGTCACGACCACCGAGGGATGCGCGAGGACCGGGTGCCAGCGGGGGTCCTGGTGCGGGTTCTCGGGCGAGAAGACATCCAGCCCGGCCCCCGCGATCCAGCCCCCGTCCAGCGCCCGGTACAGGCCCTCGGGATCCACCAGCTTGCCCCGGGCCGCGTTGACCAGGTATGCGCCCGGCCTCATGTGGCGCAGCGCCGCCTCGTCGATCAGGGACTCGGTCTCCGGAGTCAGCGGGCAGTGCAGGGTGACCAGGTCGGACTGGGCCAGCAGCTCCTCCAGGGTGTCGACGGCGAGCGCGCCGTACCCCTCGGCGAGATCCCGGCCCACGTACGGGTCGTACACCAGGACCCGGCCGTAGAAGGCGCCGAGGCGGCGTGCGACCGCCCGGCCGATCCGGCCGAAGCCCACGATGCCCAGGGCCCGGCGGTTGGTGCGGTGCGGGGTGCCGCCCGCGTAGATGTCGAAGGTGCCGCCCACGAGCGTCCGGTGCTGCGGCACCACCTGCCGTTCCAGGGCGAGGGCCAGCGCGGCCGTATGGGTGGAGACCTCGTCCACGCAGTAGTCGGGCACGTTGTAGGCGGGCAGCCCGCGCTCCGTCAGCAGGGCGGCGTTGAGGTTGTCGACGCCGACGCCCTGGCGGACCACGACCCGCAGGCCCTTGCCCGCCGCGTCGAGCAACTCCTCGGTCACCTGGGTGCGGTAGACCACGAGCACATCGATGCCGGCCGCCCGCTCCAGCATCTGCGCGTCGGTGGTCAGGTACTTCGTGCCGTCGTGCGGACCGAAGACCAACTCCACGTCGGGGCCGAGCACGTCGCGCTCCACGGTGGCCAGCGCGGGATCGGGGCGGCCGTCCCCGACCAGCCACGGCGGGTCGGTGTAGAGCACGCGGGGTCGGGACACAGGGTTCCTCCTTGACGGCGGGAACGATCGGATTCAGACGAGGAAGCGAAGGACGTCGTCCTCGGTGAGGACGCACGGGTTGTTCCCCGCCCGGTTCGAGGTGAGCGCGGCGGTCAGCGGCTGCCGCCAGCTCCGCGCAGGAAGGGCCAGCTCCCGCAGCCCGGCCGGCTGCCCGCCGAAGGTCAGCAGCCGCCGTACCAGCAGCTCCACACTCCCGCCGGTGGCCTCCTCGGCGAGCCGCTGGACGGTCTCCACCCGCCGCCGCACCCCCGGCGCGCCCTCCGGGTGCCGGCACTCGGCCTCGGTCAGCGCGGCATGCCGGGCCATCAGCCAGTCCAGGTGCAGCGCGACCGTGGTGCCATGGGCCAGACCGAGACGCGCGGTCAGCTCGTACGACAGCGCGTGGGCCGCCGTCGTCCGCGTGAGGTCGATCGCGGCACCGGCCAGCGAGGCGCCGTGGGCCAGACCGGCGCGCACGCCCGGATCGGTGAAGGAGCCCGTCCTGGCCGCGTGTGCGAGCGGCGGGAGCAGCCGTTCCAGGGCGGCGCGGGCCAGCGCCCGGGAGCCGCCGTCGGCGGAGACCGACCAGTACGACTCGACGGCCTGCGCCAGCGCGTCCAGGCCGCTGGCGACGGAGTCCCGGCGGGGCAGCGAGGAAGTGAGCCGGGGATCCACGAGGACGAGGTCCGCGCGGGCCTGGGCGAGATCCAGGGAGTGCTTGCGGCCCTCGACGTACACGGTGGCGAACCGGGTCATCTCACTGCCGGAACCGGCGGTGGTGGGCAGCAGCACGAGCGCGGCGGACCGCGGCCGGGTCACCAGGCCGGGGTCGCGCAGACAGTCCAGCGGGTCGGCCGGTTGCGCGCCGAGCACCGCGACCGCCTTGGCCACGTCCAGGCTGCTGCCGCCGCCGACCCCCACCACCACGTCCGGGCCGAACCGCCGGGCCAGCGCCACCCCCTCCCGGACCTGCGCGATCCGCGGGTTGGGCCGCACCCCGTCGAAGTGCTCGACCCGGTACCGGCCCGCCCACCGCTCCACCAACTCCCCGACACCGGAGCGCCGGTAGGACGTGGGGCCGTGCACGAACAGCACCCGGCGGCCGCCGAGCGCCTCGATCACCGCGCCCAGCCGCCCGGCCGCGCCCTCGCCCAGATAGGCGGCCGGATGCCCGGGCAGCGGCTGGAGCCCCGCGGACAGCGTGTCCGGGAGCGCCGGGCGCTCCTGGAGGGCCAGCAGCGACTCGCTCATCGGTACGTCCCCGGGCCCGCGGCGAGCCGGTGGCCGCGCCGGGCGGCGGTCAGCTGTACCACAGCCGGTCCTCGGCCACGTACCGGTCGACGCCGCCCGCCGCCATGGTGCCCACCGCGTACCGCACCTCCGGCGTGACCGACCCGGAGATCCGCAGCAGCAGGATCTGGGCCCGTCGCCCCTCCTCGGCCGCCGCGAACGTGACCGGCACCTGCGGCCGCACGTACGCCGAGTCGCCCGGCGCGAGCGTCTCCTCGACGCGCCGCCCCCCGAACTCCCAGCTCAGCGTGACCGGTTCGGCGCCGAGGATGTACAGGTACTGGTGCTGGTACGTGGTCAGCGGCGCCGATCGCTCGGCGCCGTCCGCGAGGACGTCGACCTGGAGGGCGGACGTGTGCGGGTGCAGGGGGTCGCCGGCGAGCCGGGTCATCCGGTAGGCCGGTGCGCCCTCGTCGGGCCACACCCAGCTCCGGGCGTCCCGGGCGAACCGGAGGGACACCCCGTCGGCCGTCCCGGTGCGCGGCGGCAGCAGATCGCGCACGGAGACGCCCAACGCGTCCGCCAGCAGGTCGATTTCCTCGGGGCCGGGCGGTACGGCGCCCCCGGCCAGCTCCTCGGCGCGCTCCCGCGTGAGGCCCGTACGGTCGGCGAGTTCGGCCACCGTGACCGCGCCCGCGTCCATGAAGGACCGGATCATCGCCCCCGGCCGGTGCGCCGCCCCCTCCAGCGGGACCGCGAGGGCCCGGGTCGTGGCGTTGCCCAGGACCGCCAGTTCCCGCTGGGCGTCGCCGAGCAGCGAGCCGCCGTAGGTCAGGGCGAGGATGCAGGCGGGCTCGGTGGCGGACCGGGAGGTGAAGGAGTGCGGGGCGAAGGGCAGCCCCCACACGGAGTCGCCGGTGTCCATGGGGACGCAGTGCGAGACGCCGTTCCACCGGTAGTAGTAGTTGACCGGGCCGATGAAGTACGTGAACTGGTACAGAAGATGGCCGCGATTCCACTGGACAAGCGGGTTGTCCGGGTCGTCGTCCTCGACCACCCGCAGCATCCGGATCCACTCGGGGCGGTAGGAGGCGATCCGGGACATCGCGGTGTCCCGGTACTCGTAGTACGGCTCACCGCCCCGGCTGAGCACCCGCCCGCTCGCCACGGACTCCTTGTGCCGGGTGATGCGTACCCCGGCCGGGCAGTCGTCGTGGCCGGGCAGCAGATCCCGCTCGTTCAGCGGCCACACCTCGGCCGCGCGCCGCATCAACTCCCAGGTCACCGGCCGGGTCCCGGCCGCGAACTCCGCGAACGAGCCCTTCTCCAGACCGAGTTCACGCTCGGCGTTCTCGTCGTCCCGCTTGAGATCATTGGCGGCGGCGCGCAGCAGCGCTCCGGCACGCCGGGTGAAATCGTCCTCTGCCCGCACGAGGTGCCCCCTGTCCCTCTGTGGTCGTCGAAGAGCGCTCTGGACAGCACAGGGGCCGTCAAATGACCAGCATGTGATCACGCCAGAACGTAATCTGTCAAGATCGAAAACTGTGGGCCGGTGGTCAGGGAATTCCGTGAACTAGGTTCTGTCTCTTTGGTCAGCGCCGTGTCCAGATGAGGATGGCGGCGAGGTGGAGTGCGGCCTGGTAGGCGATGGCGAGTTTGTCGGTCCGTGTGGCCAGGCCGCGCCATTGTTTGAGGCGGTTGATGCACCGTTCGACGGTGTTGCGCTGCTTGTAGGCATCGACGTCGAAGCCTGGCGGGCGTCCGCCGTGGCGGCCCCGGCGCAGGCGGTGGCCGATCTGGTCCGACGGCTGCGGGATGACCGCGCGGATCTGCCGACGACGCAGGTGA
>NZ_MUNF01000635.1 GCF_002154555.1 Streptomyces murinus
GCCCCGCCCGGGCCGGAGCGGGGCGGGGGCGGGGCGGCCGTACGGGCGTGCCGTCGGGGTCAGTCGGCCGGCTTGAGGTCGGTGATCTTCAGGGTGTGCAGGTCGGACTGGACGTCGATCCGGGTGACCTCGGCGTGCGGGCCGTCGCTCCAGGTCAGCGTCACCCGGCTGGTGGCATGCCCGGCGCCCGAACCGGTGTAGGCCACCTGCCAGCGCACCGGCACGTTCTGGGCGAAGAGGATGCCGTCGGCGTGCTCCTTGGTCTCGTAGGCGGCGACCTTCTTCTGGGCGGCCGCGGACAGGTAGAAGGCGCGCAGGGCCTTGGCGTCGGCGCCCGCGGCCTTGTCGTCGGTGGCCCAGACGGCGTCGATGTAGGCGCCGTAGAAGTCGGCGACGTGCTGGGTGGCGTTGCGCGCGTCGCCCTGGGCGACGGCGGTGCTGCGCGCGGTGGCGGGTCGGGGGGTGGCGGGTCGGGCGAGGGCGGGTGTCACCGCGGCCAGGCTGAGGCCGGCGGCGAGGGCGAGGGCGGTGAACAGGGTCGTACGGCTGCGGACGGACATGTGTCTCGTTCCCCCGGTTCGTGACGGACGGGCTGATCCCGGCCGCTGACGGCTGGTAAGACCAGGTTTCGGCAAGGGTGGTTCCGGCGGTTTCCGGATGATTCCGGGCATGCGGCAAGGCGGAAAAGGTTGCGTCGGTTTCCGGCCTCGGAGCGTGCCGATCCGGTCATGTATCCGGTTCTACCGTCCCTCCAGCAGCCGGGCGAGCCGGTCGAGGGCCATGCGGGTGCCCCGCTCGTTGTCCGCGCGCGGAACGGCGTCGGGAACGCCCTCGTGCAGGATCTCCACGTCCGTGCCGCCGCCGGCCGGGGTGAGCGTCGTCGTCAGGGTCATGCTGGCGCCGAGTCGGTCGTCGTCCGTCTCGAACGCCAGCACCTCCACGACCAGGGAGCCCGGGACGAGCCGGGCGAAGTGGCCGCGGTAGGTGTCGGTACGGCCGCCCGACTTGCCGGTGCCGCCGCCCTCCCCGTAGGTGAGGGAGACCCGGAAGGCGCCGCCCTCGCGCGGCTCGTAGGTGTGCACCCGGGCGGTCATCCCGTCGGGGACCCGCCAGAGCGCGACCGCGGCGGGGTCGGTCAGGGCCCGGTAGACGACCGAGGGGTCCGCGTGCACATGACGGGTGACTCGGGTGACATACATGTCAGACGGTGTTGACGTGGAACAGCGCGGCGCGGAGATCGCCCACCGCTCGCTCCATGTCGACCAGGGCGTGCAGCGACAGCACGATGTTGTCGGGGACACCCATCAGACGGGCCGCCCGCAGGACCTGGGCGCGTTCGGCCTCCGCATAGACGCCGTCCGCGCCGCACATCTGGATCGCGTGGTACACGATGTGCGGAGCGGCCTGCCAGGTGTCCACATCGGTACGGATGGCCGGGAGCAGATCCGTGAGTTGGGCTCCGCGGTGGTCGAACTCCTTGTACAGGTCGATGACTTCCTCCGGCGCGCCCATCCGCCGCTGGTGGTCGACCAGCCAGGCGAGCTCCGCCTCGCCGACCTCGCCGTCGGCGCCCGCGATCACCGGCAGGGCCTTGCCGTAGTTGAGGAAGGCTTCCGGCGGAGCGGCCGACAAGCCGTACAGGTCCTGGCAGAGGTCGCTCATCGGGACCATCCGCGTCGTGGTCACGTCGCCTCGCATCCTTCCGATTCCGGCCGGCCCGTCCCGGTCGACGCCCGGCTCCCAGGACCCGATCTTCCGCGCCCGGTCCGGCGTGCGGACAGGTCGGCGCGGGCGGTTCGTTCCAACCGGCGATCAGGGGCACACATGTCCCCAACGGGCGGCAAGGCTTCCGCCTCACCCCTGCGACTCCGCGCGGATCGCGCCGAGCAGGGGCTCGGTCCGCGTGGCGGGCCGTGCCTGGGTGGCGAGGTGGTTCAGGGCCTCGCGGTAGGGCTCGACGTGCTCGGGCTTGTCGAGGTGGACGGCTCCGAGCAGGCCGTCGGCGTAGACGATGTCGGGCAGTTCGCGGGCCCGGAACCGGAAGAGGTGGTAGGCGGCCACCGGCACCGCGGGGTGCGGGCCGTGTGCGAACGGCGGGAGCCGCACGGTCACCTGGGGCAGCCGGCCGATCTCGACCAGGTGGTCGATCTGCGCACGCATCGCCCCGGGCCCACCGACGGTCCGACGCGGCACGGTCTCCTCCAACATCACCTACACACACGGGGGTTCGGCCCCGGCCAGGAGCCGCTGCCGCCGCATCCGCAGGGCAACCCGGCGTTCGGTGGCCTCCGCGGGCGCACTCGGGTGGGTGGCGCGGAGCAGGGCGCGGGCGTAGTCCTCGGTCTGCGACAGGCCGGGCATACAACTGTTCCGGTGGCCGCGGATGCGGTCGGCGGTCTGCTCCAGGTTGAGGTAGGCGGCGTACCGGTCGGGCATCACATCGCGGTAACCGTGCCACCAGCCCCGCCTGTCGGCCTCGCGCACGGAACGCAGGAAGGGCAGCAGGGTCGCCCTCGTACACCGTCGTGGCGGGCCCGCCACGCGTGGGTGTGCCCCGCGCGGGCAACACGCATACGGCCGACTGTCATTTTCAACTCGCAGGTTGCGAGCCTTTGTTGGCAGGTGGGAAAGTGGGGCGACTGCTCCGGCCGACCGAGGAGCAGGCGGCGCGGCCGGTCGGGGGACCGGGCCGCGGCACGGCCTCGTGCGGGGCGGTGTGCCGTCTGCTGCGCGCTCTCGGCCGACCGACCCCCCACCACGCACGGCCGGACGCTCCCCACGCGAGGCCGGACGAAAGGCGCACGGCGATGGCTCCGCCCTTCCTCCCCCGACCGCTCCACCGCCCGCCCCCGGACGCGAGAGGGGACCGGTCGTCTCGCGCGGACGGTCCCCTCTCGCGTCCGGGGGCGGGCG
>NZ_MUNF01000636.1 GCF_002154555.1 Streptomyces murinus
CCGCCGCAGTGGGCGAGGCGCCCGATGCGCCCCACGCGCCGCCTCTCGCACTCCCTGCGCCTCGCGCGCCTCGCCCACTGCGGCGGAATCGAGCCCGGTCATGGCAAGTCCTCAGTTCGGTCACTGAACCTAGCTGTCCCGGCCACCGTAACACGGTAGGTTCGATGACTGAACCTACCGTCGGAAAGTGGCTACAGTGGAGGGCATGGCACTGGGCAAGGACTACGCGACACAGGAGTGCTCGATCGCCCGCGCGCTCGAGATCGTCGGCGAGCGCTGGACGCTGCTCGTCGTACGGGACGCGCTCTACGGCGTACGGCGCTACAACGACTTCCTCGTCCACCTCGGCATCCCGCGCGCCGTCCTCGCCGCCCGGCTCCAGACGCTGACCGCGGAGGGGATCCTGGAGAAGCGCCGGTACCAGGAGTCGCCGCCCCGCGACGAGTACGTGCTCACCGAGCGCGGCATCGCCCTGTGGCCCACCCTGCGCGCCCTCGGCGCCTGGGGTCGCGAGCACTTCACCGACGGCCGGCTGCGCTACTTCCGGCACGCCGACTGCGGCACCGAACTCGGCCCGTACGGCGAATGCGCCCGGTGCGGAACCATCGTGCCGGTCGCCGACGTTGTCATGGAGCCGGGTCCCGGTCTCGATCCGGACCCGGTGGATCCGATCAGCCGCGTGCTGCTCAAGCCGCGCCGGCTGCTGGAGCCCATGGAGACCGACCAGGCACAATCCGGTGCGAGGCGAGTACCGACCAGTGGAGTGGGGGGAGGGGGATGACGATGAGCCGGACCATCGACCGCGGCCCCGGCCGTGCCGTCGCGTTCCTGCTGGCCCCCCTGTTCTTCCTGCTCCCCCTCGCGCTCCTCGACACCGGGGGCCTCACCACCGCCGTCGCCCTCGCCGCGACCGCCGCCGCCGGTTCCGCGCTCGCCCTGTGCACCCTGATCGCCGCCGGCCGCGCACCCGCCGTACCGCCCACCCGTATCCGTACGGCGATACGCGACCGGGCCCGGCGTACGGCCTTCCTGCCCCAGCGTGATCCCGACGCGCGCGGCCGCCGCAGGCCCCGGGCGCCCGGGCGGACCCTTCCGGCGACCGCCGCGTAGGGCACGCTCCTCATATGCCGTGACCCCGCGCGGGTCGTCCTGCCGATCTCACTTTTCCCCGGCACGACGAGACCCCCGGAGGGCTCACCCATGTCCGTCTTCTCCGTGTTCGCACACCTGGTCGAGCGGCTCGCCGACCTGCTCGCACCGCTCTGCCACGGCTCCGCGACCGCCGCCGCGATCGTCCTGTTCACCGCGCTCGTACGACTCCTCGTCCATCCGCTCTCCCGTGCCGCCGCCCGGGGTCAGCGGGCCCGTGCCGCGCTCCAGCCGAGAATCGCCGAACTGCGCAAGCGGCACGGCAAGGACCAGGAGCGGTTCCGCAAGGCGCTGCTCGAACTGCACACCGAGGAAAAGGTCTCGCCGCTCTCCGGCATCCTGCCGAGCCTGCTCCAGCTCCCCGCGTTCTTCCTCCTGTACCACCTGTTCTCCAGCACCTCGGGCAACGCGCTGCTCGACCACCGGCTGTTCGCCGCGCCGCTCGGCGGACGGTGGGCCGACGCGCTCGCCGGGGGCGGGCTGTTCGGCGGCGCCGGGGTGGTCTACCTGGTGCTGTTCGCCCTGGTCGCGGGCGTCGCCACCTTCAATTACCTGCGCACGAAGAAGCAGATGGCGCAGAACCCGGTCATGGCCGCCGCCGGTGGCGAGGAGCAGGTGCCGGGGCTCGGCGCGGTCGGCAAGGTGATGCCGTTCCTGTCCTTCCTCACCCTGGTCAGCGTGGCCGTCGTACCGCTGGCCGCCGCTCTGTACGTCGTCACCAGTACGACGTGGAGCGCGGTGGAGCGGGCGGCGCTGTACCGGCAGCCGTAGCGGCCGGACCCGCCGGGGTTACGGTCCAGTACGTGAACAGGGTCTTGCCGGGTGGACGGGGTGATTGGAGGATCGTCCAGCCCTCCGACGGCCGCACACGTCGGCCGGGCGCCCGCGATCGAGGGAGAGGGTGACCATGAAGTTGCTGCGAGTGGGTACGACGGGGGCCGAGCGGCCCGCGCTGCTCGACGCCGACGGAACCCTGCGTGACCTGTCCGCACTCGTGGACGACATCGACGGATCGCTGCTCGCCGACGCCGCCGCGCTCGGGCGGGTGCGGGACGCGGCCGCCGCCGGTGGACTGCCCGTACTGGACGCGGCGAGGCTGCGCGTCGGGCCGCCGCTCGGGCGGATCGGGAAGATCGTGTGCATCGGGCTGAACTACCACGACCACGCGCGCGAGACCGGCGCCGAGCCGCCCGCCGAGCCGGTCGTCTTCTTCAAGGCGCCGGACACGGTGGTCGGGCCGCACGACACCGTGCTGGTGCCGCGCGGCTCCGCCAAGACCGACTGGGAGGTGGAGCTGGCCGTCGTCATCGGGCGGACGGCCCGGTACCTGGAGTCGGCCGAGGAGGGGCTCGCGCAGGTCGCGGGGTACGCGGTCGCGCACGATGTCTCCGAGCGGGAGTTCCAGATCGAGCGGGGCGGGACCTGGGACAAGGGCAAGAACTGCGAGACGTTCAACCCGCTCGGGCCCTGGCTGGTGACGGCCGACGAGGTCCCCGATCCGCAGCGGCTGTCGCTGCGGCTGTGGGTCAACGGGGAGCTGAAGCAGGACGGCACCACGGCGGAGCAGATCTTCCCGGTCGGCGAAGTGGTGCGCTATGTCAGCCAGTTCATGACGCTGTATCCCGGAGACGTGATCAACACGGGGACGCCGGCCGGAGTGGCGATGGGGCATCCCGAGCCGAAGCCGTATCTGCGGGCCGGGGACGTGGTGGAGCTGGAGGTCGAGGGACTCGGGCGGCAGCGGCAGGAGTTCAAGGACGCGTAGGCGCTCCGCCGGGGCGGCCGGCGGACGGGGCCTCGCCGTCGGGCGCGGTCGGTTCGTGGCTCCTCGCGCCCGCACGGCGGAGCCGTGCGTTCGGACGGCCCCGCGCCTCCGAGCCGGTCGGGGCCGGGGCACGCGTGCCGCGGCCCCGACCGGCTCAGGGCAGGGGAGACCGCCTCCAGCCAAGGGGGGTGACCCGGTCACCGCAGCAGCAAGGCCAGCCTGCGCCATTGCTCGCGGGGGATGGTGCGGCCCGTTTCCTCCGTGACGACCTGGAGGGCCACATGGTCGGCGCCCGCCTCGTGGAAGGCGTGCACACGGCGGCGGATCCGGTCGTCGTCGCCCCAGGCGAAGACCGCGTCGATGAGCCGGTCGCTGCCGCCGCCCGTGACATCGGACTCGTCGAAGCCGAGGCGGAGGAAGTTGTCGGTGTAGTTGGGGAGTTCGAGGTAGCGGGCCAGATAGGCGCGGGCGATCTCGCGGGCGCGGGTCGGGTTCTGCTCCAGGACGACCTTGAACTCCGGGGCGAGCAGCGGGCCTTGGCCGAGGATCTCGCGGGCCTGCGCGGTGTGCTCGGGGGTGACGAGGTAGGGGATGGCGCCGGCCGCGCGGTCCCCGGCCAGCTGCAGCATCTTGGGGCCGAGGGCGGCGAGGACGCGGCGGCCGACCGGGACACCGGCCTTGTCCAGCGCGTCCAGGTAGTCGACCATCGCGGAGTAGGGGCGGTGGTAGCCCTCCACCCGGGGCCCGTGGCTCACCCCGAGGCCCAGGAGGAAGCGGCCGGGCTGGGACGACTCCAGCCGGGCGAAGTCGGCCGCGGTCGTGGCGGCGTCCCGCTGCCACACGCTCTGGATGCTGGTGCCGACCGTGATGTGGTGGGTGGCCTCGATGAGCGGGGTGGCGTTCGCGGCGGTGCTGTTGCCGCCGAGCCAGATCGCGCCGAAGTCGAGTTCCTCCAGCTCGGCGGCGGCGTCCTCCTGCTCGCCGCGGCGCGCGGGGTCCTCCGCGCGCAGCGCGACGTCCCAGACGCCGTGTCGGCCGAGGCGTTGCTTCAGCGTGCCTGTGCTCTGACTCATGCGGGCGATCCCTCCGGAGGGTGGGGCGGTGCTGTTGTGATCATCACGTCTGTGCCCACTGCCAACCGGAGGGCGTTCCCGCTGATTCCCGGGTTCCCTCGGTCTGATCGCCCGGTTCCCTCAGTCGGTCGAACCGCCGGGGGACCGAGCCGGGCGGCCGAGGAACTTCTCCAGCGCCGCCACCACCAGCCGGTGGTCCTCGACCTGGGGCAGGCCCGAGACGGTCACGGCGCCGATGATGCCCGCCTGCTCCAGACGGATCGGGAAGGAGCCGCCGTGCGCCGCGTAGGTGTCCGCGTCGAGGCGGGAGGAGTTCTCGAAGGTGGTGCCCTTGGCGCGGAAGCGGGAGCCGACCAGATAGGAGGCGGCGCCGTAGCGCTCGACCACCCGGCGCTTGCGGACGATCCAGGCGTCGTTGTCCGGGGCGGAGCCGGGCAGGGCCGCGTGGAAGAGCTGCTGTCCGCCGCGGTGGATGTCGATCGCCACCGGCAGCCGGCGCTCACGGGCCAGCTCGACCATCAGGGAACCGAGCGCCCACGCGTCGTCGTACGTGAACCGGTCGAACGTCAGGCGCTGTTCCTGCTCCTCCAACTCCTCGATGGAGGGCGCGAGTTGCTGTTGCTGTGTGGTCACAGGGTCACCGTCACCTTCTCCTGGGCGGACCGGCGGGCCGCCTCCAGTACATCGAGGGCGGCGGCCGCCTCCAGGGCGGTCACCGGGTTGGGGCCCGCACCGGTGAGGGCGGCCGCGACGGCCGCGTAGTAGGCGGGGTAGTCGCCGGGCAGGGTCTTCACCGGGGTGCCGCCGCCGGTCAGCGGGGATTCACCGGCGCCGATCCGGCCGTACAGGGCCTCGGGCTCGGCGCCCCACCGGGGGCCGGGGTGCAGTCCCTCGCGCAGGGCGGCCTCCTGGGGGTCGAGGCCGTACTTCACATAGCCGGCCTCGGAGCCCAGCACCCGGAAGCGCGGGCCGAGTTGGGGGGTGGTCGCGGAGACGTAGAGGTGGGAGCGGACGCCGCTCGCATGGGTGAGCGCGATGAAGGTGTCGTCGTCGGCCTCGGCGCCCGGACGGCGGACGTCGGCCTCCGCGTACACCTCGGCCGCCGGGCCGAACAGCACCAGGGCCTGGTCGACGACATGGCTGCCGAGGTCGTAGAGCAGCCCGCCGATCTCCGCGGGGTCGCCGGACTCGCGCCAGCCGCCCTTGGGGCGCGGGCGCCAGCGCTCGAAGCGGGACTCGAAGCGGCGTACGTCGCCGAGCGCGCCGTCTTCGAGGAGGG
>NZ_MUNF01000637.1 GCF_002154555.1 Streptomyces murinus
CCCAACTGCCGCGCCGCCGCGCCCAGGAGAACCTCGTCCCCCAGCTTCGCGGCGGCCCAGCCCCCCGCCCGGACGGCGACACCCTCGGCGGTCACGACCCCGGCCTGATGGCGGCCTTCCAGCGCGGCATCGGCCTCGCCGAGGCGGCCCCACTCGCGACGGACGGCGAACACGCACATGCCGGCCACGCCGGAGCCGCCGCCCGCACACCCGCCGAACCCGCGCGCCTACGCGTCCTCCACCCCGATCAGGGCCCACCCCAAGGGCCGCCGACACCGGGCGACTTGCACCACTTCCACCCCGACCCGTCATCCCTGTCCACCGGCCCGACCGAGGGAAGCGCACCGGCCGGCTGACCCCTCGTACCAGGCCCGCACTGGGCCCCGTACCGACCCGTACCACCCCCCAACCCCCAGCGCTCCCACAGACCTTCGTACCCCAAGGAGTCGATCCACCATGGCGAGCGATGCGCCGACCGCTCACGCATCCGACCTCGACTGGCTGCTCAGCGGCCTCGTGCAGCGCGTACCGCACACCAGCAGCGCGGTGCTCCTGTCCTGCGACGGGCTGGTGAAGGCCGTGCACGGCCTCGACCCGGACAGCGCCGACCACATGGCCGCCCTCGCCTCCGGCCTGTACTCGCTCGGCCGCAGCGCGGGCGTCCGGTTCGGGGACGGCGGTGACGTACGGCAGGTCGTCGTGGAACTCGCCTCGACCCTGCTGTTCGTCACCACCGCCGGATCCGGCACCTGTCTCGCCGTGATGGCGGGCCGCGAGGCCGACGCGGCGGTGCTCGGCTACGAGATGGCGATGCTGGTCAAGAGCGTGCGCCCCTATCTGGTCACCGCCCCCAGGCAACACGTCGCCGACCCCGCGGCGCCGAGGCATTGAGCGTGGCCGCGGCCGGCGACGGGCCCTGGCTGGACGACGCGGCCGGACGGCTGGTACGCCCGTTCACGGTCAGCAACGGCCGCACCGAACCCAGCGTCGCACTCGACCTGATCTCCCAGGTGATGGCCACCGGGGTCACCCCGCTCGGCTACCTCGGCCCCGAGCACGCCCAGGCGCTCGACCTGTGCCGGGCACCCGTCTCGGTCGCCGAGGTCGCCGCCCACCTGAAACTGCCCGCCGTGGTCACCAAGGTCCTGCTCGCGGACCTGGTCGACTGCGAAGCGCTGACCACCAAGCCCCCCGCGTTCCACCACACTCCCACCGACCGGTCCCTGCTGGAGGCAGTGCTCGATGGACTACGACGACAGCTCTGACCCGTTCCCCACCGCGCTCAAGATCCTGGTCGCGGGCGGGTTCGGGGTGGGCAAGACCACCTTCGTGGGCGCGGTCAGCGAGATCGCCCCGCTGAGCACGGAGGAACTGCTCACCACGGTCAGCGCCGCGACCGACAGCCTCGAAGGCATCGAGAACAAGATGGAGACCACGGTCGCCATGGACTTCGGCCGGATCTCCCTCGATCCGGACCATGTGCTCTATCTGTTCGGCACCCCCGGGCAGGAGCGGTTCTGGTTCATGTGGGACGAGCTGTCCGAGGGCGCGCTCGGCGCGGTGATCCTCGCCGACACCCGCCGGCTCCAGGACTGCTTCGCCGCCGTGGACTTCTTCGAGGAACGCGGACTCGGCTTCATCGTCGCCGTCAACGAGTTCGACGGAGGGCACCGCTACGACACCGAGGAGGTGCGCGCCGCCATCGACCTCGACCCCGAGGTGCCCGTCGTGCGCTGCGACGCCCGGATCTCCAGCTCCGGCGTGGGGACCCTGCTGGCCCTCGTCCGCCATCTGCTCGCCCACACCCCGGAGCACGCGCCGAGCCATGGCGCCGCGCACCGGTGAACCCGACCGACCGCCCACGGAGTTCCCCAGATGAGGCACCCGCACAGCGACGGAGCCCGGCCATGAGCTACGAGCCGCCCCGGCCGGTCCGCGGTCTGCTGCTCACCCCCGAGGACAAGGAGGCCCCCGCCCGCGTCCGGCGGCTGCGGGCACTCGGCCTCGGGGAGCGCCCCGACCCCGCGCTCGACGCCTTCGCGGACCATCTCGCCCGCCGCACCGGCGCGCCCTACGCCATGGTCAACTTCATCGGCGAGGAACGGCAGTTCTTCGCCGGCCTGCGCGTCCCGGCGATCGCCCCGGTCCTGCGGGAGGACGGCAGCGGGGCGGTATGGGGCCGGACGCTGCCCCGCGACCACGGGTTCTGCCCCCATGTGGTGGTCCGCCGCAAGGCCCTGGTCCTGGAGGACGTCCGCGACTACCCCCGGTTCGCGGGCAACCCGGTCGTGGACGAGTACGGCATCCGCTCCTACCTCGGCGCCCCGCTCCTCGACGGCACCGGTATGACGCTGGGCACCGTCTGCGCCGCCGACCTCGGGCCGCGCGCCTGGGGCAGGGACGGACTGGAGACCATCAAGGCGCTGGCCGCCGAACTCGTCGTACGGATCGAACGCAGCGCACGGGACGGGCTGCCCATCTGACCGTCGGCTGGTGCGACAAGAGGGCCGATTCGGGGGTTCGGTTCATGTGACAAGAGGGGCGTGAAGGAAAGCTGAGGCGGCGGTTAAGAAAAGCTCGATGGATTACGGCGCGCCGATACGGCAGATTGCACGGTGATTCCACCCCTCTGACCCGGTGCGGGCGCGGCCCTTCGGCATGCCCGCGTACGGGACCTCACCCACAGGAGCCGTACGAGTGAAGGCGCTGGTCAAGGAGAAGGCGGAGCCCGGACTCTGGCTGACGGACGTCCCGGAGCCCGCGATCGGGGCCGACGACGTACTGATCAAGGTCCTGCGGACCGGTATCTGCGGCACCGATCTGCACATCCGGGCCTGGGACGGCTGGGCGCAGCAGGCGATCAGCACCCCGCTGGTGCTCGGGCACGAGTTCGTCGGCGAGGTCGTGGAGATCGGCCGGGGCGTCACCGACGTCCAGGTCGGCGACCGGGTCAGCGGCGAGGGCCACCTGGTGTGCGGCAAGTGCCGCAACTGCCTGGCCGGGCGCCGCCATCTGTGCCGGGCCACCGTCGGCCTCGGCGTCGGCCGCGACGGCGCGTTCGCCGAGTACGTCGCCCTGCCCGCGACCAACGTCTGGGTGCACCGCGTCCCGGTCGACCTCGATGTCGCCGCGATCTTCGACCCGTTCGGTAACGCCGTGCACACCGCGCTGTCCTTCCCGCTGGTCGGCGAGGACGTCCTGATCACCGGCGCGGGACCGATCGGCCTGATGGCCGCCGCCGTCGCCCGGCACGCGGGCGCCCGCAACGTCGTCGTCACCGACGTCAGCGAAGAACGCCTCCAGCTGGCCCGCAAGATCGGCGTGAGCCTCGCGCTGAACGTCGCCGAGACCACCATCGCCGACGGACAGCGCGAGCTGGGGCTGCGCGAGGGCTTCGACATCGGCCTGGAGATGTCCGGCAGGCCCGAGGCCATGCGCGACATGATCGCCAACATGACGCACGGCGGCCGGATCGCCATGCTCGGCCTGCCCGCGCAGGAGTTCCCGGTCGACTGGTCCCGGATCGTCACCTCGATGATCACCATCAAGGGCATCTACGGCCGCGAGATGTTCGAGACCTGGTACGCGATGTCGGTGCTGCTGGAGGGCGGCCTGGACCTCGCCCCCGTGATCACCGGCCGGTACGACTACCGCGAATTCGAGTCGGCCTTCGCGGACGCCGCCAGCGGCAAGGGCGGCAAGGTCATCCTCGACTGGACCGCGTAACCCGACCGGACCGCGTAAGCCGTACGTCACCCGCTCGGCGTACGCCACCCGCATCACCTAGGAGCTTCTGTCATGTTCGAGACCGTCCGTGACGATCTGCGCACCACCCTCGACGAGATCCGCGCCGCCGGCCTGCACAAGCCCGAACGGGTCATCGGCAGCCCGCAGTCCGCGACCGTCAGCGTCACCGCCGGCGGCCGCCCCGGCGAGGTCCTCAACTTCTGCGCCAACAACTACCTCGGCCTCGCCGACCACCCCGAGGTGATCGCCGCCGCCCACGAGGCCCTGGACCGCTGGGGCTACGGCATGGCCTCCGTCCGCTTCATCTGCGGCACCCAGGAGGTGCACAAGGAGCTGGAGGCCCGCCTCTCCGCGTTCCTCGGCCAGGAGGACACGATCCTCTACTCCTCCTGCTTCGACGCCAACGGCGGTGTCTTCGAGACCCTGCTCGGCGAGGAGGACGCGGTGATCTCCGACGCCCTCAACCACGCCTCCATCATCGACGGCATCCGGCTCTCCAAGGCCCGCCGCTACCGCTACGCCAACCGCGACCTCGCCGACCTGGAGGCGAAGCTCAAGGAGGCGTCCGGCGCCCGCCGGCGCCTGATCGTCACCGACGGCGTGTTCTCCATGGACGGCTATGTCGCCCCGCTGAACGAGATCTGCGACCTCGCCGACCGCTACGACGCGATGGTCATGGTCGACGACTCGCACGCCGTCGGCTTCGTCGGCCCGAGCGGCCGCGGCACCCCCGAGCTGCACGGCGTGATGGACCGCGTGGACATCATCACCGGCACCCTCGGCAAGGCCCTCGGCGGCGCCTCCGGCGGTTACGTCGCCGCCCGCGCCGAGATCGTCGCCCTGCTGCGCCAGCGCTCCCGCCCGTACCTGTTCTCCAACACCCTCGCCCCGGTGATCGCCGCCGCCTCCCTCAAGGTCCTCGACCTGCTGGAGTCCGCCGACGACCTGCGGGTGCGGCTGACCGAGAACACCAAGCTGTTCCGCTCCCGGATGACCGCCGAGGGCTTCGACGTCCTGCCCGGCGACCACGCCATCGCCCCCGTGATGATCGGCGACGCGGCGAAGGCGGGCCGCATGGCCGAGCTGCTCCTGGAGCGCGGCGTGTACGTGATCGGGTTCTCCTACCCGGTCGTCCCGCAGGGCCAGGCCCGTATCCGGGTCCAGCTGTCCGCCGCGCACTCCACCGCGGACGTCAACCGCGCGGTGGACGCGTTCATCGCGGCGCGCGCGGAGCTGGCGGCCTGACCAGGGGGTATCACCTGGGATAATCGGGGGCATGATCGAGGCACGGCGGCTCCACATCCTCCGTGCGGTGGCCGACCACCGCACGGTCACCGCGGCGGCCGCCGCCCTCTATCTCACCCCCTCCGCCGTCTCCCAGCAGCTGACCGCCCTGGAGCAGGAGACCGGCCACCGGCTGGTCGAGCGGGGCGCCAAGGGGGTACGGCTCACCCCGGCCGGTGAGATCCTGCTCGGCCACACCAACGCGGTCCTCGCCCAGCTGGAGCGCGCCGAGGCGGAACTCGCGGCGTACGGCTCGGGCGAGGCCGGGACGGTCACCGTGGCGGCCTTCGCGACCGGCATCGCCCAGGTCGTGGCCCCCGCGGTGGCCCGCCTCGCCCGCACCGCGCCCGGCATCCGCATCCGGGTCCAGGACGCGGAGGGCGACGCCAGCCTGCCGATGGTCCTCGACCGGCAGGTGGACGTGGCGGTGGCCGTCGAGTACCGGGGCGCACCCTCGGCCGACGACCCCCGGCTCACCCATGTGCCGCTGTACGCCGAGCCGTTCGACGCCGTGGTCCCGGTCGGCCACCGGCTCGCCGACTCGGCCGAGGTCCCGCTCGCCGAGCTGGCCAAGGACCCCTGGATCGGGCCCTACCCCGGCAACCCGTGCCACGACGTCGTCGTACTCGCCTGCGAGAGCGCGGGCTTCCAGCCCCGCCTCGAACACTCCTCCGACGACTTCCGCGCCGTCGTCGCCCTCGCCTCCGCCGACGCGGGCGTGGCCCTCGTCCCCCGTTCCGCGCTGCGCGGCATGGACCTCAGCGACGTGGTCGTACGCCCGGTCGACGGGGTGGCCCCCACCCGCCGGGTCTTCGCCGCCGTGCGCCGGGGTGCGGAGGGGCATCCGCTGATCAGGCCGGTGCTGGCGGCGCTGGGCGGGGCGGCCGGGGGCTGACCGCCGGGCATTGTCAGTGGCCGGCGCTACGGTGCGTGGCATGCAGGATGCCGAAGCCGTACGACGTATCGCGCTGTCCTTCCCCGACACCACGGAGAAGACCGCCTGGAACATGCCCACCTTCCGCGTGGCCGGGAAGATGTTCGCGACCCTGCCCGAGGACGAGACGTCCGTCGCCGTGCGCTGCCCGAAGGAGGAGCGGGACGAACTGGTGCTGGCCGAGCCGGAGAAGTTCTGGATCGCCGGGCACGAGGCGCAGTTCGCCTGGATCAGGGCCCGGCTCGCGACCCTGGAGGACGAGGCCGAACTGCGCGACATCCTCGCCGACTCCTGGCGCCAGGCCGCCCCACCCCGACTCCTCGAATCCCACACGGAGTTGGGCCACCGGGATTTTCAGTGGGTGGGCGGGTGGCCCAACTCCGGGTGGGATTCGAGGAGTCGGGGTGGGGCGGCCTGGCGCCAGGAGTCGGCGAGGATGTCGCGCAGTTCGGCCTCGTCCTCCAGGGTCGCGAGCCGGGCCCTGATCCAGGCGAACTGCGCCTCGTGCCCGGCGATCCAGAACTTCTCCGGCTCGGCCAGCACCAGTTCGTCCCGCTCCTCCTTCGGGCAGCG
>NZ_MUNF01000638.1 GCF_002154555.1 Streptomyces murinus
ACAACCCGGTGTACGCCGAGGACCGCGCCCTGATCGGCGCGGGCCTCGGCGTACACCGGGTTGTCGGACACGGGCGGCGCTCCGTCGGAGGTCCGGTGGGTGCCGTGGGCGGCGGCGGTCCGGTGGGCGTCGCGGGCGGCCGCCGAGGCGACGCGCAGCGCCTCGACGTTCTCCGCGACGGTGGGGATGCGGTGTGCCTCCGCGACCGTCTTGACGATCAGCCGGGCCGCGCCGGCCTCCACGGCGAGTTCCGCCGAGCGCTCCAGCAGCTCCAGCGCGCCCTCTCGGGAGCGCGGGTACAGGCCCATGTAGGTGTAGAGGACGACGTGCCACTCGGTGTCCGGCAGCAGTTCGGCGGCCAGCCTGCGCAGCGCGTGGATCGCGTGGACGTCCTGCTCGGAGTTGGTCTGCTGGGCGTAGCTGAGCGAGATGGAGCGCAGGCCCGCCCGGTGGAAGAAGACCGCCTCCAGCGCGCTGAGCGCCACCAGCAGTCCCGGTGGGCACAGCTGGCCCAGCATGCAGCCGCCGAACGTCTCCAGATGGGGTTCGGCGCCGGTCGCGCGGAGCGAGGCGAGGAATGCGCAGGCCTGCTGCCAGTTGCGGACGGAGTCGGCCAGCGGGGTGCGGCCGTAGGGCAGGCAGTACGACACCGGGCCGCCCTCGGTGGCGTCCAGGCCGAGGGCGGCCAGGGCGGCGACGATGCGCTGGGGGCGGGCCGAACCGTGGCGTACCTGTACGGGGAACGACGGGTCGCGCACGCCGTCCAGGACCCAGCGGGAGGTGTGCGGGCTGAGCGAGCTGATGGGGTAGCCGTTGAGGGAGTGGTCCTCGTTGAGGGCGCGCACCGCGGACAGTTCGTCGCCCACCCGGGTGTAGCTGTCGATGGTGAGGGTGCCGACGACGGCCTCGGCGGCGTCCCTGGTCGCCCGCAGCCCGGCCCGCATCAGGGCGGGGTCGGAGAACCCCATCCGCGGCTGCACCACGAGGGCTCCCCTGGCCTGGGCGTCCGCGACGTACCGGGCGAAGGAGGCGCGCGATCCGTGCACGGCCACCGGGCCCCGGGGGCGGGCCGTGGCGGCCCGGGTCACCGGGTCACCTCCTTGGGCAGGGCGCCGACGAACGTCTCGAAGGAGGCGAGGTCGACGCCGTCCTGGAAGACGGCGTCGAAGCCGGCCGCCATGAGTTCCCGGGCCTGTTCCTCCTGCCGGTCCTGCGCGATCCCGAGCTTGCCGCCGATGACGACCGGCAGTCCGTCCAGGTCCGGACGGGCGCGCAGGGCGCCGATCAACGGCTTGGCGTCACGGCAGCCGTGCCCGTTGACGCTGCTGATCACCAGCAGATCGGGCTGGTGTTTCGCGCAGGACTCGACGATTTCTTCCTCGGGGACGCAGGGGCCGAGATTGACGACCTCGTGCCCCAGGTCCTCCAGCAGCAGCTGAATGAATACGAGATTCCAGGTGTGTGCGTCGGACGCCAATCCGGTGACGATTACTTCGAGTGACGCCGTGCGGTCGCAAGTCGCCAATTCGGCAGGCTTCATTCGTTCTTCGTCCACATCATTGATGACATCGGGAGAAGGAGGCTGGCGGGTTCTGAACGCCCCGCACGATCGAGCCTAGGAGTCCTCCCGAAGCGTCACCGGCGCCCGCGACGGCAGCGCGGCGGCAGTTGCCGCCGCCCCTGCGACCGGTGTTCCCGGAGGCAGTAACGCCGCAGGAACGGAACGGTAAGGCGCCCTCGGAAGCTTGTTGAGCAAGCAACCGGAACAGCAGGGAGACAGCGATGACGAACCGTCAGGCTCGGTCGGCTGAATTCGGCGCCGTGCTGCGCGGCGCCCGGGAAAAGGCCGGGCTCACCCAGGAACAGCTTGCCGGGCTCTCGACTGTCAGCATCCGGGCGATCCGTGATCTGGAGCGCGGACGAGTGGTACGGCCCCGCAAGGACACGGTGCGGCTGCTCGCCGACGCCATGCGGCTCGGTGACACGGGCCGGGCGGCGCTCGAACTGGCCGCCGACAGCGCCTCGGTGGGCAAGGCGCTGCACGATGTGTACAGCCCCGAACTGGCCTGCCCGCCCATGCCGGTGCACACCCTGTTCGGCCGCGAGTCCGAACTGCGCGCGCTGTCCGACCTGTTGACCAGTGAGCGGGAACGGCTGGTGACGGTCGTGGGGCTGCCCGGTGCCGGCAAGTCCCGGCTCGCCCAGGAGGCCGCCCTCCAGGTGCACCGGCGAGGTGACATACCCGTGCTGTGGCTGCCCATGGACGCGGGCGGGCGCACCCCGGACAAGGCCGCCCACCGGCCGCAAACCGCGCTGGCCAACTGGGTGCGGCCCCTGGTGTCCGAGGGCGGGCACTACGACGAGCTGGCGTCGTTCATCGCGGACCGGCCCACCCTGCTGGTCCTGGACGGCCACGAGATGACGCCCGCCACCAGCCCGGCCCTGATGTACCTGCTGCACAGCTGCCGGCGGCTCAGGATCCTGCTGACCTCCCGGCGCCCGCACCATGTCTCCGGCGGCCGGCTGCTGCCCCTCGCACCCCTGCCGACGACCCTGGCACCGGGCCCGCCCCCGATACCCGGGCCGGCCGCGATGTCGCCGCTGCCCGGTGACTCGCTGTCGGCGCGCCGCCCCGCCGTCGAGCTGATGCTGTCGTACGTCAGCCATCTGCGTCCCGACCTGCTGCTCACCGACTCCGTGATCGGGGTCGTGGCGGAGATCTGCGAGGCGCTGGACGGCATACCGCAGGCCCTGGAGGCGGCCACTTCCTGGCTGTTGCTGTACTCACTGGAACAACTGCGGGAGATGGCACGGGAGTCGCCGCTCGCGCTGGTCGACGGCGCTCCCCCGCTGACTCTCGGTGCCGCCGCCCCGCTGCGTGAGCTGCTGGCCTCGGTGCGGGCCGGACTCCCCGACCGGCAGGCCGCGCTGCTGGCGGCGATGGCGCCGTCGGCCTCCTCCTGGACCGTCGACGACGCGGCGGAGGTGCTGGGCGTCCCGTCGGCGCGGGCGGCCCAGGACGTGCACGCCCTGCTGCTGCACGGCCTGATCCGCCAGTTTCCCGCGGCGCCGGGCGGCGCGGACCGGCCCGGCGAGTTCTCGGTGCTCCATCTCGTACGCGACCTCGTCACCGGCGGACGGCCGTCGCAGGAGGACGCGGCGCCCCGGCTGCTGGCCACCGGAGCCGCGTGACCGGCGCCCGCGGTCGCTCAGACGTCCCGGCAATTCCCGCCAAGTCCTGGCAGAAAACACATAGTTCACGAAAGGTGATGACACCCCGCCATGCGTAATCTCATCTCGCTCGCCGACCTGACCTCCGGGGAACTCGACCGCATCGTCAGGCGCGCCGTCGTCTTCGGCCGCGGTGACACCGGTGAACGGCCGCTGGCCGGCCGCCGGGTCGGTATCTATTTCCGCAAGTCCTCGACCCGTACCCGTACGTCGTTCTGGAGCGGCGCGAGCCGGCTGGGCGCGGACGTCATCACGTTCGGTCCCGACGAGCTACAGATCAGCACGGGAGAAACCCTGGAGGACACCGCCCGGGTGCTGGGCGAGTACCTGGACGCGCTGGTCGTGCGCACCAACGGGGACATGGCGGAGATACGGCGGCTGGGCAGCAGCCCGAAGCTCGCCGTGGTCAACGCCCTGACCCTGGACGAGCATCCGACCCAGGCGATCGCCGATCTGGCCACGCTCACCGAGCTGTTCGGTGACCTGGCGGGCCGGCATGTGCTGTGCGTGGGCGAGGGGAACAGCTCGGGCGCCGCGCTCGCGCTGGCCGCGGCGCTCACCCCCGGGCTGCGGCTCACGCTGCTCTGCCCGAAGGGGTACGAGGTGCCGCGGGAGACCCTGGACCTGGTCGCCAAGCTCAGCGAAGGACAGGCGCTGGTCGAGCAGGTCACCTCGGCCGACGAGGTGACGGGGCCGGTGGACGCCGTGTACACGAGCCGCTGGCAGACGATGGGCGTGCCCAAGGCGAACCCCGACTGGCTGGCCGACTTCGAGGGGTTCCGGATCGACCAGGGGTTCTTCGACCGGTTCGCCGGTCCGGACACCGTGTTCCTGCACGACCTGCCCGCCGTGCGCGGCCAGGAGGTCACCGACGAGGTGCTCGACGGGGAGCGGAGCGTCGCCTGGCGCCAGGCGCACCACAAGATGACGGCCGCGATGGCGGTGCTGGAGTGGTGCGTCGTCGGAGCGGACGACCGTATCTGACCCGGACATCCGCAAGAGAGCGGTGGTGGA
>NZ_MUNF01000639.1 GCF_002154555.1 Streptomyces murinus
TCGCGGCCACCGAGCGCCCCCACAGCGGCGTCACCGCCACCGTGTCCGCCGTCCTGCGGCACGACCGGGGCGCTCTGGCGGCCGCGACGGTACGCGTCGTCGGCCTGTCCGCACTGGCCGGGCTGCTGATGACGGCCCTGATATTCGCGCTCTCCTGGCCCCTGTTCACCCGGATGCGGAACCGGCGCGCCTGGTACCACCACCTGGAAGACCCCTACCTGCACGACCACACCGCCCTGGCCCGGGTCGCCCTCGGCACCCTCCCGCTCTACCTGCTTCTCCTCGGCATCGGCAGCGCGGCCCTACAGACCGTGTGCTCCCGGGCGGCCGCAGCGGGAACCCGGCCCCTGCGAGAGGACCGGGTGCGGCTGCGAGCGCTGCTCGCCGTGTACACGCTGCGCGGCCTGATCGTATGGCCCCTCCCGCTGCTCGCCGCATACCTGGCGACCAGCCTCACCGGCGACCAGCTCGACACCCCCGAGCCCCTGGAACGCGGATCGCTGCCCTACCACCTCGTCGCGGCCTCTCCCGCCGCGGCCCTGTTCGTCGCCGTACTGCTGCGCCTCGCGTTCGCCCTCGCCCCGGCCGCCGCGGCCACCGGCCTCGGCCCCCGCGCCGCCCTGCGCCGTTCCTGGTCCCTGACCCGGACCCGAGCCGGAGCCACCCGCGTCCTCGCCCTCGCCCTGCCGCTGGCCGCGCTCTGCGCCGCGGTGACCCGGCTGGCCACCCAACTCGCCCTGCCGCTGCGCCCTTTGGTGAGATCCCTCCTCGAACAGGCCACGGGCAACTTCTTCGCCGCGTACTACGCCGGCATCCTCGCCCCCGTCATCGTCGGCATCCTGGCCACCGCGGCCACGACCCTCCCCCTCACATGCACGGCCTTCGCCGCCCTCCACGCCCACCTGCGGCCGGCCCGCACCTCTCCCCGGAACCCCGGGGGCACGACGGCGGCCTCCACCGCCTGAGGGCGGCCCCGCGAAGATCAGCACCGCCCACGGCGACATCCAGATCACCGAGGCCACCCACGGCTCACGCCGCGCCCCGCCACCGCCGACGATCTCGACCTGTTCGAGCACGAGTTGAGCGGGACCCAACCCCCGGTGAACACAACGGTGTTGACACCCGACCGAACAGCGGACCCGGCCGGTGGCACCGGAGGGGTCCGACGCGGGCACGGGAAAGGCCCTGGGGGACCGGCTCCCGGCCGAGGCCCGGGCGGTTTCCGGTTTCCGCCAGGGCACGGGTGATGGTCAGGGCGCGGTGAACCCCCCGGCGGTGACGGCCACTTGCACGCAGGCCGGAGCGGACGAGCCGGGTGACCGGCGGACGGTTGTGGGGCGGGGCGGCTCGGCAACTGCCGGCTACCCCCCGCCTCCGCCCGTGTCGGGGGTGTGGGCAGCGCAGTGGTGGCCGCAGCCGGTCATCTCGCTGAGCGCCCATGTGGTGGCCGCGACTCCTCCCCAGACGATGCACAGGAGGCCGATCAACACGCCGACGACGAGCGCGTAGTCGCGTGCGGTGCGTGACCGTGCTTTCGCCACGGGCCTCTCCTTCGGTGCGGGGCCGGGCGAGAAGTCTCCCGCTCCACTGCGGTCGGTGTCAGTATCGGGGATGCCCAGGGGTGTTGACCATGAGCGTCGTCGACAGCGGGCGGCGCAGACGTGATCAGGGCTGGTGGCGTGTCGCTCGACCCGGTGCTCAGCACCCCCCATCAGCCCGAGCACACCTTCCGGACGCTCCAGCCGGTCCGGGACGGCGAAGAAGTCGACGTGCTCATCCCGCTGAGCTCTTCGGCGACCCTCTTCCGCGCCGGCGACAGACTGCGGCTCACGGTGGCCGGCCGCTATCAGCGACCCCGTAACCCCTTCTTCGGCCATTTCCCCACCCACTACCAACCGACCACCTCGGGAAAGGCCACCATCCTCTGGTCGCCCGAAAACGCTTCCACGCTTGAGATCCCCGTCATCCCGAAGACGTGACCGGCCCGCACCCGTGCAGCCTGCCGGCGCCTTCGGCCAGGGACACCTCGGCCTGCCCGAAGCCTTCCCCCACCTTGACAGCACCGCGGTGGGCCTGGGCCGGTCCGGCCGATCCACCCCCGCCCCGTCCAGGCCGCCGGCCCCTTGCTGCGCACCGTGGCGGTCCGCGGCGGTCACCAGGTTCTCCCCCCGCCTCCCGGAGCCACGCGCGGACCCGAAGCCGACGGCACCGTTCGGCCGGTAGACGCCGACGACGGTGCCCCCCTCGGCGTCGAGACGCTGACCGGCTCCAGTGCGGTGGGGATCGCGCCGTCGGAGAACAGCCGCCTGCCGGTGGCGATGATCACCGGATGGACGGTCAGCCGGTACTCGTCGACGAGCCCGTGCCGCATGAGGCTCTGGGCGAGGTCGCCACTGCCCACGACGTTGATGTCGCGGCCGTCGGACGCTTTCAACTCGCGTACGGCATCGACGACATCGCCCTTAAGCGGCGTGGAGTTCTGCCATTCGACAGGGTTGTCAGGGTCGGCGGTCGGCCAGTGCGACGCGAAGATCTCGTACGTCTTGCGGCCGAGCAGCATCGCGTCGCAGGACTCGTGCCAGCCGGCGATGGCCGCCCCGACCTCGTCGTCGGACGAGGGCTTCTGCATGACGCCGTCGAGCGTGAGGAACGTACAGATGATGATCTTGCGCATGGTGCGCTCCCTTCGCCGACGGGTGGACCGCACAACCGCCGCTGGCTCATCGGACTCCCGCAAGGCGGATATCTCGCCGACGGCCGTCCGCTCCCCGCGCCGGAGCGAGCGCGTCGTACGCGATGGCGGAGCTTCTCATCGCATCCGCGCGCACGCCCACGCCCGAAAGAAAAGAATGGGCGCCGGACGGTACGGACCGACGATGGCAGGGAGTGAGGCGCTGCGGTGACGGTAGGGAGGGTACGGCCGGACGGTGGCCGCCCGCAGGGCCGTACATGTCCGCACGCGGCGGCTGCGGGTTTGGAGCCGGCGCCCCTGAGCGGCGCGCGCCTCGGCTGCGTCGCCCGCGGACGTCACGAGCGCCGCTTGCGACTGTGTCCGACCTGCGGCCACGATGGGGCGCAGCGACAGCTCTCCCGGCGCTCACGCCACCGCCCGCCACGAGTCGACCGGGCACCCTCTCGTGCGCCCGATGGAACCCGGCCGCGAGTGGGCCTGGTGCTATGCCGACGGGTTGTTCCCGGAACGGATGCGCGGGAGTGCCGCCCGGATCCGGAGGGGGCCGGAGCACCGGCCGGCGGCGGGGTTCGTCACAAGAGCGGCTCCGGTCTCTCAGGGGAGCGTGACGAACGGGTAGACCTCGGTGTAGGAGTCGCCGCCGCTGCCGTAGTAGGTGCAGGTGCGGGCGGCGGTGTCGACGTCGTACCAGGCGATCCCGGCGTCCCAGCAGGCGCGGACGAATGCGGGGAACGTCGTCTCGCCGGCCTGGTCCGCGCGCAGTGCCGCGACCAGGGCCGCCTCGTCGAACCGCGGCGCGAGCGCGAAGCCGGTGACCAGCGGTTCGCCCTGGACGACGACGTCGCCGTGCTCGGTCAGGTACAGGAAGGCGTTGGCCGGGACGGCCATACGGCAGTGGGTCACGCCCGCCTGGCGCAGGCTCTCGGCGAGGTAGGGAAAGCCGCCGGCCTTCGGGCGGGCGGCCGCGCCGCGTTCCATGGCGGCCTGAAGTCGGCTGATGGCATCGGTGGTCATGGGGTCTCCCTGGCGGTTCTCGTTCGGGTGCGCGTGCTCTTGGAGGAGGTGCGTCACTATGGCATCATGTTGCCATAGTGACAACATATTGTCGATTGTGGAGGTGGGATTCCGGTATGGCGGATGAACTGGCCCTTCTCGTGGCCGATGTCTACGAGGCAGCGGGTGCGCTGCGCCGCGCAGGCGAGGCGCTGGCGGCGGCGGAAGGGCAGACCCAGGCGCGCTGGCAGCTGATGAGCGCGGTCAGCGAGCAGCCCCTGCCCGTGGCCCGCGCGGCGCGCCGCCTCGGGATCACCCGCCAGGGCGTGCAGCGCATCGCCAACGACCTGGTCCGCGACGGTCTCGCGGAGTACCTCGACAACCCCGACCACCGCACCTCACCGCTGCTCGCCCTGACTGCTGTCGGGCACAGGACGCTCGACGCCATCACCGCCCGGGCCGCCACCGCGCATCGGGTCATGGCAGAGGGCATCGCGGGAAGCGATCTGGCGACCGTCCGGGAGATGCTGCGACGGCTGACCCGGCAGACGGACGACTGGGCCGATACCGCCGGCCAGGCGCACGGTGCGCGCCCGAAGGCCCGCACCGCGACCACGCGCGAGGAGGGCGCGTGAACACCGCTGGCGGCGCATCAGCACGTCCGGCGGAAGACCTCCGTGCCGCCCTGCGCGCACTGGCCGACCCCGCTCGGGCCGACCAGCAGCGCGCATACCTGCACAGCGACCTGGATCATCTGGGGGTCCGCGTGCCCGACCTGCGCCACTGCGTCACCCGAACCCGCCGGGTTCTGGGCGCCCAGGCCGGCTCTGCGGTGCTGGCTCTCGCGGGCGCGTTGTGGTCGGCCCAGGAGGGCTCCGGGAAGCCTGTGTACGACGACCGGCGGGCAGCGGTGGAGATTCTGGTGCAGTATGCGGGGGCACTGGACGCCGCGGACCTCGAGGACGTCGAGACGTTGTTGCGGCAGTGCCGCACCTGGGCGCTGGTGGATCCGCTGGCAGTGCACTGCGCCGTCGCCGTCGCCCTGCGAGACGCAGCCGCGGGCAGGGTGCTGGACCGGTGGATCACGGACCCCGACTTCTGGCTCCGCCGTACCGCGCTCCTCGCGCTGCTGCCCGCCATCCGCGCCGGCCGGCCCGACGGCGATCGGCTCACCCGCTACGCGGACGCCCTCGTCCACGAGCAGGAGTTCTTCCTGCGCAAGGCGCTGGGCTGGGTACTGCGCGAAACCTCCACCCGCGACCCGCAATTCGTCAGGGACTGGCTGACCCGCCACGGCTCCCGCGTCGCCCCCCTCACCCGCAGGGAGGCGCTACGCCGCCTGACGCGCAAGGAGGATCAGGACCGTGGGCAGCGGCGACGCGCAATGCGGGCGGATGCGCCTGTACTGCCACGTCGATGACCCCGGGCCGGGCGTCGGCGGCCGCGGGGGCATGCGCCTGATCCAGCTCTGGCCGGCCCCCGGACGGCTCCCGGCGGCAACCTGGGCGCGGCCCTCACCCGGACAGGGCATGAGCTGAGGGCGGACCGCACGCCGGGCGCCGCCGCGGACGAGGTGATCGACTACCGTGCGGTGCGGTGCGGTTCGAGGACGTGGTGAGCGATGTCGACGTGGTGCTGGACGGGCTCGGCGGGGAGACGGCCGAGCGGTCCCTGAAGGTCCTGCGGGCGGGCGGTCGGCTGATCACGCTGCCGGGCCCGGACGACGTTCCCGCGGCCCGGGACGGGGTGCGGGCGGTGTGGATGCTGGTGGAACCCGACCATCTGGGGCTGCGCGAGATCACCGCTCTGGTGGAGCGGGGGGCGCTGAGGCCGGTGATCGACACCGTCGTGCCGCTGGCCGAGGCCGCGAAGGCGCACGAGATCGGTGAGCGGGGCCGTACCACCGGCAAGATCGTGCTGACGGTCCTCTGAGCCGCACCCGCGACCGGCCGCCGCTCCGGTGCCGGGGGAGGCGGCCTCGTGCGCCGCACGGCCCCGGGCGGCCGGCGGGGTGCGGACCGGCGGCCCCCGGCACCGGAGCGGCGGCCGG
>NZ_MUNF01000064.1 GCF_002154555.1 Streptomyces murinus
GCCCGTACCGTCGCCGAGCGGGTCGCCGAGGAGCTGCGCACTCCGCTCGGCGAGGCCGTCGGCTGGAAGGTGCGGTTCACCGACCAGGTGAACCCGGACGCCACCTTCGTGAAGCTGATGACGGACGGCATCCTGCTCGCCGAGATCCAGACCGACCGCGAACTGCGCGCCTACGACACGATCATCATCGACGAGGCCCACGAGCGGTCCCTCAACATCGACTTCCTGCTGGGCTATCTCGCCCAGCTGCTGCCCAAGCGGCCGGACCTCAAGGTCGTCATCACCTCGGCGACCATCGACCCCGAGCGCTTCTCCCGGCACTTCGGGGACGCCCCGATCATCGAGGTCAGCGGGCGGACGTACCCCGTGGAGGTGCGCTACCGGCCGCTGCTCGAAGCGGAGTCCGAGGACGCCGACCGCGACCAGATCACCGCGATCTGCGACGCGGTCGAGGAGCTCCAGGCCGAGGGCAAGGGCGACATCCTCGTCTTCCTCTCCGGCGAGCGGGAGATCCGCGACACGGCGGACGCGCTGGAGAAGAAGAAGTACAGATTCACCGAGATATTGCCGCTGTACGCCCGGCTGTCGCACGCCGAGCAGCACCGGGTCTTCCAGCAGCACACCGGACGCCGGATCGTGCTGGCCACGAACGTCGCCGAGACCTCGCTGACCGTCCCGGGCATCAAGTACGTCATCGACCCCGGCTTCGCCCGGATCAGCCGCTACAGCCACCGCACCAAGGTCCAGCGGCTGCCCATCGAGCCGGTCTCGCAGGCCAGCGCCAACCAGCGCAAGGGCCGCTGCGGCCGTACCTCCGACGGCATCTGCATCCGGCTGTACAGCGAGGACGACTTCCTCGCCCGGCCGGAGTTCACCGACGCGGAGATCCTGCGCACCAACCTGGCCTCCGTCATCCTCCAGATGACCGCGGCCGGCCTCGGCGACATCGAGAAGTTCCCCTTCATCGACCCGCCGGACCACCGCAACATCCGCGACGGCGTGCAGCTCCTCCAGGAACTGGGCGCGATCGACCCCGCCGAGAAAGACCCCCGCAGGCGGCTCACCGACACCGGCCGCAAACTGGCCCAGCTGCCCGTGGACCCGCGGCTGGCCCGGATGGTGCTGGAGGCGGACCGCAACGGCTGTGTCCGCGAGGTCATGGTCATCGCGGCCGCCCTGTCCATCCAGGACCCGCGCGAACGCCCCGCCGACAAGCAGGCGCAGGCCGACCAGCAGCACGCCCGCTTCAAGGACGAGACCAGCGACTTCCTCGCCTACCTCAACCTGTGGCGGTATGTGCGCGAGCAGCAGAAGGAGCGCGGCTCCAGCTCGTTCCGGCGGATGTGCAAGCAGGAGTACCTGAACTTCCTGCGCATCCGCGAATGGCAGGACATCTACACCCAGCTGCGGACCGTGGCCAAGCAGATGGGCATCCACCTCGCCGAGGAGGACTCCCCGGCCGACCGCGTGCACGTCTCCCTGCTGGCCGGCCTGCTCTCCCACGTCGGGATGAAGGACGTACGGGAGGGCAACAAGAACGAGTATCTGGGCGCCCGCAACGCCAAGTTCGCGATCTTCCCGGGCTCGGCACTGTTCAAGAAGCAGCCCAAGTTCGTGATGTCGGCCGAGCTGGTGGAGACCAGCCGGCTGTGGGCGCGGGTCAACGCGAAGATCGAGCCCGAGTGGGTCGAGCCGATCGCCGGGCACCTGCTGAAGCGCACGTACAGCGAGCCGCACTGGGAGAAGGACCAGGCGGCCGTGATGGCGTACGAGAAGGTCACGCTGTACGGCGTGCCGATCGTCGCCCAGCGCAAGGTGAACTACGGCCGGATCGACCCCGAGGTCTCCCGCGAGCTGTTCATCCGCAACGCGCTGGTGGAGGGCGACTGGCGCACCCACCACAAGTTCTACGCCGACAACCGCAAGCTCCTCAGCGAGGTCGAGGAGCTGGAGCACCGGGCCCGGCGCCGGGACATCGTGGTGGACGACGAGACGCTGTTCGACTTCTACGAGCAGCGGGTGCCCGAACACGTCGTCTCCGGAGCGCACTTCGACTCCTGGTGGAAGCGGAAGCGGCACGAGCAGCCGGACTTCCTGGACTTCGAGCGGGAGATGCTGATCCGCGAGTCCGCGGAGGCCGTCACCAAGGACGACTATCCGGACAGCTGGCGGCAGGGGGCCCTGAAGTTCCGGGTCACCTACCAGTTCGAGCCGGGCGCGGACGCGGACGGTGTGACCGTGCACATCCCGCTCCAGGTCCTCAACCAGGTCACCGACGAGGGCTTCGACTGGCAGATCCCGGGCCTGCGGGAAGAGGTCGTCACGGAGCTGATCCGGTCCCTGCCCAAGCCGATCCGGCGCAACTACGTGCCCGCGCCGAACTACGCCAAGGCGTTCCTGGAGCGGGCGGTGCCCCTCCAGGAGCCGCTGACCGTGACGATGGCGCGTGAGCTCAAGCGCATGGTCGGGGTGCCGTTCGAGGCGGAGGACTTCGACTGGGCCAAGGTCCCCGAGCATCTTCGGATCACCTTCCGGATCGTCGACGAGCGGCGCCGGAAGCTGGCCGAGGACAAGGACCTGGAGGCGCTGAAGCTCCAGCTGAAGCCGAAGGCGCGCAAGGCGCTCTCCCAGGCCGCGGCGGCGACCGCGTCCCGCGAGGGCGGGCCCGCGCTGGAGCGCGAGGGGCTGACCGACTGGACGATCGGCACGCTGAGCCGGGTCTTCGAGACGCGCCGGGCCGGACAGCCGGTGAAGGCGTACCCGGCGCTGGTGGACGACGGCGACACGGTCTCCGTACGGCTCTTCGACACGGAGGCCGAGCAGGCGGAGGCCATGTGGAAGGGCACCCGGCGGCTGATCCTGCGCAACATCCCGGTGAACCCTGCCAAGTTCGCGTCCGAGAAGCTCAGCAATCAGCAGAAGCTGGGGCTGTCCGCCAATCCGCACGGATCCATCCAGGCTCTGTTCGACGACTGCGCGATGGCCGCCGCGGACAAGCTGATCGCGGACTTCGGCGGCCCTGCGTGGGACGAGGAGTCGTACCGGAAGCTGTACGACAAGGTGCGCGCCGAGATCGTGGACACCACGGTGCGCACGGTCGGCCAGGTACAGCAGGTGCTGGCCGCGTGGGGGGCCTGTGAGCGGCGGCTGAAGGCCGTGCGCAGCCCCGCGCTCCTCGCGAACCTCACGGACGTCCGCAAGCAGCTGGACGCGCTGGTGAAGCCCGGGTTCGTCACCTGGGCGGGGATACGGCGGCTGCCGGATCTGATGCGGTACCTGGTGGCGGCGGACCGGCGGCTCCAGCAGATGCCGGCGAACGTGCAGCGGGACACCACGCGCATGGAGAAGGTCCACGAGATGCGGGACGAGTACGCCTGGCTGCTGGAGCAGCTTCCGCAGGGGCGGCCCGTTCCGCAGCAGGTCCTGGACATCCGCTGGATGCTGGAGGAGCTGCGGGTCAGCTATTTCGCGCACGCGCTGGGCACGGCGTACCCCGTCTCCGACAAGCGGATCGTGAAGGCGATCGACGCGGCCGCACCGTAACCGACCGCTCACAGGGGGTGAGTTCGACCTGGCGGGCTCACCTCCTGTACAGTCTCATCTCGCAGCACAAAGCAACAAGCCAAGTGCCGCGAAACATGGTCCTGTGGAGCAGCTTGGAGTGCTCGCCACCCTGTCAAGGTGGAGGCCGCGGGTTCAAATCCCGTCAGGACCGCAGTAGAAGTAAGGCCCGCATCCCTTGAGGATCGCGGGCCTTACTCATGTCCGCACCCCAAAGGGGAAGTCGCACCCGCACGGCGCCGCCTGGCGGCCCCTGAGGGCAACGAAAGTCGGCAAACCCGATCAGAAGCCCACGCGGCTCCTTCTGGACGCTTACGGACGCTTCCATGCCGTCGCGCGGCCTTGACTGCGTCCGCTTCGCTCGGTACCCAGAAGGACATGGGGACATCGGTCAGGCATGAGACGCGGGCACTGCTCCGCGCGCACCTCGCGGCCGCCTTGTCGTACCGGCATCTCACCCGGCACTGCCCGGTCTGCCACCGGCTGCTGCGGCTGGCGATGAGCGAGGGCCGGCCATCCCGTACGGCGTGACCGGCGCGGGCCCCAACTCCCTTTCACACAGGGGATAGTGGAACTGGTGATTCCATTAGCGTACGCATGCCCGGGGCAACAAGTAGCCTGGCATGTGACGGGTGTCACTGCATGAGTTTTCAGAACTCTGCAACTTACACCCCTCCTACAACGGGTCAATTTAATATGTGCAATTGCACTCCATACCGAAGTGCACCCTCGACACCCTCACCGACCCCTCGCCCCGCCCCCGACCAGCGCACAAAACAGATCGCGCTGGACCCGGCGGAGTCCAGCGCGATCGACGACGCACCCTGTGTCGCTTGCCTACAACGTTCTTTTCGGCCTGGGCGTGGGGCCTGTTGGGGCAGGTCCCGCGTCGCTTGAAGCTAGGGTTTCGGGCGCCTCGACAGGTTGGGGGGCCTGCCGTTTTGCCCTGTATTCAGTTGTTCCGCCTGCTCGGTCAGGCCTCGCTGCGCTGCTGCGGGATGCCCGCCAGCAGAGCGCGGACCTCAGCCTCGCGGTAACGGCGGTGCCCGCCGAGCGTGCGGATCGACGTGAGCTTGCCGGCCTTCGCCCACCGCGTGACCGTCTTGGGGTCGACGCGGAACATGGTGGCGACCTCAGCCGGGGTCAGCAGCGGCTCGGCATCAGGGGTGCGAGCGGTCATGAGCGGCCTCCTCGGGAGAACCGAACCTTCTCGGTTCTTTCCTCTAAATTCTGCACCTTGACCCGCGTTGCCCGAAATGGCGGACGCGAGTCGAGTCGGTTATAGGACGAACGGCTTGTCCTCGGCACTACAACTACACCATCTGTCCAGCCCGGTCGGCCAAACCGATGGAATTGCCCTCCCAGGTGTTCATCAGCGACGGAAGCCGATGGACCATGCCATAGCGGACAGTCACGCCACCGTGACGATCAGTCACAGGGCGATCAGGAGGCACCAGACCCCCCAAAGCGTGCAATGCAGAGATTCCGCCCATAGTGCACCACACTTGGACGGAAGGAACCCTCCCCGGACTCCTTGTCCTATTTTGGCATGAGGAGGGGGAAGAGGCGCAAGGGCCCCGTACGTGCAGTCCATCACCTTTCGGGCGTCCTTGACGCAAACGCCCGGATCGGGGCCGACGCCCCGTCAGTTGGGTGAAACGCGCTTGACCGTACGCCGTTGGACACCGTCTGAGCTGTGGCGCGGATCACGTTTTGGCGGTTTCTGTTTGAACGTCAGTTCGCCGAACGCCGATCCCGCACCGCACGCCACCGCTCCACGAGCCGCGCGTACGCCTCCCCGGCCGCCGCCTCGTCCCCTTGGCGCAGCGCCTCGATGCCCTCGGCCACGTCCGCCGCCGAGTGGTCGTCCGCCAACTCGTCGGCCGGCAGCACATGCACCAGACCGCCGTAGTCCAGCTCCACCAGCGACCTCGGATGGAACTCCTCCAGCCAGCGGCCGACGTCCAGCAGACCGTCGAGCAGCGGCCCTTCCCCCACGGACTCCTTCAGAGTGCGCAGCGCCCTGGCCACCCGGCGCCGGGCCTGCACCATCGGCGTGCGGTAGCGCAGCACCGGGGGCGCCTCGGCGGTCCCCTTGTCGTACCGCCGTTCCTCGTCCGTGACCAGCACGAACCAGTTCACCGGCACCTGCCAGGTCGCCGTGCGGATCCACGGGCGCGCGTCGGGATTGCGCCCGAGCCAGCGCTCGTAGTCCAGGGCCGCCTGCCGGCGCACCACCGGGGGCAGCACGGCGTCCAGCACCGGCGGGGGCAGCTCCGCGCCGAGTTCCTCCAGCGCCTGCCAGCCGCGCAGCCGGGTCCGCCAGGGGCACACGCAGACCACCCCGTCGACCTCCAGCACAAAGGCGTCGCCGCTCTCGCGCACCGGCACCGCGATGGGCGGGGTCGGCACCAAGTCGGCCAGCGAGCGCCGCAGTTCGTCCTGGTACGTGGGCCGGTCCTGGCGGCGGGCATAGCGCGCCCAGTGGCCGCGCTCCGGCTCCGGGAAGGCGCCCAGCGGCTCGTACACGCGCAGGTAGGCGGCATAGGGGACGACCACGGAGGACACCTTCGGCACGCCTGCTCCCTCCCCATCGAACCCGGCTGGAAACACTGCAAATCGTGCCATGGCCAGAGGGGTGCGGTGAGCCCGTGCGAGTGATCCTGAACACTGCGCGGACGGTGCCCGGACCCAGGCTCTACGCTCATGCCACCAGCACCCGCCACCCGTACGGGAGCTGACCCCACTCGCCGCTAGTACACAGGAGTCACCACAGTGACCGACGTAACCGGCGCGCCTGCTGATGTCCTGCACACCCTGTTCCACTCGGAGCAGGGCGGTCATGAGCAGGTCGTGCTCTGCCAGGACCGCGCCAGTGGCCTCAAGGCCGTGATCGCGCTCCACTCCACCGCTCTGGGCCCGGCCCTCGGCGGTACCCGCTTCTACCCGTACGCCACCGAGGCCGAGGCCGTCGCCGACGCGCTCAACCTCGCGCGCGGGATGTCGTACAAGAACGCCATGGCCGGCCTGGACCACGGCGGCGGCAAGGCCGTGATCATCGGCGACCCGGAACGCGACAAGACCGAGGAACTGCTGCTCGCCTACGGCCGGATGGTCGCCTCCCTCGGCGGGCGCTACGTCACCGCCTGCGACGTCGGCACCTATGTGGCCGACATGGACGTGGTGGCCCGCGAATGCCGCTGGACCACCGGCCGCTCCCCGGAGAACGGCGGCGCCGGCGACTCCTCGGTGCTGACCTCCTTCGGCGTCTACCAGAGCATGCGCGCCTGCGCCCAGCACCTGTGGGGCGACCCCTCGCTGCGCGACCGCACGGTCGGTGTCGCCGGGGTCGGCAAGGTCGGCCACCATCTGGTGCGCCACCTGCTGGACGAGGGTGCGAAGGTCGTCATCACGGATGTCCGCCCGGACGCCGTCCAGCGGATCCTCGACGAGCACGAGGGCGTGACGGCGGTCGCCGACACCGACGCGCTGATCCGTCTGGAGGGCCTGGACATCTACGCGCCCTGCGCGCTCGGTGGCGCCCTGAACGACGAGACCGTGCCGGTGCTCACCGCCAAGGTGGTGTGCGGCGCGGCCAACAACCAGCTCGCCCACCCGGGTGTGGAGAAGGACCTCGCCGACCGCGGGATCCTCTACGCGCCGGACTACGTGGTGAACGCGGGCGGGGTCATCCAGGTGGCCGACGAGCTGCACGGCTTCGACTTCGAGCGGTGCAAGGCGAAGGCGACCCGGATCTTCGACACCACGCTGGCCATATTCGCACGTGCGAAGGAAGACGGGATTCCGCCGGCCGCGGCGGCCGACCGGATCGCCGAGCAGCGGATGGCCGAGGCGCGCGCGGGCCGCACCGGGCACTGACCCGGTCGCGCGGAGGCTCCGCGCACCCGAGTTCGCACACATGAGCGGTACCCGCCGAGGGCTGGTTAGAGAGAACTCTCACTTCCATCGGCGGGTCGTTCCCCGATAAGTGGTTAAAATCGCCACTGACCAGCGAGGACAGGGCGCCTCGAAGGTTCTGTGCACACGCGCGTGCTGCGGGCGACGTACCGTATGGGCGCGGGCTCAGGTACCGTGGAAGCCCTACGGACCGGCCTCTCCACGGAGAGTCCGATCCAGATCGTGAACGCGTGTCAGACTCTGGGGCCGTCGAGCCCCGTCACCGAGGGGGTCGAGCCATGGGGCGCGGCCGGGCCAAGGCCAAGCAGACAAAGGTCGCCCGCCAGCTGAAGTACAACAGCGGTGGGACTGACCTGTCACGTCTGGCCAGTGAACTGGGCGCATCAACTTCGAACCAGCCGCCGAACGGCGAGCCTTTCGAGGACGATGACGATGACGAGGACGACCTTTACTCCCGTTACGCCGACCTCTATGAGGACGACGATGACGAGGACGACGGTCCCTCACAACACCGTCGCGGCGCTTGACCTTGCACTGAGCACCAGTCCGGTCGGTGGCACAGCCACCGACCGGCTTCTGTGCTACCCGCGAGCAGGTCTCGCGGGCACCACACCGTAGGCGTCAGTTCGCGTAGTCCCCCACCAGCTCCGCGCCGCTGTCCTTGTCGCCACGCTCGGTGATCTCGCCGGCCACCCAGGCTTCGACGCCCCGGTCGGCCAGCGTCGCGAGGGCCACCTCGGTGGATTCCTCGGGGACGATCGCCATCATGCCGACGCCCATGTTCAGCGTCTTCTCCAGCTCCAGGCGCTCCACGTTCCCGGTCCTGCCGACCAGGTCGAAGATCGCGCCCGGGGTCCAGGTGGTGCGGTCGACCACGGCGTGCAGATCGTCCGGGATCACCCGGGCCAGGTTGGCCGCGAGCCCGCCGCCGGTGATGTGGCTGAAGGCGTGCACATCGGCCGTGCGGGTCAGCGCCAGGCAGTCCAGCGAGTAGATCTTGGTGGGCTCCAGCAGCTCCTCGCCGAGGGTGCGGCCGAGTTCGGCCACCTCCGACTCCAGGGCCAGGCCCGCCGTGTTCAGCAGGACGTGGCGGACCAGGGAGTACCCGTTCGAGTGAAGCCCGGAAGCCGCCATGGCGATCACGGTGTCACCCTTGCGGATGCGATCCGAGCCGAGCAGCCGGTCGGCCTCCACGACGCCCGTACCGGCGCCCGCGACATCGAAGTCGTCCGCGCCGAGCAGGCCCGGGTGTTCGGCCGTCTCACCGCCGACCAGGGCGCAGCCGGCCAGTACACAGCCCTCCGCGATGCCCTTGACGATGGCGGCGACCCGCTCGGGGTGGACCTTGCCGACACAGATGTAGTCGGTCATGAACAGCGGCTCGGCGCCGCACACCACGATGTCGTCCATGACCATGGCGACCAGGTCGTGGCCGATGGTGTCGTAGACGCCCAGGCGGCGGGCGATGTCCACCTTGGTGCCCACGCCGTCCGTGGCGGAGGCGAGCAGGGGGCGCTCGTAACGCTTGAGGGCGGAGGCGTCGAAGAGTCCGGCGAAGCCGCCGATGCCGCCGAGGACCTCGGGACGCCGGGTCTTCTTGACCCACTCCTTCATCAGCTCGACGGCGCGGTCGCCCGCCTCGATGTCGACGCCCGCCGCTGCGTAGCTGGCACCAGTTGTCTCAGACATGACTGTGAGAGCTTTCGTGTCGTACTGCGGGGTGTTACGGGCGGCGGATCGCGTCGGCCGCGGCCGTTTCGGCGGGACCGGCCGCCAGCTCGGTCTCCAGCAGCTGCTTGCCGAGCAGTTCCGGATCCGGCAGCTCCATCGGGTACTCGCCGTCGAAGCAGGCGCGGCACAGGTTCGGCTTCGCGATGGTGGTCGCGTCGATCATGCCGTCGATGGAGATGTAGGAGAGCGAGTCGGCGCCCAGGCTGGTGCCGATCTCGTCGATCGTCATGCCGTTGGCGATCAGCTCCGCGCGGGTGGCGAAGTCGATGCCGAAGAAGCAGGGCCACTTCACCGGCGGCGAGGAGATGCGGATGTGCACCTCGGCGGCGCCCGCCTCGCGGAGCATGCGCACCAGGGCCCGCTGGGTGTTGCCGCGCACGATCGAGTCGTCCACGACCACCAGGCGCTTGCCCTTGATGACTTCCTTGAGCGGGTTCAGCTTCAGCCGGATGCCCAGCTGGCGGATGGTCTGCGAGGGCTGGATGAACGTACGGCCCACATAGGCGTTCTTCACCAGTCCCGCGCCGAACGGGATGCCCGAGGCCTCGGCGTAGCCGATGGCGGCCGGGGTGCCCGATTCCGGGGTCGCTATCACCAGGTCGGCCTCGACCGGGGCCTCCTTGGCGAGCCGGCGGCCCATCTCCACCCGGGAGAGGTACACGTTCCGGCCGGCGATGTCGGTGTCCGGGCGGGCCAGGTACACGTACTCGAAGACACAGCCCTTGGGCTTTGCTTCCGCGAATCGCGAGCTGCGCAGGCCGTTCTCGTCGATGGCGACGAACTCGCCCGGCTCTATCTCGCGGACGAAGCTGGCTCCGCAGATGTCCAGGGCGGCGGACTCGGAGGCGACCACCCAGCCGCGCTCCAGGCGGCCGAGGACCAGCGGGCGGATGCCCTGGGGGTCACGGCCGGCGTAGAGGGTGTGCTCGTCCATGAAGACGAGCGAGAAGGCGCCCCGGACCTGTGGGAGGACCTGATGGGCGGCCTCCTCGACGGTCAGCGGCTTGCCGTCCTCGTCGACCTGGGCGGCGAGCAGCGCCGTCAGCAGGTCGGTGTCGTTGGTGGCCGCGACCCGGGTGGAGCGGCTGTTGTTCTCGTTCGGGAGTTCGGCGACCATCTCGGCGAGCTGCGCCGTGTTGACCAGGTTGCCGTTGTGGCCGAGCGCGATCGAGCCGTGCGCGGTGGCACGGAACGTCGGCTGGGCGTTCTCCCACACGGAGGCGCCGGTGGTCGAGTAGCGGGCGTGTCCGACCGCGATATGACCCTGGAGCGATCCGAGAGAGGTCTCGTCGAAGACCTGGGAGACCAGGCCCATGTCCTTGAAGACGAGGATCTGGGAGCCGTTGCTGACCGCGATTCCCGCGGATTCCTGACCCCGGTGCTGGAGGGCGTAGAGCCCGAAGTACGTGAGCTTTGCGACCTCTTCACCCGGAGCCCAGACACCGAAGACGCCACACGCGTCCTGGGGGCCTTTCTCTCCGGGGAGCAGGTCGTGATTGAGTCGACCGTCACCACGTGGCACGGCACCGAGTGTAGGCGAGATCGACCACTGGTCCGAATTGGGGATACGCGGTCGTAACGGCCGGGTGGTTACCGGATCACCTTGTCGCTTTCCGCGTCTACGCAGGTCAGCGCGGCGTTTCTGGCATCATTCGGGGATTTCTCCGGCCGCCCGCGACTTCTCGCGGGGCGGTTTGGCCGTATGCGTGAGTGAGGTGTCGCACATCATTCTGGTGTGCTGCGGGTGAGGTTGACGTGGTCTCCGTGACTCGTGGTGAGCGTGAGCTTGCCGTGGTCGGGGGTACCGGTGAGCGCCTGGCCGCCGAGCAGCCCGCCGAGCAGCCGCTCGAACGCCATCCGGGCGTCGTCGCAGGCCATCTTGGTGGTGCGCAGCGGCCCGAAGGTGACGCCGTCGCCGCGCAGGGTGACGGGGGCGCTGAAGCTGTTGCAGCCGAGGTTGCCCGCGGCGGTCCCGTCGTCGCGGACGAGCAGCCGGGCGGAGGCCGACGCGGGGTGGGTGGCGCCCTGGGCGGTGACGCTCACGACGCGCCACTCGACGCCGGTCAGGGGTTCGTCGACGGTCACCGCTCCACTGTGCGCGGGCGCGGCGCCGCAGGCCACCGCCAGGGGGAGGAGAAGGGCGAGGATGGCGGGCGCTTTGGTCCGTTTCATACCGTTACGACGGCCGGCCGTCGCAACGGGTTCCCTCGGTCCCCCTCAGGACATGACCGGCAGCAGCCCGCCGATATCGGCCCGCTCCCCGCTCGCGCTGACCTTGGCGTCGTCCACGGCCGTCCGCCAGTCCGTCCGGCCGGTGGCGAGCCGTACCCAGGTCAGCGGATCGGTCTCCACCACATTGGGCGGGGTGCCGCGGGTGTGCCGGGGCCCTTCCACGCACTGCACCACGGCGTACGGCGGCACGCGCACCTCGGTGGAGCCGCCGGGCGCCTTCGCGGCGAGCGCGTCGGCGAGCAGCCGGGTGGTGGCGGCCAGCGCCTGCCGGTCGTAGGGCACGTCGAGCCCCGGCACGGCCGCGTTCAGGTCGTCGGTGTGCACGACGAGTTCGACGGCCCGGGTGACCAGGTAGTCGTCCAGGGACAGGACACCGGCGTTGGTCGGCAGCAGCCGGCCACCGGGGTGCTCGGCGAGGAGGCCGCGCAGGGAAGCGTCGATGTCCGCGAGATAGGCGTCGAGGTCGGGATGCTCGGCGGTCAGGTCCCGGGTGAACGCGTCGATGGCGGCGGAGTTGGCTGCGGTCGCGAATGGCCAGTCGAGCAGCACGGCGTCCGCCGTGGCCGGCTCGGGCTGCGCGAGCGCCCGCTGTACGGCCGTCACCGCCATCCCGATGTGCACGACCAACTCCCGCACGGACCAGCCCGCGAGCCGGGTCTCCCCCGCCAACTGCTCCTCGCCCAGCCCCCGTACGGCCTCCCGCACCGCCCCGAACTGACCGAGGACCGCGGCACGGGTCCGGACGGGATCGTAGGTACGGGCACGCTTCTTGGCCGGGGGCATGGGGGGAGCTTATGCGCACTCACCTGTGTGGGTGAGCAGCAACGGAAACCGCGCGGCGCGGCCAGGGGCGGGCAACACTGGCTTCCGCCTGGAAGGGGGTGCAACATGACGGTTATGGCCGAGCGCACGTCTCAGATGTCGGTGCAGGAGTTCGAAACGATCGCCTCCGCCGCTCCCGAGACCGTCACGTTGGAGTTCATCAACGGACGGATCGGAGTCAAGAAGGTGACCGATGGGGACCACAACGTGATCGTCTCCTGGCTGGCTCGACGGTGTATGCAGGGCCGGCCCGACTTGGATCTGGTCTACGGCCAAGGACTCCGGGTGGAGGCATACCGAGAAGGCAGGGCAAAGCCAGATGCGGTGCTGGCACCCATGGCCCATTTCGCGGGACATGGCGAGTGGGCCGACCCGGCCGGAGCTCTCATGGTCGTCGAGGTCACCTCGTACGACTCGGACACCGACCGGCGGGACCGGCACGAGAAGCCGACCGCGTACGGACAGTCAGGAATCCCGCTGTACCTCTTGATCGACCGGGACGCCTGCACCGTCACCGTGCACAGCAACCCGGACCGGCACGTCGGTGGATACCGCGACGTCCACACCGCGAAGTTCGGGGAGAAGGTGCTCGTGCCCGGCCCGATGGACATCGAGCTGGACACGGAGATCCTGAAGAACTACGTCCGCTGAACCTCGCGAGAATCCCCCGCCCGGAACCTGAATCCGGGCGGGGGAGGCCGGTTCCGTGCCTACGCCAGCAGGGACGGGATCGTGTTCTCGTGAGCCTCGCGCAGGTCGGCCAGGGAGAGGGTGAACTCACCCTGGATCTCCACCGAGTCGCCGTCCACGACACCGATGCGGGTGACCGGGAGGCCACGCGCGCCGCACATGTCGTTGAAGCGCAGCTCCTCCGAGCGGGGGACGGCCACGAGGGCGCGGCCGGCCGACTCGGAGAGCAGGAAGGTGAAGGCGTCCAGGCCGTCCGGGACGACCAGGCGCGCACCCTTCCCGCCGAGCAGGGCCGACTCGACCACGGCCTGGATCAGACCGCCGTCGGACAGGTCGTGCGCGGAGTCGATCATGCCGTCGCGGGAGGCGGAGATCAGGATCTCGGCCAGCAGCCGCTCACGCTCCAGGTCGACCACCGGAGGCATACCGCCCAGGTGGTCGTGGATCACCTGGGACCAGGCCGAGCCGCCGAACTCCTCGCGGGTGTCGCCGAGGAGGTAGAGCAGCTGCCCCTCCTCCTGGAAGGCGACCGGGGTACGGCGGGCGACGTCGTCGATCACACCGAGGACCGCGACGACCGGCGTCGGGTGGATCGCCGCCTCGCCCGTCTGGTTGTAGAGCGAGACATTGCCGCCGGTCACCGGGGTGCCGAGTTGCAGACAGCCGTCCGCGAGGCCGCGTACCGCCTCCGCGAACTGCCACATCACCGCCGGGTCCTCGGGCGAGCCGAAGTTCAGGCAGTCCGAGACCGCGAGCGGCTTCGCGCCCGTCGTCGCCACGTTCCGGTACGCCTCCGCCAGCGCCAGCTGCGCACCCGTGTACGGGTCCAGCTTGGCGTAACGGCCGTTGCCGTCCGTCGCGATGGCGACGCCGAGGCCGGACTCCTCGTCCACCCGGATCATGCCCGAGTCCTCGGGCTGCGCCAGCACCGTGTTGCCCTGCACGAAGTGGTCGTACTGCTGCGTGATCCACTTCTTGGACGCCTGGTTCGGGGACGCCACCAGCTTCAGGACCTGCTCGCGCAGCTCCTCCGAAGTCGCCGGGCGCGGCAGCTTGTTCGCGTCGTCGGCCTGGAGCTCGTCCTGCCAGGAGGGGCGCGCGTACGGCCGCTCGTAGACCGGGCCGTCGTGCGCGACCGTGCGCGGGTCGACGTCCACGATCTTGCCGCCGTGCCAGAAGATCTCCAGCCGGTCGCCGTCGGTCACCTCACCGATGACCGTGGCGATGACGTCCCACTTCGCGCAGATCTCCAGGAAGCGCTCGACCTTGGCCGGTTCCACGACCGCGCACATGCGTTCCTGCGACTCGCTCATGAGGATCTCCTCGGGCGAGAGCGTCGAGTCGCGCAGCGGGACGTCGTCCAGGGTCACGCGCATGCCGCCGGAGCCGTTGGACGCCAGCTCGCTGGTCGCGCAGGAGAGTCCGGCCGCGCCCAGGTCCTGGATGCCGACGACCAGCTTCTCCCGGAACGCCTCCAGGGTGCACTCGATGAGCAGCTTCTCCTGGAAGGGGTCGCCGACCTGCACCGCGGGCCGCTTCGAGGGCTTCGCGTCGTCGAACGTCTCGGACGCGAGGATCGAGGCGCCGCCGATGCCGTCTCCGCCGGTCCTGGCGCCGTACAGGATGACCTGGTTGCCCGCGCCCGAGGCCTTGGCGAGGTGGATGTCCTCGTGCCGCATCACACCGATGGCACCGGCGTTGACCAGCGGGTTGCCCTGGTAGCAGGCGTCGAAGACGACCTCGCCGCCGATGTTGGGCAGGCCCAGGCAGTTGCCGTAGCCGCCGATGCCCGCGACCACGCCCGGCAGGACGCGCTTGGTGTCGGGGTGGTCGGCCGCGCCGAAGCGCAGCGGGTCGACCACCGCGACCGGGCGGGCGCCCATCGCGATGATGTCGCGGACGATGCCGCCGACGCCGGTGGCCGCGCCCTGGTAGGGCTCCACGTAGGAGGGGTGGTTGTGCGACTCGACCTTGAAGGTGACCGCGTAGCCCTGGCCGACGTCCACCACACCGGCGTTCTCGCCGATGCCGACGAGCAGCGCGTCCGACTCGGGCGCCTTCTCCCCGAACTGGCGCAGATGGACCTTGGAGGACTTGTACGAGCAGTGCTCGGACCACATGACCGAGTACATGGCGAGTTCCGCGCCGGTCGGGCGGCGGCCGAGGATCTCCACCACCCGCTCGTACTCGTCCTTCTTCAGGCCGAGTTCGGCCCAGGGCAGCTCGACGTCGGGGGTCGCGGCCGCGTGCTCGACCGTGTCCAGAGGCGTCCGGCTCATGCGTTGACCAGCTTCTTGAGGATCGAGGTGAAGAAGGGGAGGCCGTCGGTGCGGCCGGAACCGATCAACGGCTCGACGGCGTGTTCGGGGTGCGGCATCAGGCCGACGACATTGCCCGCCTCGTTGGTGACGCCGGCGATGTCGTTGAGCGAGCCGTTCGGGTTGAAGCCCACGTAACGGAAGGCGACACGGCCCTCCGCCTCCAGCTTGTCGAGCGTGTACGGGTCGGCGACGTACCGGCCGTCCATGTTCTTCAGCGGGATGTGGATCTCCTGGCCCTGGCGGTAGTCGCCGGTCCAGGCCGTCTCCGCGTTCTCCACCCGCAGCTTCTGGTCACGGCAGATGAAGTGGAGGTGGTCGTTGCCGAGCATCGCGCCGGGCAGCAGATGGGCCTCGGTGAGCACCTGGAAGCCGTTGCAGATACCGAGGACCGGGAGGCCGGCCTTCGCCTGCTCGATGACCGTGTCCATGACCGGCGAGAAACGGGAGATGGCGCCGGCGCGCAGATAGTCGCCGTAGGAGAAACCACCGGGCAGGACCACGGCGTCGACCTGCTTGAGGTCCTTGTCCTTGTGCCAGAGGGCGACCGGTTCGGCGCCCGCGAGACGGATCGCGCGCTGGGTGTCCCGGTCGTCCAGGCTCCCCGGGAAAGTGACGACGCCAATACGAGCGGTCACTTCGCCGCCTCCGCGACTTCCGCGCCCTCTTCCACCTTGACGGTGAAGTCTTCGATCACCGTGTTGGCGAGGAAGGATTCCGCGAGATCACGGATGCGGGCGAGCGCGGCCTCGTCGACCGGGCCGTCAACTTCCAGTTCGAAACGCTTTCCCTGACGGACGTCCGAGATCCCCTCGAATCCCAGGCGCGGCAGCGCACGCTGGACCGCCTGGCCCTGGGGGTCGAGGATCTCCGGCTTGAGCATGACGTCGACTACGACGCGTGCCACTGGCACTCCCGATGTGTGGTGCTGAGCAGGTTCCTTCAGACTACCCGCACAAAATTTCTACGCGAGTAGAGTTGGAGGAAACTACGTGAGGCGCATCACGATCGGGTGTCGGAGCCCGGTGGTCGTGAAAAGTTCTGGGAAAGTTCGACGGGCCGCCCGCAACCCCTATTGCGTTCGGACACGCGGACGGATTTAGTCGGGCTTCACTTTGCATTGCCGGGCACTGTACAAATGAATTGGCAATAGCCGATACTCGGCACGTCAACGCCGGTGAGCTGTATCGACGTGCCGCACGAAGGGACCGATATTCGTGGCGCAAAAGGTCGTGGTCACTCTCTTTGACGACATCGACGGCTCGGAAGCGGCGGAAACGATCGCCTTCGGACTCGACGGCAAGTCGTACGAGATCGACCTGAACGAAACCAACGCCAAGAAACTGCGCAAGGCGCTCGCGCCGTTCGTCGAGGCCGGCCGCAAGCGGTCGCGCTCCGGCAAGGCGTACAAGCAGACCGAGGTGGCTCCCGACCCGGCGGCCGTGCGCGCCTGGGCCCAGGCCAACAAGATGGACGTGCCCGCGCGCGGGCGCATCCCCAAGAAGGTCTACGAGGCGTTCAGCAGCGCGCAGTGAGGCGTGCCAGGCCCGCGAAGGGGCGGCGCCCAGGGTCCGTCAGCGGGCCCTGGGCGCCGTGCACTTGGGGCGCCGGGGCGGTCGCCCGGGGAGCCGACTTGCGCTACCCCCCTGCTGATCAGCTAATGTCTGAGACACGCCGAAGGGCAAGGCCGAAAAGCCGAAACCCCGAGGATCGTGCGGGTGTAGTTCAGTAGTAGAACATCCCCCTTCCAGGGGGAAGGCGCAGTGTGCGATTCCTGTCACCCGCTCTGGCATCGGCCGTCCCGACCACTCTTGTGGATCAGGTAGGCTGGTGCTCGCACCGATCGGTGGGAGCCGGTCGGGGGCAGTGCGGACGTAGCTCAGTTGGTAGAGCGCAACCTTGCCAAGGTTGAGGTCGCGAGTTCGAGCCTCGTCGTCCGCTCCAAAGAAAAGCCCCGGTCTTCATGACCGGGGCTTTTTTGTGTCGCCGCTCGGCACCGTCCTGACATTTGTCATGCCGGCCGATGACACCGCGCACTGCCGGCCCTCCCCGGACGCCGGGACGCTGAGGACATGGACATCGACGGGCACGAGCGGGTGATCGAGGTCACCGGCCTCACACGTGTCTACGGCGCCGGATCCGACGGATTCGAGGCCGTACGCGGAATCAGCTTCTCCGTGGCGCGCGGGGAGATCTTCGCGCTGCTGGGCACCAATGGCGCGGGCAAGACCTCCACCGTGGAACTCCTGGAAGGGCTCGCCGCGCCGACCGGCGGCGAGATCAGGGTCCTCGGCCACGATCCCTACCGGGAACGGACCGCCGTACGCCCCCGCACCGGCGTGATGCTCCAGGAGGGCGGCTTCCCCGCGGAGCTGACCGTCGCCGAGACCGCCCGGATGTGGGCGGGCTGCACCAGCGGCGCCCGGCCCGCGGCGGAGGTGCTGGCGCGGGTGGGGCTCGGGGACCGGCTCGGGGTACGGGTCAAACAGCTGTCCGGCGGCGAACGGCGCCGGCTCGACCTCGCGCTCGCCCTGCTCGGCGACCCCGAGGTGCTCTTCCTGGACGAGCCGACGACCGGCCTGGACGCCGAAGGCCGCCGGGACACCTGGGAGTTGGTGCGCGCGCTGCGGGACGCCGGCACGACCGTGCTGCTCACCACGCACTATCTGGAGGAGGCCGAGGGCCTGGCCGACCGGCTCGCCATCCTGCACGCGGGCCGCATCGCCGCGGCGGGCACCCCGGCCGAGGTCACCGCAGGCCGCCCGGGCCGGATGGCCTTCCAGCTGCCCGAGGGCTACCACCTGGGCGATCTGCCCCCGCTGGCTGCCCTCGGCGTCTGCGGCCATGAGCACGAGGGCCGGACCGTACGGCTGCACACCACCGACCCCCAGCGCACCGCCGCCGGCGTCCTCGCCTGGGCCGACCGCACGGGCCTGCGGCTGCACGCCCTCGATGTGCGCTCGGCCTCCCTGGAGGAGGCGTTCCTGGGGATCGCCGGGCATGACAGCAAGCTCGGTCAGGGGCTCGGTCAGGGGGTGGCGGCGTGAGCGGGACGGCAGCTGAGCGGACGTACACGAGCGAGGGAGGGAACGGCATGAGCGGGGCCGTACGGACGTCGGCGGGACGGCAGTTGAGGACATCTGCGGGACGGCGGTTGGGAGCGCTCGGGCGGGCCGAACTCGCGCTGCTCGGGCGGAACCGGGGGGCCGTGGTCACCGCGCTGCTGGTGCCGCTCGCGCTGCCGTTCACCGTGCGCGGGGCGTACGCGCGGCTCGATCTGAAGGCGCACGGGGTGAGTGCCGGCATCGCGATGCTGACGGCCGCCATCGGCTTCTCCTTCCTCTTCGCCGTCTACACCGCGCTGGTCGGCGCGTTCGTCGCCCGCCGCGAGGAACTCGTCCTCAAGCGGCTGCGCACCGGCGAACTCTCCGACACCGAGATCCTCACCGGCACCGCCCTGCCCGCCGTCGGACTCGGCCTCGCCCAGGTCCTGGTGCTGTCCGTCGGCTGCGCCCTGCTGCTGCACACCGGCCCGCCGAAGGCGCCCTGGCTGATCCTGCCGGGGCTGCTGTCCGGCTTCGTGGTGAGCGCCGCGCTCGCCGCCGTCACCGCGTCCTTCACCAGGACCACCGAGAGCGCCCAGGTGACCGCGCTGCCCCTGCTCCTCGTGTCCATGCTCGGCTCCGGGATCACCGTCCCCGCCGCGGCCCTGCCCGACCGGATCGCGTCCCTGTGCGCGCTGCTCCCGCTGTCCCCGGCGATCCGACTGGTCGAGGCGGGCTGGACCGGGCGGCCGAGCGGCCCGGGGACACCGGCCGCCCTGGCCACCGCGCTGGCCTGGACCGTGGTGGCGGTGTTTGCTGTACGACGGTGGTTCCGCTGGGAACCGCGGCGCTGAGGACGGGGGTGCGGCGCATGCTGGGGCGGCTGCGGGGCTGGCAGCGGCGGTACTGGGGCGAGCGGAGCAAGGCGGAGCGGGTCGAGCTGCAGAGCGTGGTCACCTGGAACGCCACCATCTGGGTGTTCCCGCTGAGCTGGCTGCTGCCCCCCATCACGGTCGGCCTCCACCGGCACCCCGGAGCCCTCGCGCTCGGCGCCCTGCTGATCGCCGTCGGTCTGCTCCAGTGCCTGGTCGCCTGCCGGCTCACCCGCCCGGCGCTCGACCACTACCTCGGCCGGTCCGAACTGCCCGTGCGGGCCCACCGCGGTCCGGCCCTGCTGCTCGCCCTGGCCCTCGCCCTGCTCGTGACGCTCGTCGCGCTCGGCAGGCTCAACGGGCCCACCAGCCGGATGGTGCTCGGCGCGGTGCTGGTGTCCTTCGGCATGACCTACGCGCTCACCGTCCCCGTGGCCGTGTTCCTGCGCCGGGCCGCCGCCCTGTCGGCGCTGCTCGTGGTCGTCCTGCTGCTCGCCCACCCCAGCGGCCTCGGTGCGGCGGCGACCGCGCTGGCCGTCGCCTTCGCCACCGCCTTCACCCTGCTGGCCGCCCGCTGCGGTGCCTGGACCCTCGCGGTGCTCTGGGAGGCCGAGCGCGGCCGGGAGATCCAGGCGCGGCTCGCGGTCGCCGAGGAGCGGCTGCGGTTCGGGCGCGATCTGCACGACGTCCTCGGGCGGAACCTCTCCGTGATCTCCCTCAAGAGCGAACTGGCCGTCCAACTGGCCCGGCGGGGGCGGCCGGAGGCGGTGGAGCAGATGATCGAGGTGCAGCGGATCGCGCAGGAGTCCCAGCGGGAGGTGCGGGCCGTCGTACGCGGTTACCGTGAAGCCGATCTGGGTGCCGAACTCGCGGGTGCGCAAGGTGTGTTGGAGGCGGCCGGGATCGGCTGCGAGGTGCGCGCGGAGCCGGCCGGGCTGCCCGCCGGGGTGCAGTCGGCGCTCGGCTGGGTGGTGCGGGAGGCGACCACCAATGTGCTGCGGCACGGGGACGCGCGGCGGTGCGCGGTGGGGCTGGCGGTACGGGAGGGAGTGGTGGTGCTGACGGTGGAGAACGACGGGGTGCGGAGCGCCGCGACGGGTACGAGCGGCGGGTCGGGGCTCGCCGGGCTGCGGGAGCGCCTCGCGGCGGTGGGCGGGACGCTGGCGGCCGACGTCGCGGGCGAGGACGGGTTCCGGCTGGTGGCCGAGGTGCCGTTGCCGGAGGGGACGCCGCTGTCGGACGAGGTGCCGCGAGCGGCGCGGGAAGTGAGTGACGTCACGTCATGAGTGATCCGGTACGGCTGCTGCTCGCCGACGACGAGCATCTGATCCGGGGCGCGCTGGCCGCCCTGCTCTCGCTGGAGGACGATCTGCTGGTGGTCGCGGAGGCGGCCACGGGGCCCGAGGCGCTGGCGATGGCGCGGGCGCACGCCCCCGATGTGGCGGTGCTGGATCTCCAGATGCCGGGCGCGGACGGTGTGAGGGTGGCCACATCGCTGCGCGCCGAACTGCCCGGCTGCCGGGTGCTGATCGTCACCGGTCACGGTCGGCCCGGGCATCTGAAACGGGCGCTCGCGGCGGGGGTGCGCGGGTTTGTGCCGAAGACCCTCAGCGCCCGGCGGCTCGCCGAGATCATCCGGACCGTGCATGCCGGAAACCGTTATGTGGACCCGGAATTGGCGGCCGACGCGATCTCCGCCGGGGACTCCCCGCTGACCGCCCGGGAGGCGGAGGTGCTGGAGCTGGCCGCCGACGGGGCGCCGGTCGCGGAGATCGCCGAGCGGGCCGCGCTGTCCCCCGGGACCGTGCGCAACTACCTCTCCTCCGCCGTCACCAAGCTCGGCGCCGAGAACCGGCACACGGCAGTGCGTCTCGCCCGCGAGCGAGGTTGGGTATAGTAGCTGTCGCGCCACGGCGCACTGCGGACGTAGCTCAGTTGGTAGAGCGCAACCTTGCCAAGGTTGAGGTCGCGAGTTCGAGCCTCGTCGTCCGCTCCAGAGAAAGACCCCGGTCCATCGGACCGGGGTCTTCTTCGTGTCCCTAGGACCAGCTGGTGCCGGTGAGACGCTCGTACGCCTCCACGTACTTGGCGCGGGTGGCGTCCACGACCTGCTGCGGCAGCGCCGGCGGGGGCTGCTCGCTCCTGCGGTCCCAGCCGGACTCCGCGGAGGTCAGCCAGTCGCGCACGAACTGCTTGTCGTACGACGGCTGCGCGCGCCCCGGCTGCCACTGGTCGGCCGGCCAGAAGCGGGAGGAGTCCGGGGTGAGCACCTCGTCGGCGAGGACGAGCGTGTCCCCGTCGAAGCCGAACTCGAACTTGGTGTCCGCGAGGATGATGCCCCGCTCGCGGGCGATGTCGCGGGCCCGGGAGTAGACGGCGAGGGTGGCCTGGCGCAGCTGGGCGGCGGTCTCCGCGCCGACCTGGCGGGCGACCTCCTCGTACGAGACGTTCTCGTCGTGCTCACCGACCTCGGCCTTGGTGGCCGGGGTGAAGATCGGGGCGGGCAGCTCGGAGCCGTCGACGAGGCCCTCGGGGAGGGCGAGGCCGCACACGGTCCGGGACTCCTCGTACTCCACCAGGCCCGAGCCGGTGAGATAGCCGCGGGCCACGCACTCGACCGGGACCATCTTCAGGGACGTGCAGATCAGGGTCCGGCCCGCCCAGTCGGCGGGGGCGCCGGCGGGGAGTTCCTCGGAGATCACATGGTTCGGGGCCAGGTCGCGCAGCTGGTCGAACCACCACAGGGAGAGCCGGGTGAGGACACGGCCCTTGTCGGGGATCTCCGTGGGGAGCACCCAGTCATAGGCGGACATGCGGTCGCTGGCGACCATCACGAGGTCGCCCGCCTCGTTCCGGTACAGGTCCCGCACCTTTCCGGTGTGCAGGTGCACCAGGCCCGGAACCTCGATCGGCTCGGGCTTTTCTACGAATCCGGACACGGTTCCTCCCCGTGGTTCTGTCCAACTGCCTCGATTCTCCCTTATGGGGGCGGTCGGTTTCGGTCAGGGGTCGTCCGGGGCCGGGAGGCGGCTCAGTCGCGTTTGCAGATGCGGTCCAGGAGGTTGGCCGTGGCCCGCTGGATACGGGGGTCCACATGGCCGGGGCGGTCCAGGGCCGGGGACCAGGCGAAGGTGCCGGAGGCGAACACCCAGGCGCCGGACGGGGCCCGGTACAGGGAGGTCTCCTGATGGCGCAGGGTGCCGCCGGTGTCGGTGTAGGGGGAGTGGGCGAGCAGGATGCGCTCGTCGTGCGCGGGCAGCGCGGTGCGCGGGAAGTACCGGTCGGCCTCGCCCGCGACCAGGCCCGGGATCTCGTCGCCCTCGTGTGCGCCGGTGGCCTCCCACAGCCAGTGCCGGGCGTTGCGCACGATCAGCGGGCGCGGTTCGGGGACCCGGCCCGCGTACTGGATGCCGATCAGCTCCTGTTCGGGGCGGTCGACCTCCCGCCAGAGCACCGGCTTGCCGGGGCCCTTGCGCTTGCGGCAGGTCAGCAGCCGGTCCGGCGTCCCGGACGGCGAGGCGCCCAACTCGACCTGCCAGTACATGGTGTTGGCGGACAGGAAGACCAGCGAGGTGCCGTGGTCGCGGGCCCGCTCGGCGGCGCGGCGCATGGGCCCCGTCCAGTACTCGTCGTGGCCGGGGAAGATCAGGCCCCGGTAGCGGGTGGGGTCCACCCGGCCGGCGTGCAGATCGCGGGCGTCGGCGTAGGCGAGGTCGTAGCCGTAGCGCTCGGCCCAGCGGATGACGTCGTAGGCGTGCCCGACGTGCAGCGGCAGGCCCGCGCCCGCGTACGGGCGGTCGAAGGAGACCGTGGTCGCGGCGTCCGCCTCGCCGAGCAGCGCGCCCTGTTCGTCCCAGGCGTGGTAGAGGCTGGCGCCGGTGTGGCCGTCCTCCGGGTACAGGTTGTACGCCTGCCAGGTGACGTCGGGCAGCAGCAGGAGGAGATCGGCCGGGCGGTCGTCGCGGACCGTGAACGGCACATGGGAGCGGTGGCCGTCGGCGGTGGTCAGTACGGCCACATAGGCGCCGACACTCCAGTGCGGGGGCACCTGGAGGCGCCAGGACTGCCACCAGTGGTGGCAGGAGACCGTACGGTCTGCGGTCAGCGGCGGGGACTGCACGATGCCGGACAGCCGGGGGCTGGTGGTGATCTTGGCGGCGCCGTCGCCCGCGTAGTGGCCGATCCGGTAGATGTCGACGGCGAACTCCTGCGGCGGGTCGACCGTGATGTGGAAGTCGATCGCCTCGCCGGGCGCGACCGCGCCGGTGGCGGTGAAGCCCTTGATCTGGCGGTGCACGTCGTCGGCCGAGCGGGGGCCGCCGGGGGAGGTGCGCGGCGCGGGGATGCGCGCGTCGCCCCGGGTGTGCTGCTGGGGTACGGCGTCGACGTACCAGGGCACGACATGGCCGGTGTCGTCGAAGTAGGTCTCGCTGCCGCGCAGCCAGGGCACCGGGCCCAGGCCGAAGGGATCGGTGACGGCGTGCGCGATCGCTCCGGACTCCCAGCGGCGGATGTGGTCCGAGGCCATGGTCACTCCCCTCCCCGAGCCCCCCGATGTCCTGTGGGCGGGTGGTGCTCGCGGTGCTCGGCCGTGCTGTCGTATGTCGCATGCCTTTGCCAGGTGCGTGATGGTTCCAGCACATCACATAACGCACGGGCTCGGTCACTATTCGTTGCGAATTGACCTGAAGTGGAAGCCGAGGCTCCCGTTGGGCGAGGCGTCTCGGCTGTCAGACGAGGCGTATCGGCTTCTCGGGGCGTATCCCCGCGGCGGCCAGCCAGTCGCGCAGCGGGCCCGGGTCGCCCTCCTCGATCAGGCTCAGCACCCGGGGGGTCAGGTCGGCCGCCCGCTCGCCGTGCAGCAGCAGGGACGGGCCGTCCAGCCAGTCCAGCGCCGGGACCGCGCCCGCGGTGTCGACGGCGGCGCAGCACACCATCGCGGTGACGTGGTCGGTCAGCAGTTCGCGGGCGGTACGCGGGGGCTGGAGGGGGACGAGGGGCAGCGCGCCGCCGTCCCAGAGGGTGCAGGGCGGGCTCTGGCCCGCGGCGGTGGCGCCGCGCGGCACGGCGTTCTCCTCCCGGGCCACCTCGGCGCTGAGGCCGGCGGCGAGGAGGGCGCTGCGTTCGGTGCCCGGGTCGTCGTCCTCGTCGGGGTCGTCGGCCGCCGCGAGAGCGGTGTCCGCGTCGGTGCGGGCGTCGGTGCGGGCGGGGACGAGGGCGGCGCCGGGCCACCGGGCCAACGGGCCCGCGGGGCCCGTTGGCCCGGTGGCGGGGTCCATGGGCTCGGTGGCGGGGGCCGTCGGCACGGCGGCGGGGTCCGTCGGCTCGGTGAGGTGGTCCAGGATCCGGGCCAGGGT
>NZ_MUNF01000640.1 GCF_002154555.1 Streptomyces murinus
ATGCCCCGGCACTGCCGCCGGCGGTTCTCCCGCGACGGTTTCACTTCGGTCTCCCATGTCTTCGCCATGGAATGGGCCGCCATCATCCGGGACCTCGTCATCGGTCTGCTCATCGCCGGCGCGATCGCCGCCTGGGTGCCGGACTCGTTCTGGCGCACCTTCTTCTTCGACGGCCATCCGCTGGCGTCGAAGCTGTGGGGGCAGCTGATCGGGCCGCTGGTGGCCATCGCCTCGTTCGTGTGCTCGGTCGGCAACGTGCCCCTCGCGGTCGTCCTGTGGAAGGGCGGCATCAGCTTCGGTGGCGTCGTGGCATTCCTCTTCGCTGGCCTGCTGATCCTGCCGATCTCGCCACCGCGGTAGACCTCGGCCAGCGATACGAAGCGATCCTTGGTGTCGTCGGCCGCTGGTTCCCCCGAGGGTGCTGCCCCCTGCACACTGAAGCGCGTGCCGGCCGCCTACAAGACGCACTGGGCGAGCTGCGAGCAGTGCGTGGACGACGAGACCCTATGCGACACCCAGCGCGGCCTCCGCGCCCGGTGGCGAGGGCGGCGACGGCCTGCCCGGCGAGCCGTGGCCCGGCCCGGCAGAGCCGCCGTCTCCCGATGACGGCCCGCGGATGATCGGCTGAGATGACACTCACTGGAGTGGAGGGGGAGTGGTCCGAGCTGGGCCGCTCCCTCCTCGAACGCAAGCGCCTGTCCGCCGACTGGCTCCCGGCGTTCGCCGCCTTACCCCGCTCGGACTTCCTGCCGGACGTGATCTGGCCCTTCGACATGGGCACCGGCACTACCATCGCCGTGGGCCGGCACGACGAGCCGGGCCGAGAGGAAGCTCAGTTGCTGCTCATCCGGCGTCTCGTCTGCGATAGCGGATATGAGTGGTCAGCGGAGAGCTGAGCACCTCGACGGGCTCGAAGTCGAAGGTCTCGACGCCGTCGAACAGGCGCTCGCCGCTGCCGAGTAGGACAGGTGCGATGTCGAGGGTGAGTTCATCGATCGCGCCGGCGTCGAGTGCCTGTCGAACCGTCGAAGCACCGCCGGCGATGTCCACACCCCTGCCGTCGGCGGCCTCGAGCGCCTGCGCGTAAGCGGCGTCGAAGCCTTCGGTGACGAAGTGGAAAGTGGTCCCTCCCGCCATCTCGATCGGTTCGTGGGCATAGTGAGTGAGCACGAAGACCGGGGCGTGGTAGGGGGGCTCGGGGCCCCACCATCCGTCCCACCTCTCGTTCCACTCACCTCGGATGGGCCCGAACATGTTCCGGCCCATGACGTAGGCGCCACGCGGGCGCATCAGCCAACTGGTGGCCGTCCGGTCGGCTTCGGTCGCGCGCGGGTCTCCGATATGCCAGCCGTGCAGCTCTTGGCCGCGCTTGCCCAGCGGATGGTCTCGGCTCTGCTCGGCTCCGGCGACGAAGCCGTCGAGAGAGATCGACATGTGGCAGGTGGTGTCGGACATCAGCTTCTCTCTGGAGGCAGCGGTTGCGGTTTGTCGTGGGGTCATCGGACCACTCGGCATATGCACAGACTGGCAGAGACGGCCGAACTCATCGCGACATCGCGTAGCCGTCGAAGGTTTGGCTCCCGCGTGCTCGGACGGATCCTCGACGTACCCCGGATGAACGTGGCCCCGAACGGCAAGAGCCGTGAACACTGGTCGCAGCGGTGGAGGTCCGGGCCACGCACCGAGGGCCAGAGATCGGACATCGGGGCCCGTCATCACGGCCAGGCCGGCCGGCCCCAGGGGGGAACTGGCTGCGCGTCAGTTGCCGCCAGCTGGTCTTGGGCGGGCGACGGCGCTCATGTGCGTCCGCTTGCCGACGTCGTCGACCCAGCCCCCCGCAAGGCCGGCTCGGACTGCACGCCGGCCTAGGAGTGTGGGTCAGTAACAGCAGCTGGCCGAGTGGCCGTGGGCAGTGGGATCAGTCGCGGTCGTCCGGTCGCGGCTTATGAGGCCGGGGGGAGTCTGCCCGTCAGGGGCTTGTTGTTTGACGTCCATGTCGGGAAGGCCGTCGCGGATTCGGCCGCCTTCCGGCTGCTGAGCAGGGGGGATGGCGTGCTGGCGCATGTTCTTACCCGACCGATGCAACCCTGCCACGGTCTCTCGCCGTGACGGCGTGCTGGTGTGGAGTGGACTCCCTTGCCGCCTGTCCGAGGTGCAGTGTGCGGTGCTGCGGTGAGCACTTCGTCCCGGAGGTGGTGACGAACGGCATCAGCGCCCAGCTCTCCTTTGTGGGTAGGACGGAACATCTGTCCACGGACGAACTCCCGCCGGGCTCCCGGTCGGCCGGATGGCCCGGACCGATGCCGGACGGCAGGCAGGTCAGAGCCATGTGGTGGCGGGGCTTCGCCGAGGAGGGCCGCGGTGCCTTCGCTGCCGAGACAGGAGCGCGGATGACGCGGTGGCCCGATCGTTGCAGCGCGGGGGCAACGCGCTGGATGCCGCTCTTCGGGCCCGGCAACCGCGCGCTCGCTGCGCCTGCTGCTGAGCCCGGATACCTCCTATTCGGCATTGTCGAGTGTCATGAGAAGAAGAGCTGGCTGAATCGGGATCCAGGCCGACTGGAGGTGATCCGGCGGTATCGCCCAGTTCAGGCGCGCGACTACTACATCGCCCGGGATGGCAATCTCAGAATGGCGCTCGAAAGTCCAGGTACCCGTTCCCTCACCGAACTCGTGGTTCCGTCCGGCTGCCGTGGCGAGCTGCGCGCAGACGTACAGCACAATCCCGACGAACCCCCGTATGCCCTGCGTCGCCCGCTGCGGGCCTCCATGGGGTACGTCTACAGCCTCCGGGAACCTCGTGTCCGGGCTCACGTGATCGAATTCTACGAGTCGACCAACGCGCCCACCGAACTCCTTGCGGTTCTCCGCGACCTGCTCCCCTGCCTTCCTGCTGACGTGCCCGCCTCGAAGCCTCAACCACCGCAGGCCTTGTCCAGCCCTGTCCAGCTTCCACGTCGGGATGGTCTCTACATGTCAGCACGCGGCAGCTCGCTCGGCTTTCTCCGCTTCACCGACCCTGCGAACGTTACTTATGTGTCCGCGGACGGGGAGCCGCAGCAGATCGCTCACTGGCTCCGTCCCGGCAGCGAGCGTCCCGGCATCTACCAGGGCATCTATCGCATGAGCGGGCGGGCATTGTGGTTCACCGTGAAATCGCTGGACGGGACAGCAGCACGTTTTCGGGGCTCGGCGAGTGAGGACGGCAGTGCGCTCTCCTTCGAAGTGGAGAACCCGAACGCTACCCGGAGCTCGGAGGTGTTCAAATTCGCCCCCGTCGAGTTTCCGCGTTAGAGCATCTGCCAGTCGATGATGGCCGTGCGACAGCGGTACGGATCATGTGTGTGATCGAGACGCTGTTGATCATGCCAAGGCCGCGAGGGTGAGTCTGCTGCACGGTGCTGTCCGCGTCGAGTCCCTGGCCGTGTTGTCCCGCTTCCGGACCGACCTCCGCGACTGCCTGACCGCACGCGCCGACGCGCTGTTCGAGCTGACCGACGCGATGCTGTGCACCGACGGCCCGGTGCGGTCGCTGGTCGATCTCGCGCTGGCACCCGAACACCGTCGGGGCCACGGTGCCCTCTATGCCGGCCTCAACCGCGGCGGGCTCGATGTCGCGCGGCTGCGGCGTGCCCTTGCCGGGGTGCCGCTGCCGCAGGCGGCCGGCGGGCGGCTGGTCCTGGCGGCGGACGTCTCGCCGTGGCTGCGGCCGGACGCCGGCACCGTGCCGGACCGATCGTTCCGCCACACCTACGGCCGCGGCGACGTCAAGCACCAGATGATGCCCGGCTCGCCGTACTCGGTCGTGGTCGCCCTGGAGACCGGCCGCACCTCCTGGTCCGGTCTGTTGGACGCGGTCCGGCTCGCCCCGGTGCGGACGGGGCCGCCGCCACGACCGACCGGATCCGCGAGGTCGTTGAACGCCTCATCGCCGCAGGCCAGTGGGCCGAGGGCGATCCGGAGATCCTCATCGTGCTGGATGCCGGATACGATGCGCCGCGCATCGCTCACCTGCTGGTCGGCCTGCCGGTCGAGATCCTGGGCCGGACGCGGTCGGACCGGGTGATGCGCCTGCCGACCCCGCCGCGGGTCTACGACCCCAAGGGCCGTCGGCCGCCCAAGCACGGCGGGGAGTTCGTCTTCAGCGATCCCGCCACCTGGGGCGAGGAGCAAGCCGTCACGGTCACCGACACTCGGCTCTACGGCAAGGCCATCGCGCGGGCCTGGGACCGACTGCACCCGAGGCTGACCCGGCGGGCCGCCTGGCTCGACCACGCCGGGCCGCTGCCGGTCATCAAGGGCACCGTCATCCGCCTGTCGGTCGAGCACCTGCCGTCCGGTGGGGTGAACAAGCCGGTCCGGCTGTGGTGGTCACGCACCGGCGCAACCGAAGCCGACGTCGACCGCTGCCGGCAGGCGTTCCTGCGGCGCTTCGACATCGAGCACAGGTTCCGCATGCTCAAGCAGACCCTCGGCTGGACCCGGCCCCGACCGCGCGACTCCGCGGCCGCCGACCGCTGGACGTGGCTGATCAACGCCGGGCACACCCAGCTCCGCCTCGCCCGCCCCCTCGCCACCGGCCTGCGGCGGCCGTGGGGGAAGCCGGCGCCGCCCCACGAGCTCACCCCGGCCCGGGTCCGGCGCGGGTCTAGGAACCGCCGCACGA
>NZ_MUNF01000641.1 GCF_002154555.1 Streptomyces murinus
TTCGCCGGCACCCTGCTGCTGATCTTCATGCTCCAGGCCCGCAACGTGCCCGGCGCCATCCTCATCGGCATCGTCTCCGGCACGGTCGTCGCCGCGGTCCTCAACGGGCTCGGCGTCATCGACCCCCGCCAGTGGGCCTCCGGCGCGCCCGAACTGCACGGCGGCGCCGTCTCGATGCCGGACTTCTCGCTCTTCGGGCACATCGGCTTCGGCGGCTGGGACAAGATCGGCGGGATGACCGTCGCGGTGATCGTCTTCACCCTGGTGCTCGCCGGGTTCTTCGACGCGATGGCCACCATCATCGGCGTCGGCACGGAGGCCGGACTGGCCGACGACAAGGGGCGGATGCCGGGGCTGTCCAAGGCGCTGTTCATCGACGGCGCGGGCGGTGCGATCGGCGGTCTGACCGGCGGCTCCGGCCAGACCGTCTTCATCGAGTCGGCGACCGGCGTCGGCGAGGGCGCCCGCACCGGGCTCGCGTCCGCGGTGACCGGACTGCTGTTCGCGGCCTGTCTGTTCTTCACCCCGGTGACCGCGATCGTGCCGCAGGAGGTGGCCTCCGCGGCGCTGGTGGTCATCGGCGCGATGATGCTGATGAACGCGCGGCACGTGGACTGGGGCGACCGGGCGACCGCGATCCCGGTCTTCCTGACCGTCGTCCTGATGCCGTTCACGTACACGATCACCACGGGCGTCGCCGCGGGCGTCATCTCGTACACGGCGATCAAGGTGGCCCAGAGCAGGGCGCGGGAGATCGGCGCGTTCATGTGGGGGCTGACGGTGATCTTCCTCGTGTACTTCGCGCTGCACCCCGTCGAGAGCTGGCTCGGCGTCCACTAGCGCCACGCCGCCGCCCCCTTCACCGGCAACCACCCTTTGAGGAGACCGACAGATGCTGGACCTCGCCGAGGAGTTGAACCGTTGGGTCGGCCAGGGGCGTGACTTCGCGGTCGCCACCGTCGTGGCGGTCGGCGGCAGCGCGCCCCGGCAGCCCGGCGCCGCGCTCGCGGTCGACGCCGACGGCACCGCCATCGGCTCGGTCTCCGGCGGTTGTGTGGAGGGCGCGGTGTACGAGCTGTGCCGGCAGGCGCTGAAGGACGGCGAGACCGTCCTCGAACGCTTCGGGTACAGCGACGAGGACGCCTTCGCGGTCGGCCTGACCTGCGGCGGCGTCATCGACATCCTGGTCGCACCGGTCCGGGCGGAGGACCCCGCCCGGCCGGTGATCGCGGCCACGCTGGCCGCCGCCGCGCGCGGGGAGGCGGCGGCGCTCGCCCGGATCGTGGCGGGCCCGGACGGCCTCCCCGGCCGCGCCCTGCGGGTCCGGCCCGACGGCTCGTACGACGGCGGGTACGGCGCCCACCCCGAGCTGGACCGCACCGTCGCCGCCGAGGCCCGCGCCCTCCTGGACGCGGGCCGCACCGGCACCCTGGAGACCGGCGCCCGGGGCGCGCGCTGCGGGGCGCCGGTCACCGTCCTGGTGGAGTCCTCCGTACCCCCGCCCCGGATGATCGTCTTCGGCGCGATCGACTTCGCCGCCGCCCTGGTCCGGGTCGGCAAGTTCCTCGGCTACCACGTCACCGTGTGCGACGCGCGCCCGGTCTTCGCCACCCGCACCCGTTTCCCGGAGGCCGACGAGATCGTGGTCGAGTGGCCCCACACCTACCTGGAACGCACCGGGACCGACGGCCGTACCGCCCTGTGCGTCCTCACCCATGACGCCAAGTTCGACGTACCGCTGCTGAAGGTGGCGCTGCGCCTCCCGGTCGCTTACGTCGGCGCGATGGGCTCCCGCCGCACCCATCTCGACCGCGCCCGTCGCCTGCGCGAAGTCGGCCTCAACGAGCGGGAGTTGTCCCGTCTGCGGTCCCCGATCGGCCTCGACCTCGGCGCCCGTACGCCCGAGGAGACGGCCCTGTCGATCGCCGCGGAGATCGTCGCCACCCGCCACGGCGGCACCGGCACCACCCTGACCGGCGGCCACACCCCGATCCACCACGACCGGACCGTCCCACCCCGGATCGACTCGGTGGCCTGAGCCTCAAGCGGTCCCGCCCCCGGGAAAAGCGATTGCCGCCCACCCCGGGCCCTGTGTTCCATGAGGGCATGGTCTCCCTCGACCGGCTGCTCGCCTTCTCGGCGCTGGCCCTCCTGCTGATCGTGATACCCGGCCCGAGCGTGCTCTTCGTCGTCGGGCGGGCCCTCGCGCACGGTCGCCGGACCGCGCTGACCACGGTCGCCGGGAACACCCTCGGCGCGTACGTCCTCGTCGCCGCCGTGGCCCTCGGCATCGGACCGGTGGTGGAACGCTCGGTGCTGCTCTTCACCGCGCTCAAGCTCGCGGGCGCCGCCTACCTGGTGTACCTCGGCGTCAGGGCATGGCGGCAACGCGGTTCGCTGCGGGCCGCGTTCACCCGAGCCGGGCCCCCGCAGCGGGGCGGTCTGCGCACCTTCGGCGAGGGCTTCGCGGTCGGGGTGGCGAACCCCAAGACGATGGTGTTCTTCGCCGCAGTACTGCCTCAGTTCGTGGACCGCGCCCAGGGGCATGTGCCCCTCCAGATGCTGCTGCTCGGCCTGGTCTTCAACGTCATCGCGCTGGTCTCGGACAGTGTCTGGGGCCTGGTCGCCTCCGCCGCCCGCGACTGGTTCGCCCGCTCGCCCCGCCGGCTGTCCGCGGTCGGCGGCGTCGGCGGCCTGGCGATGATCGGCCTGGGCGTGACGGTGGCGGCGACCGGCCGCAAGGACTGAACCCCGTCCGGAGCAAGTCGACGCACGGCGAGTGGAGTTGACTCCGTTCACGCCCGTCTGAGCAGTCGGTTCATCCCGCGTCCGAAGACGACACGGGCCATGCGCGCGACCACGCCGTCGAACGCGCGGGGCAGGAAGCGTACTCGCAGCTCCTCCTGCCACACCACCCGGCTGCGGCCCCCGGGACCCGGCACGACCTCGATCCGCGCCCAGCCGAGGATCACCCGGCCCCGCTTCTCCAGCCGGCACACCCCGCCCTCGTCACCCACGGGCGGCCGCCAGACGGTCACCTCCATGGTGTCGTCCACGGCGAGCGGCCCGAGGCCCGTGCGCGCCGTGAAACGGGTGCCCACCCCGGTCGGGCCGGGGGTGAGCACCCTGATCCCGGTCAGCGGCACGGCGAGCGTGTGGCGGGGCCACTCGGTGATCCGGCGCCATGCCTCGTCCAGCGGGAGCGGCACGGTCCGGGTGAGGGAGAAGGTCGGCACGTGCCGATCGTAGGCAATGACCTCCGCGCGCCCCGGAGTTCGGCACCGGCTCACCCGGTCGGCCCAGTCCCGCGGCGCTCAGGGCCGGTAGACCTTGCCCGGCTCGGCCCTGCCCGGGGCGAGGAGCTGGGGGACCGTCACGAAGGTGTATCCCTGCTTCTTGAGGGCGTCGATGATGCCCGGCACGGCGGGCACGGTGCCGGAGTAGATGTCGTGCAGCAGGATGATCCCGTCCCGGTCGGCCTGGTCGAGGACGCGCTTGGTGATGAGCGCCGAGTCGGTCGTGGCGTAGTCCTTGGCGGTGACGCTCCACAGGACCTCCGCGAGCCCCAACTCCTTGCAGATCTCATGGATGTTGGCGTCCGTACGGCCCTGCGGCGGGCGCATCAGGGTGGGCTTGCGCCCGGTGATCCGCTTGATCGCGTCGTTCGGCCGCCGCAACTCGTCGCGCACCTGGTCGTCGGATATGTCCGTGAGGATCTTGTGGTCCCAGGTGTGGCTCGCCACCTCGTGACCCTCGTCCGACATGCGCTTGACCAGCTGCGGGTACTTCTCGATGTGCCGCTTGCCGAGCAGGAAGAACGTCGCGTGGACCTTCTTCTCCTTCAGGATGTCCAGCAGCCTGGGGGAGTTCTCGCTGGGGCCCGCGTCGAAGGTCAGCGCGATGCACTTGGCCGTGCGGCAGTCGACGCCGCCGAAGCTCGCCGGCGCCCCCTGCGCCGCCTCCTTGCGCGCGCTGCTCGGCGAGGTGGTGTCGACCTGCGCGCAGCCGGTCAGCGCCAGCGCCATGCCGACGGCGGCCGAGGCGAGCGCGGCCGGACGGAACCCGCGGCGCCGTTCCCGCATCTTGTCCGTCGCGGACACCGGCGTACGGGTCTTCTTGATCGAAGGAAACATGCCGGGACTATACACACATTTTATAGTTCTTTTGTTCGAATGTGGACGAACCTTCACAGGGGCGGTCGGGCACGCGGTCACCGCACACCGGTAGTTCCACGCCGGTGCGGGGAGTAGCCTCGGCAGCATGACGCGCACGGGGGAGCGAGCCGTCAAGTCCCGCTTACGCACGCCGACATGGATCGCCCGCATCGAGGCACCGGACGGCGCGGTGCTCGGTGCCGGGGTGCTGCTCGCCCCCGACCGAGTGCTCACCGCGGGCCATGTCGTCACCCCGGGCACGCGGTACGCCGTACGACTCGTCGGGGTGCCCGGACAGGGCGCGGTCACCGCCACCGTCCGCCCGGACGAACACGTACCGGAGCGGGAGGACGCGTTCGGCGACCGCAGCGGCGACCTCGCCCTGCTGCGCCTCGCGGAACCCCTGCCCGCCGAACACACCACCCGCCTCTACCGGTTGGCCTCGCCGCACGGTCCGGTGAGCATGTACGGCTTCCCGGCCGGCGACGACGGCGGCCGCTGGCACGGCGCCACCCTGGTCGCCGCCCGCGGCCGGGACAGCCGGGTCCAGCTGCGCCCGCTCACCCCCGGAGAGCTGGCCGCCCCCGGCTTCAGCGGCGGCGGAGTCGTCGACCACGCCACCGACCAGGTGATCGGGATCGTGCTCAGCGTGGACGAGGGGCAGGTCTCCGCCTTCAGTCAGATGAGCCCCACCGAGACCATCCTCAGCCATCTGCCGCAGGCCGCCGCCTGGACCGACGGCGCCTCGGCGGTCGACCCCCGGCTGCGCGGCCGGGCGGCGAACGGCGCCGGACGCCTCGACGTACCCTTCGCCACCGAACTCGCCAGATGGTTCCGGGGCGAGGGCTGGCCGGTGCTCGTCACCGTCGTACCGGCCCGCGGCGACCGCGCCTTCACCCTGGAGCGGGCCGTCACCCTCGCGGACCGCGAACTGCGCACCCAGCGCAACACCAGCGCCTTCAGCCATGACCCGCCCGAGACCGTGCCCCCGGCCGGTGCACACGATCTCGCCCTGGACGTCCGGCAGTTGACGGCCGGACAGGTCATGGACCGCATCGCCGAACGCCTCGGCATCCGCGACGACCCCCGGCCCGAACGGCTCGCCACCCTGCGCGTCCCGCTCGCCGCCGTACTGGTCGGCGTCGAGCAGAGCGCCGAACCCGACGCCCTGCTCGCCCTGTTGGACCGGCTCGCCCGGCACGGGGCACGGCTGCTGCTGGTCCACCGCCGCCAGGGCGGCCGGGCCGCCCAGGCGGCGGTGGA
>NZ_MUNF01000642.1 GCF_002154555.1 Streptomyces murinus
CAGGTTCCGCCTGCCGCCGTAGGCCCCCCGGACCTACGGCGGCAGCCGGAACACCGGGTCCCCGGCCCCTCGTACTGCCCGCTCAGCCGTTCACAACCGCCTCCGCCGCCGCGATTCCGCACACGCGGGCGGCGCCGTACGTGGCGATGTGCACGGACCCTCTCGGGGTCGCCTGGGGCAGGCCCATTTCGACGACAACGGTGTCAGGACGGGCGGCGAGGAGGGTGTCGAGGGCGGAGCGCATCCAGTCGTGGCGGTGTTCGTCGCGGACGACGGCGACGATCCGGCGCTCGCCTGCCGCGGCGAGGGCGAGGGTGCCCGCGTCCGTGCCGGTGAAGGAGCCGTCCGTGCTGCCGGGCACCAGCCGTCTCAGCTCGTCGGTGACGCCCCAGGGGGTCTGGTCGCCGACGGCGATGTTGGGCTCGGGGTTGAACTGGGCGACGTAGACCGGGGAGTTGACGGGGGCTGGACCCCCGGCGCGGGTCACTCTCAGTGCCCGGCGCGCGGCNNCGCCGCGCGCGGCGGCCGTCCAGCGGGCCAGCTCCCGTACCCGGGTGGCCGCGTCGGCGAGGCGTTCCTCGGGCAGTTCGCCGGAGCGCACGGCGGCCACGAGCGCGTCCCGCAGGCCGAGCACCGTGCCCTCGTCGCACAGTCCGCCGCCCACGCAGATCGCGTCGGCGCCGGCCGCGATGGCGAGGACCACGCCGTGTTCCAGGCCGTAGGTGCCGGAGATGGCGCGCATCTCCATGCCGTCGGTGACGATCAGGCCCTGGTAGCCGAGTTCCTCGCGCAGCAGCTCGGTGAGGATGCGGCGGGAGAGGGTGCCGGGGCGGTCGGGGTCGAGGGCCGGGACGAGGATGTGCGCGCTCATGACGGCCCGGGTGCCGGCGGCGATCGCCGCGCGGAACGGGGGCAGTTCACGCGCGAAGAGGGTCTCGGCGTCGACATCGATACGGGGTACGGCGTGGTGGGAGTCGATGTTGGTGTCGCCGTGGCCCGGGAAGTGCTTGGTGCAGGCGGCGACTCCGGTGGACTGCAGGCCCTCGACCCAGGCCGCGGTGTGCCGGGCGACGAGGTCGGTGGCGGCGCCGAAGGAGCGGACGCCGATGACCGGGTTGTCGGCGTTGGCGTTGACGTCGGCGGACGGCGCCCAGTCGAAGTTGACGCCGCAGGCGGCCAGGCGGCGGCCCAGCTCGCGGGAGACCGCGCGGGTGAGATCGGGGTCGTCGACGGCGCCGAGGGCGTGGTTGCCGGGGAAGGACGAGCCGGTGCGCACATCGAGGCGGGTGACGTCGCCGCTCTCCTCGTCGATGGCGATCAGGAGGTCGTCCCGCTCGGCGTGCAACTGGGCGGTCAGCGAGGTGACTTGGTCCTCGGTGACGACGTTGCGGCCGAACAGGGCGACGGAGGCGAGGCCCTCACCGAGGCGGCGGCGCACCCAGTCGGGGGCGGTGGTGCCGTCGAAGCCGGGTTGCAGCACCGCGAGGGCGTCGCGGGTCAGGGTGTCTGGGCCGGTGGCGAGTGTGGTCATCGGACGTCATCCCTTCACGGCGCCGTCGGTCAGACCGCTGACAGCCTTGCGTTGCAGGAAGATGAAGAGGATCAGGATGGGCAGCGCGAACAGGGACGAGGCGGCCATGGTGGCGCCCCAGTCGTCGCCGAACGCGGTCTGGAACTGCGACAGCCACAGCGGCAGGGTCTGCTTCTCGATGTCCTTGTTGAGGATCAGGACCAGCGGGAACTCGTTCCAGGCGGTGATGAACCCGAACAGCGAGGTGGCCATGAGACCGGGCGCGAGCAGCGGGAAGATCACCTTGCGGAAGGCCTGGAGGCGGGTGCAGCCGTCGACCATCGCCGACTCCTCCAGCTCCTTCGGCACGGCGGCGATGTAGCCGCGCAGCGTCAGGACGGTGAGGGGCAGCACCATCATCGCGTAGAAGACGGTGAGCGGGACCAGGCTGTTCAGCATGTCGCCGTCGCGCACGATCATGTAGATGGCGATGATCATGACCTCCCAGGGGGCCATCTGCGCCAGCATGAAGGTCACGATGAACCCGCGCCGCCCCTTGAACCGCATCCGGGCGAGCGCGAAGGCGGCGAACAGGGCGATGACGAGTGACAGCAGTACGGAACAGAGCGTCACGGTCACGGAGTTGGCGACCAGGGTCCAGAAGTGGTCGGCGTGCACCGCGCGGTCGAAGTGGCTGAGGGTGAAGTGCCGCGGGAACCACACCGGGTTCTCGGTGATGATGTCGCCGGTCGGCTTGAAGGCCGTGGCGAACATCCAGTAGACGGGGAACACGAAGCCGACGAAGAGGACGACGGCGGTCGCGTTGGGCCAGATACGGCCGAAGAGCGAGCGCTTCACAGCTCGTCCTCCTCTTGCTTGAGCACCATGCGCAGGTAGTACGAGGTGATGACGAGCAGGACCAGGATGGTGAGGAAGGAGATCGCCGCGCCGACCCCGAAGTGCTGGTTTCCGACACCCTCGACGTAGGCGTAGATCGGCAGGGTCTCGGTGAGGCGGTCGGGGCCGCCCTCGTTCATGGCGAAGACCTGCGGGAACGCCTTGAAGACCCAGATGACTTCGAGGAAGGTCGTGGAGTAGAGGAAGGGCCGCAGGAAGGGCAGGGTCACCGAGGTGAAGCTCTGCCAGGCGCCGGCGCCGTCCAGGGAGGCGGCCTCGTACAGCTCCTTGGGGATGGTGGTCGTCGCGGCGTAGAGGTTGATCGCGACGAACGGGATCGACTGCCACACGATGAGCAGGACGATCACCGAGAAGGTGGAGAACTGGCTGCCCATCCAGTTGTAGTCGGCCATCGAGTGCCAGCCCAGCTTGTCCAGGACCCAGTTGACGACGCCGAAGCGCTGGGCGAACAGCCACTGGTAGACGGTGGTGGCGGCGATGACGGGCATGGCCCAGGCGAGGACGAGGCCCACCAGCAGGGTGAGGCGCATCTTCTTGCCGAGGCGGGCCAGCAGCAGTCCGATCAGGGTGCCGATCAGCATGATCAGGACGACGTTGACGGCGGTGAACAGGACCGAGCGTTCGACGACCTTCCAGAAGTCCGAACCAGTCAGGACCTGCTGGTAGTTGTGGAAGCCGTTCCACTCGGTGAGGTGCTGGATGAGCTGCCGCGGGTTGAGGTTCTGGAACGACAGCATGCCGTTCTTGACCAGCGGCCAGCCCAGCAGGACCAGTGTGGCCACCAGCGCGGGCAGCAGGAGGAGATAGGGGGCGGCGGCAAGGCGGGCCGCCGGGGACCGGGAGGCCCGGTCCGCACCGCGCGGCGGCGCCGGCGCCCGGCCCTTGCGGACAGCGGGCCCCCCGGCCGTGTCCGTGCCTTCGGTCTGCACTGACATGAGTCGTCGTCTCTTCCGTGGCCGTACGAAATCGTGTGCCCCGCCGGCGCCGAGGGGCGCGGGCGGCGCAGGTGTGCCGGGGGCGTCACTGGGACGCCCCCGGCGCGGGTCAGTTCTGCTGGGCCAGACGCTGGTTGATCTCGCCCTCGACGTCCTTGGCGGCGGCGGCCGGAGCCTTGCCGTTCAGCACGGCGGTCATGTACGACTTGATGGGGTTCGGGGTGTTCTCCACTGCGGCCCACTCGGGGATCAGCGGGGTGGTGCCGCCCACCGCGGCGCCCGGCGCCGCGGCCTCGGCGGCGGCGTTGCCCTTGAGGTTGCTCTCCAGGGACGTCTTGTTCGGGATGACGCCGCTGAGCTTGGCCAGTTCGCCCTCGTACTGGTCGGACAGGGCGATCTTCAGGAACTCCTTGGCCAGGGACTGCTTCTTGCTGTTCTGGGCGACCGCGAGGTTGGAGCCGCCGAGGAAGACGCCCTCGGGCTTGTCGGCGGTGGCACCGGGGATGGTGAAGTAGCCGAGGTCCTTCTCGATGGACTTGTTGGCCGCGATGGCGGTGGCCGCCTCCCAGCCCATGCCGATGAAGGCGCCGGTCTTGCCCTTGGCGAAGACGGTGGCCTGCTGCGGGGTGGCCTCGTCCTTGTCCTTGGGGGCCTTGGAGTAGGCGGCGTACTTCTTGTAGATCTCCATGGCCGCGGCGACCTTCGGGTCACCGAGGTTGGAGACGTACTTGTCGCCCTGCTTCTTCACCAGGTCGCCGCCCTGGCCGACGATCAGGCCGTCCAGGAAGTACCAGTTCTGACCGGGCAGGTAGATCGGCTCGGCGTCCGTCTTCTTGCCGATGGTGTCGAGGTCCTTGAGGAACTCGTCACGGGTCTTCGGCGTGGAGTTGATGCCGGCCTTGGCCCAGATCTTCTTGTTGTAGATGACGACGCGGTTGGCGAAGTACCAGGGGGCCGCGTACTGCTTGCCGTCGTAGACGGACGACTTGGAGACCGAGGCGGTCCAGTCGGCGCCGATGGACTGCTTGAGGTCGCCGAGGTCCGCGAGGCCGCCGGTGGACGCGTAGGCCGGGGTCTGGGTGTTGCCGACCTCCAGGACGTCCGGCGGGGTGTCCTCCGAGAGAGCGGTGGTGATCTTCTGCTGGATCCCGTCCCACTTCTGGATCTCGAACTTCAGCTTGGCGCCGGTCTTCTTCTCGAAGGCGGCCTGCACGTCCTTGGACCACTGCGGCGGCGCGGAGCCGTCCATGGTCCACACCGTCAGGGTCTGGCCCTTCCAGCTGCTGGGACCCGCGTCCTTGCTGTCCTTGTCGTCGCTTCCGCCACACGCCGCAACGGAAACCATCATGCCCGCGATCACGATCGCGGAAGCGAGCTTGCGCTTCACGCCACCCTCCTCAGGGATGCCACTCAACCCCCCACGCCCTCGGCGGTGACCTGCGTACGACGCTGTTGCACGTAGGGCTCGGGACCTGGCCACTAATGGTGTAGACCAGTACGGTGGAGCTTGGCCTAGACCTTTCGGGGTGTCAAGGGTGGTCCGGGAGCCGGGTTGAGGCCGTTACGAGAAAGTCACCGGAGCGCTTTCGTCCGCTTCAGGTCCGCACCCGTGACCGGGTCCGTCCCTTTCGCCCGGTCCGTTCAGTTGGACTAGACCATAGGGCACTTGGTCGCTATAACGGGAGCCCATCGACACAGCCGGAAGGCAGGCATGACCACCGACGTCAGCGGCGCGCGCGTGCCGAAGTACTACCGCATCAAACAGCGGCTGCTCGCCATGACCGAGGCGCTCCAGCCCGGTGCGGCGGTGCCGGCGGAACGGTTGCTCGCCGAGCAGTTCGACACCTCTCGGACCACCGTGCGGCAGGCGCTCCAGGAGCTGGTCGGGGAGGGGCGGCTGGACCGGATCCAGGGCAAGGGCACCTTCGTGGCGCAGCCCAAGCTGTACCGGACGCTGCAACTCACCTCGCACACCGAGGACATGCGGGCGCAGGGGCTGTCGCCGGCCTCGCAGGTGCTCGACGTCGGGGAGGTACCGGCGGACGAGCGGCTGGCGGGGCTGCTGGGGGTCGCCGCGGGGGAAAAGGTGCTGCGGATCGAGCGGCTGCGGCTCGCCAGTGGGGAGCCGATGGCGATCGAGACGACACATCTGTCGGCGCGGCGCTTCCCGGGGCTGCGCGGGGTGCTGGCGTCGTGCCCGTCGCTGTACACCGCGCTGGCGGAGGTGTACGGGGTACGGCTGTCGTCGGCGGACGAGACGATAGAGACCTCGCTGTCGACACCGCGGGAGGCCGCGCTGCTGGCGACGGACGTGGGCCTGCCGATGCTGCTGATGTCCCGGCACTCACGGGACGCGGAGGGGGCGCCGGTGGAGTGGGTGCGGTCCGTGTACCGGGGCTCGCGGTACAAGTTCGTGGCGACGCTGCGCCGGCCGGCGGCCTGGGGGGCGTAGGGGGGCCGGGTCCGGCGGCGCCCTCAGTCCAGGAAGGCCGTCTCTATCCAGCGGCGGACCGCCGAGGGGCGCATCCGGTGGAGGCGGTCGACCGTGTCGGCGACCTCGTGCGGGCCGCCCACCGAGAGGAACTTCTCGCGGACCAGGTCGGCGTGGGAGTGGCGGGTCTCGGGGCCCGCGGCACCGATGGGGATCAGGCGGGTGCGGGAGATCGTACGGCCGTCGGTCAGGCGGACGGTGACGCGGGCGCCGGTCGCCTTGGTGGAGCGGGAGAAGTCCCGGTTGTCGGCACGGACCGCGCCGACCAGGTCCACGAGCTCGTCGCCGCCGAAGCCGCGCAGCCAGGGCACCGCCAGCTCCCCCGCCTCCCGTACCGCCTCCCCGAACGGGGCGTCGGACAGGAAGAGTTCGCGGGTCATCTCGGTGTCGTGCTCAAGGCGGATCCGCTTGGCCAGCGCCCAGCGGTCGAGGTCGTCCACGGCGGGCGAGGAGAAGTCGTCGACGGAGAACTCGCCGGTGAGGAGCGTGGTCGCCACGGGGTAGGGCACGTCCAGGACCAGCGCGCCGAGCGGGGAGCCGGGGCCGGTGACGTAGGCGGCGGCGCGCTGTCCCGCGAACAGGGTGTACAGAGACGCCTCCACGACGACCTCGGCCACGTCCTGCGGTCGCAGCGGGCCCAGTTCGCGGTGGATCTCCTGCGCGCAGTCCACGGCCGCGTCGATGCCGGGTCCGCCGGGATGCATCTTGAAGGAGAGCGTGTCGGTGTGCCAGCGCCGGCCGAGGCCCTTGGCCACCGCCTGGGGCAGCGGCACCGTCGCGAAGCGGGCGAGGAAGCCGTCGCTGTGCTCCATGATGTCGGGCGCGCCGCGCAGCCCGGCGTACGCCGCGTCGCACGCGTCCATCGCGGTGCGCACCGGGGTGAAGGTGTTGAACAGCCGGGCGTCGCTGGCCAGGAAGGCGCGCATCAGCGGCCAGTTGGGCATGGCGAAGGCCAGTCCGAAGGCGTTCTCGTACAGGCTCGCGGAGGCCCGGTCGGCGTGCAGCCGCCCGGCGACCGCGCCGGCCAGATGGGTGTGCACGGCGCTCTGGCCGCGCAGCGGTCCGAGGGTCGCGGAGGCGGTGATGCGGGCCGCGCACTCGTTGGCCACGACCACCGAGGTGAGCAGGGAGAGGCCGTCCAGGCGGCGGGCGTAGGCGAAGGCGAGGGGGACGGCGACCGTGGAGTTCGACAGATGGCCGGCGTACGCGGTGTCGTCCAGGTTGAGCCAGGAGCCGAGCGCGGCGAAGACCCCGGCGGCCTGGCGGGGGTCGCGCTGCATGGGGTGTCCGAAGGCGGCCACCAGCTTGCGGCCCAAGGGGTGCTGGAGCCCGGCGCGGATGGAGGCGATCTGCGAGAGCACCTGGCTCGCGGCGAGTTTGAGCACCCGGCACGGCACGGCCTGCGGGCGCAAGGTGGCGGCCCAGTGCGAGAGTTCGCGCAGCGGGGTGTCCGTGCCGGCGGGGTGGCGGGCGGCCGACGGCGACGACGCCTCGGCCTGCTCGGCCCAGTCGTCGCACAGCGCCCGGGCGACGCTCTCCGCGAGGACGGCGGTCATGGCGGGTACCTTCCGTGCGTGCGTCGAAGGGGAGGACGACGGTCCTCAACACGGGTGCGGGAGCACCGGATTGCCGGTGCTCCCGCGACGCGTGCCGGTGTTACGCGGCCGGGACCTTGTCCAGGAAGCCGTAGACGGCCTTGATCTTGCCGGCCTCGTCGGCGACGAGGACGTCGAAGCCGATGGCGATCGGCTCGGCGCCGGCCTCGGTCACCAGGCCCCACTGGAAGCGGGCCTGGTTGTGGTGGGCGTCGACGGTGCCGTGCAGCTCGAAGGAGAGACCCTTGAACTGGTCGCGGGCGCCGGCCACCACAGCCGCGAAGCCCTCGCGACCCTCGACCGCGGCCAACGGGTCGATGTACGGGGCGTCGGCGGTGAACAGCTCGGCAATGGCCGCGGCGCGCTTGTCGGCGTCCGCCTCGTTCCAGATGTCGAGGTAGCGGGTGACGGTGGTGGTCAGGTCGCTCATGCGGGCGATCTCCTTTTTGGTGGTGCTTCTTCGGTTCTTCGGACGGTTGGTTCAGGGGGTGGCAGGCGCCCACACGGGGAGGGCTCCGGGGAGCACCTCGAAGGTGGCCGCGGCGCCGATGCCGTGTTGGTACTCACCGTCGTGCTCCAGCGGGAGGCGGCGGCCGTCGGTGCGTTCCACGGTGATCCGGCGGCCCCGTGCGTAGACGGTCGCCGGATGGGTCATATGGGCGGCGTTCAGGGTCAGTTCGGGGACCTGGGCCGCGGTCACGTCGCCGCCGATGACACAGACGTCGAGCAGTCCGTCGTCGAGCAGCGAGTCGGGCAGTACGTGGTAGCGGCCGCCGCGGTAGGGGCCGCCACCGACGTTGGCGAGGACGGTGGGGCCCTCGTGCACGATCCGGCCGTCGACCGTGACCCGGCCGGGGTACGGCTCGTACCCGTCGGCGGTGTCGGCGAAGGCGCGGACATAGCGTTCGCGGCCGCTCAGCGGCACCTGCTTCGCGGTGATCAGGGCGTCCGCGATGACGCCCGAACAGGCGCCCAGGTACACGTAGTTGCGGGTCTCGGCGAGGCGGGCCAGGTCGAGTCTGCGCAACCGGGCGCTGCCGCCGATGCCGTGGTCGGTGAGAACCGCCTTGAGCGCCTCGCTCCAGGGCCGCTCGCCCCACAGCATCTTGTAGCCGGAGTTGCCGGTGCCACCGGGTATCACCGCGAGGCTCGCCCCGTGGTCGGCCGGCACCAGTCCCTGGACGGCCTCGCGGACCGTGCCGTCGCCGCCGATGGCGACGATCAGGTCGGGGGCGTCGTCGGTGCGCTCCAGGGCGCGGCGTACGGCGACGGTCGCGTCGCCCGGTCCCGTGGTCAGGTGGACCTCGGCGCGCTCCAGGGTGGAGGCACACAACTGGCGTACCTGCTCGATCAGTTCGTGCGAGTAGCTGCCGGAAGCGGGGTTGCCCAGGACGAGTGCCCGGGTGGGTCCCGGGGCTGCGGTGTCTGCCATGGGGCGTACTCCTTCGTCGGTCGGCACCGGGGTACCGGGCTGGTGCGCCCCGGTGTCGCGGCGATGACCACTGTGCCGGGGAGGGCTGTCATGGTGCTGACTCGGCGCTGACACGGCGGCCGGGCCGTGAACGCGCACGTCCGGCCCCTCTCGGCGAGGGGCCGGACGTGGCTGCCGGGAGGCCGGCGGGGCTCACTCCTTGACGAAGGCCAGCAGATCGGCGTTGAGGCGGTCCGCGTGGGTGGCGAAGAGACCGTGCGCGGCACCCTCGTAGGTGATGAGCCTGCTGTCCGGGATCAGCCCGGTGGTGCGCGGGGCGCACAGCGGGTACGGGGCGGCCAGGTCGGCGGTCCCGTGGATCACCAGGGTGGGTGTCCGCACCGCGGCCGTCTCCGCGCGCTGGTCGGTGGTGAGCAGCGTGCGGTAGATCTCGATGCCGGCTCTCGGCGAGGTGTTCAGACACATCTCGATCAGCCATCTCGCCAGCTGCGGGGAGATCGGCAGGTTCTCCGGGTCGGGTTCGGCGCCCGCGAAGAACGGCCAGGTCAGCTCGGACAGCCAGGCGGCCCGGTCGGCCTTGATGGCCTGTTCGATCTGGTCGAAGAGGGCGAGGTCGAGCCCGTCGGGGTTGTCGGAGCCGCGCAGCAGGTAGGGGGTGGTCGAGGCGACCAGGGCGAGGCCCGTGACCCGTTCGTCGCCGTACCGGGACAGGTAGCGCACGCACTCCCCGCCGCCGACCGCGTAGCCGACCAGCACGGCGTCCCTCAGGTCGAGGTGGTCGAGCAGGTCGGCGAGGTCGCCGGCGAGGGTGTCGTAGTCGTATCCGGTCCAGGGCTTGTCCGAACGGCCGCTGCCGCGCCGGTCGTAGGTGACGCAGCGCAGTCCGTTCCCGGCGAGGAACGGGGCCTGGAACTCCCACATGCGCGCGTCCGCCATGGCGGCGCCGAGCAGTACGACGGGGCGTCCATCGCCCCAGTCGTCGTAGTGCAACCGGGTTCCGTCCCGGGTGGTGAAGTACGGCATCGCGGTGTGCCTCCTTTCCAGTGGTGGGGACGCTCGTGCCGCCGGCGGTGCGTGGCGTCAGCTCCGGGCGGCGCGGCCGGGGGACGACAGCACCAGCAGGGAGGCGAGCAGGCCCAGGCAGACGAGCGGGATCAGGGTGACGGTGAAGGCGTGCGGGTAGGCGTCCGCCTTGCCGCCCGCGCGGGCCAGGGCCGGGAAGAAGACGGCGCCGGCGATGGCCACGCCGACGGCGGCGCCGCCCTCCTGCGCGGTGTTCAGCAGACCGGAGGCCGCGGCCGCGTGCTCGGGGACCGCGCCGCCGAGCACCAGGTTGGTCAGCGGGCCGGTGGTCAGGCCCATGCCGAGCCCGGCGACCAGCAGCATCGGCAGCAGCCAGAGCGCGGAGCCGTCCAGCTTCAGGTCCTTGACGGTGAACGCGATGGCGGTGTAGCCGATGGCGAGGATCAGCGGACCGGCCGCGACCCGGCGGGCGTTGACCGACGCGGCGAACCGGGCCGAGACGATGGAGGCGCCGAAGTAGCCGACGCCCAGCGCCAGGAACATCGAGCCGGACTCCAACGGGCTCATGCCCCGGCCCAGTTGGAGGTAGAGGGCGAGGGTGAAGAAGAACGAGCCCATGGCCAGGAAGTAGGCGACCGTGGCGAGCAGGCCCACCGAGAACAGCCGGGAGCGGAACATGCCCGGCTCGATCAGCGGGCCGCGCCCGGCGGCGGACCGGCGGCGCAGATGCCAGACCGTGACGGCGAGCAGGACGGCCGCGACGGCCAGCGACTCCCAGACCCACGCCGGCCAGTGCCGCTCCTGGCCCTCCAGGAGCGCGAACACGATGAGGCCGAGGGAGACAGTGATCAGCAGGGCGCCGAGCAGGTCCAGCCGGGTGCCGCCCTGGCCGCGGGACTCGGGGATGGTACGGCGGGTCATGGCCAGGGAGACCAGGCACAGCGGCACGTTGATCAGGAAGATCGTGCGCCAGCTGAGCCCCGCCACGTCGACCGAGATCAGCGCGCCGCCGATGAACTGGCCGAAGACACCGGCGAGTCCGATGACCAGGCCGTAGACGGTGAAGGCGCGGTCGCGGGCGGCGCCGGTGTAGACGGTGCTGATGATGCCGAGGACCTGGGGGACCATCAGCGCGGCGGAGCCGCCCTGGAGGATCCGGGCGACGCCGAGGAAGGTCACCGTGGGCGCGAAGCTGCACGCGGCCGAGGTGATCATGAAGAGCACCATGCCGAGGGCGAACAGCCGGCGCCGGCCGTAGAGGTCGCCGAGCCGGCCGCCGGTGATCAGGCCCGAGGTGAAGGCCACGCCGTAGCCGACGATGATCAGCTGCGCCTGGGCGGCGGTGGCGTGCAGGTCGGATTTGATGGCCGGGACGGCCACGTTGGCGATGAAGAAGTCGAGCACGGTGATGAACGTGCCGACGAGGACCACCGCCAGAGCGCCCGACGAGGGGGCCGCGGCACCGTCGGAGGCCGTCCGCTCGCGCCCCTCCGCCGCGATGTCCGGGGTTAACTCCTGAGTCATGACGACTCCGTTTCTCGATCTTTCGGTCGGTTGCTGCGGTGACCGGCCGGTCACCAGGTCACGGGGAGACGGGTCACCCCGTGGAAAACGGTGCCCCGGCGGAACAGCGTGCGCGGATCGGCGGCGAGGCGAAGGTCCGGGAAGCGGCGCAGCAGTGTGCGCAGCGCCAGGTCCATTTCGAGGCGGGCCAGCGGGGCGCCCTGGCAGTAGTGCGGGCCGAAGCCCCACTGGAGGTGGCCGCTGGTGTCGCGCTCGGGGTCGATGCGGTGCGGGCAGGCGAAGACGGTCTCGTCGTGGTTGCCGGCGGGCACCGAGATCACCACGGCGTCGCCCTTCTCCAGGCGCACACCGCCCAGTTCCATGTCCTCGACGGCCAGGCGGACCATGGCGTCCTGGGAGATCGACCAGTAACGCAGCGACTCCTCGATGAAGTTGGGGATCAGCGCCCCGTCGTCGGCGGCGACCCGGGCGCGCAGGTCGTCGTCGCGCAGCAGGGCGAGGATGTTCAGGGCGATCTGGTTGGTGGTGGTCTCGTGGCCCGCGACCAGCACGAGGCGGGCGATGCCGACGAGTTCGTCCAGGGTGATGGCGCCGGTGGCGTGGTGGCGGACGGCGAGCCGGCTCATCAGGTCGTCGCCGGGCTCGGTGAGCTTGCGCAGCGCCAGTTTGGCGAGGTACTCGGACATCTCCGCGAACGCGGCCTGGGAGACGGCCGGGTCCTCCTGGGAGATGGTGACGCGGGTCTTCTCGATGAAGAACGGCGAGTCCTCCTCGGGGACGCCCAGCAAGCGCGCGATCACGAGGGTGGGCAGCGCCCGGGAGAAGACGGCGTGCAGATCCGCGGGCTGGGGCTGGGCGGCCAGCTCGTCCAGCAGCTCGTCCACCAGACGCTGCACGGGCGCGCGCAGCCGCTTGACCCGGCGGGCGGTGAACTCGGTCTGGATCATGCTGCGCAGCCGGGCGTGCTCCGGGTCGTCGAGGCGCAGGAAGGAGCTGGGGTTGCCGCCGGGCGGCACCTGGATGCGCACGGGGGCACCGGGTAACGTCTCGTCGGCGCTGAGCCGGGGGTCGGCGAGCGCCTGGCGCACATCGGCGTACCGGGTCACGAGCCAGCCCAGCCGGGACTCGGCCGCGCCGGCCGGGATGCGCACCACGCAAGGGGGCCCCTGGCGCAGTTCGGCGAGGATGGGTGGCGGGCTGCCGTCCTCGGTACGGGCGAAGGGCCAGTCCAGTATGTCGGTGTGGTCGGCGAGCGACATGTTTGTCCTCCAGATCCGGGGGGCAAAGGCGATCCGCGGCACCGACTCGCTTCCTGTGCTCGACACAACGGTGGGTTCGTCGACGCGGAGCGGCAAGGGGAACGCACCCCTCCGAGCCATGCGCGCGGACGTCGTGACGCCACTGTCGCGCACCACGCTGACACCGCGCTGACGCAGCACTGACACGGGTCCCGGCGAGGGCCCGTGTGCGGTTCGGTGTGGGATCTTTCAGAAGCGACGTGGGTAATGACTTTGCCAAGCCGCGCTGACCTGAGGCTGATCCGGAACTGACGGGCGGGGCCGGGACAGGGCCGTGGTGGGGCACGACCCTCTGGTTCCGGCCACCTGGAGGAACCTTTTCCTGGAGCCGGCGTCACCAGCTGACGGGGAGCTCCTCCAGGCCGTAGACCAGGGTGTTCTCCCGGAAGCGGATGTCCTCCGGCGCGACCGCCAGGCGCAGGTCCGGGAAGCGGGTGAACAGGGCCTTGAGGCAGACCTCCAGCTCCATGCGGGCCAGGGAGGCGCCCGGGCACAGATGCGCGCCGAAGCCGAAAGCGAGGTGTCCGGCGGCGTTACGGTGGATGTCGACCCTGTCGGCGCCGGGGTAGACGGACTCGTCGTGGTTGGCCGCGGGGATGGCGACGATCACGCCGTCCCCCTCGCGGATGGTCGCGCCGCCCAGTTCGACCTCGGCCACCGCGGCCCGCACCTGGTTGTCCTGGGAGATGGACCAGTACCGCAGCAGCTCCTCGACGGCGGGCTTGAACAGGCTTTCGTCCGCGCGGAGTTCGGCGAGCTGGGCGGGATCGCGCAGCAGGCTGAGGACGCTGAGGCTGATCTGGTGGGCCGTGGTCTCGTGCCCGGCGACGAGGATGAACCGGGCCATGGCCACCAGTTCCTCGTGGGTCAGCTCGCCCGCGCTCACGTACCGGGTGGCGAGCCGGCTGATCAGGTCGTCCCGCGGTGCGGCGACGCGCTGGGCGACGAGTCCGTCGAGGAATTTGGTCATCGCGACGAACGCCGCGTACGTCTCCTCGGGGCCGGCCTCCTGGGAGAGGATGACCTGGCTCTGCTCGGTGAAGTCCGCCTCGTCCTGCTCGGGCACCCCGAGCATGCGGGCGATGACCAGCGAGGGCAGCCGGACGGCGAAGTTCGCCACCAGGTCCACCGGCTTCGGACCGCTCTCCAGCTCGTCCAGCAGCTGCCCGACGAGGAGTTCCACCTCGGGGCGCAGGGCGCGGGTGCGGCGGGCGGTGAACTCGGTCAGGGCCATCCGGCGCAGCCGGCCGTGCTCCGGGTCGTCCATGCGGCTGAAGGACATCACACCCGGCTCGGGCGGCAGCTGGATGCGGATCGGGAAGCCCGGCTGCTGGTCGTCGGCGCTGAACCGGTTGTCGTTGAGCACCTGGCGTACGTCCGCGTGCCGGGTGACCAGCCAGGCCTCGCCGCCTCTTATGCGCACTCTGGACGGCGCTTCGTCGCGGAGCGGGGCGTAGGCGTCCGGCGGCGCGTAGGGGCACGACCGGGGCATGGGCCAATCTGGCAGTCTTCGCTGCTCACAGGCGGACATGGGGTTCCCTCCGTTGGCTGAATCTCAGCGTCGGAGCACATCCTGGTGAGCAGCACTGACGGAAATCTGACGGGTTACTGACTCGTTATATACTGGTAAACATATACTTTTATGAAGGCAAAGAGGGTGGCGGACGGATAGTTCGGGACCCGGTGGAGAGCAACGAGAAGGGGGCCGGCGCGGTCGGCGCCGGCCCCCTTCGGGGCGGGAGGGCGGGGCGGGTCAGGCGGCCGCGGCCGCCGCGCCCGGGTCCGCCGCCTGCGCTCGCGGCAGCAGTTGCACCAGGCAGGCCACCAGGACGCAGATCCCGGCCTGCACCAGCAGTCCGACGCTGAAGGCGTGGGCGTAGGAGTGCGCGGTGACCTGCGATCCGGCGACCCCGAAGAAGACCACGCCGAGCACGGCGATGCCGATCGCGTTGCCCATCTCCTGGGCCGTGGAGAACACACCGGAGGCGGCGGCCGCGTGCTGCGGGGCGACCCCCGCGAGGACCAGCGAGGCCAGCGGGGCGATCACGAAGCCCATGCCGAGACCGGCCACGACCATGGCCGGAATGCACCAGGCCACGTTCCCGGTGCTGTCCAGGTGCCATGCGGTTTCGGCCAGGCCCAGGTTGCCGATCGCCTGGAGCACCGCGCCGAGCGCGAGCACCTGCTTGCCCAGCTTGGCGGCGACCTTCGGCGACTGCGCGGAGCCGAGGAAGAAGCCGAGGCCGAGCGGCATGAACAGCAGGCCCGACTTGAGCGCGGAGACGCCGCGGCCCTCCTGGAGGTACAGCGCGAGGACCAGGAAGAAGGAGGCCATCGCGGCGAAGAACACCAGCAGGGAGACGACGCCGATGCCGAACGAGCGGTCCGCGAACAGGCTCGGGTGGACCAGCGGAGAACCGTCACGGGCCGCCTTGCGGCGCTGCGTCCACCAGAACGCGGCCAGCAGCGGCACCGCCGCCACCAGGCACTCCCAGGTCCAGGTCGGCCAGCCCTGCTCGCGGCCCTGGACCAGCGGCAGCACGATGGCCGTGAGACCGGCGGTCACCAGCACCACACCGGTCCAGTCGAGTCCCGTACGGCCCTCCGCGCGGGACTCGGGGACCAGCTTCGGGGTGAGCAGCAGGACGACGGCGCCGATCGGGGCGTTGATCAGGAAGATGGTCCGCCAGTCCCAGCCGAAGAGGTCGGCCTTGATCAGCAGACCGCCGATCAGCTGGCCGAACACGGCGGAGGCGCCCATCGTGATGCCGTACGCGTTGAAGGCGGCGACCCTGGCCTTGCCCGTGTAGGCGGTGGTCAGGATGCCGAGGACCTGCGGGATGACCAGCGCGGCCGCGGCGCCCTGCACGGCGCGGGCCGCGATCAGTTCGGGCATGTTCGGCGCGATGCCGCAGGCCAGCGAGGCCAGCGCGAACAGGGCCAGGCCGATGGCGAACACCTTGCGGCGGCCGTAGAGGTCGCCGAGCCGGCCGCCGGTGATCAGCATGGCGGACAGGCCGATGTTGAAGGTCGCCGCCACCAGCTGGATCTCGGCACTGGTGGCGTGCATGTCCCGCTGGAGCGAGGGGATGGCCACATTGACGATGAAGAAGTCGATGTTGGCGATGAACAGGCCGAGCAACACCACGAGGAGAGCGCCCCAGGCGGGCTTGCCGCCGGATTCCCCGTGGTCCGTTGCCGGCACGGACTCGGCGCTTCTGCCGGTCAGTTCCGCTTCGGTGGTCATGGACGAAACTCCTCTGTGGTGCGCTGACGGCGTGTCCGTCGGCGGACACGCGGAACGGGACCGGCGGCGGACCCGCGATCGGGGCGGGCCGCCGCACGGTTCAGGACGTGGGTGCCTTCTTGGGCGGGCGCGGGAACAGCTGGACCAGGGCGGCCACGCCGAGCGCGAACGGCACCAGCAGATAGACGCTGGCCCGGAAGGCGTCGGCGTAGGCGTCGGGTCCGGTGCCGTTACCCAGGACGTGGTAGAAGACCACGCCCACCAGCGCGACGCCGATCGCGCCGCCGACCTGGTTGGCGGTGGACAGCACACCGGAGGCCGCGCCCGCGTAGCGCGGGTCGGTGCCCGCGAGGGCCACGGTCGCCAGCGGTGCCATCACCATGGCCATCCCGGCGCCGCCGACCAGCAGTCCGGGCACCAGCCAGGCGACCTCCCCATGGGTGCCGATGTGCTCCACGGCGGCGTACAGCCCGATCAGACTGGCCGTCAGCACCAGCGCGCCGACGGCGAGGGTCTGCCGGCCGAGCACCGCGGCGATCTGCTTGGCGGTCAGCGAGACGCCGAGGAAGCCGACGCCCAGCGGCAGGAAGACCAGACCGGAGTCGAGCGCGCTGAGCCCGCAGCCCTGCTGGAGGTAGAGGGCGAGCACCAGGAAGAACGACGCCATGCCGGAGTAGTAGACGAGGGCCGTGCTCACCCCGACGGTGAAGGAACGCTGGCGGAACAGCGCCGGGTTGACGAGCGGGCCGCGGTCGGCCGCCGCCAGCCGCCGCTGGTAGAGCGCGAACAGGGCGAGCAGTACCGGGGAGACGGCCAGGCACACCCAGGTCCACTCCGGCCAGCCCTTCTGCTGGCCCTCGGCGAGCGGCAGTACGACGGCGACCAGACCCGCGGAGACCAGCAGCATGCCGAGCGGGTCGAGGCGGGACTTGCCCTGCGCCTTGGACTCGGGGACCACGCGCGGGGCGAAGACCAGCGCGGCGATGCCGATCGGCACATTGACCAGGAAGCAGGTGCGCCAGCTGAGTCCCGCGATGTCCAGGTGGATCAGCACACCGCCGATGAGCTGGCCGAACACACCGGCGAGACCCATCGTCAGACCGAACGCGTTGAAGGCGCGGATACGGGCGGGCCCGCTGTAGACGGTGCCGATGATGGCGAGGACCTGGGGGCCCATCAGGGCGGAGGCGAGGCCCTGGGCGACGCGGGCCGCCACCAGCTGCCCGGCGGTGGGCGCGCTGCCGGCCCAGGCCGAGGAGAGGGTGAACAGGGCCACGCCGATCAGGAACATCCGGCGGCGGCCGTAGAGGTCGCCGAGCCGGCCGCCGGTGATCAGTCCGGCCGCGTACGCGAGCGCGTACCCGGCGACGATGAACTCCACGGCGGACGAACCGGCGTGCAGATCACGCTGGGTGGCGGGGATCGCCACGTTGACGATGAACACGTCGAGGGTGATGACGAAGGTGCCGATCAGGATGATCGGCAGCATCGCCCAGTGCGGGGCCGGGGGCTGCTGCGGTGCCGCGGTGGCCCCCGGGGTGTTCGATCCGGTGGTGCCGGGCTGGTTCCCGTGCTGGCCCGGGGCGGCTTCCCGGGGTTCTTGTAGGGCCATGACGGCCGTTCCTTTCTTCGTTCGGTGAGGGGACTGGGGAGCCGCCCCTCCCGTCACCAGGACGGGGTGTGCAGGATCTCCAGTACGGCTGCGGAGAAGCTGAAGCCCGCGCCGGCCGCGACGACGAGGACGAGGTCGCCCGGTCCGACGGCGCGGTCCAGGACGAGGTGTTCGATGCCGAGGAACTGGTCGCCGGGGCCGACATGCCCGTACTTGCGGCCGACCTCCCAGGTGCTCTGCTTCTCCGTGAAGCCCAGCAGGTCGAAGTTCTCGGGGGTCTTGTTGCGGTGGACGTGCGGGGTGACGACGCGGGTGATGTCCTCGGTCGACACACCCGCCTCGGCCATCACGCGCCCGGTGGTGGACATCAGGGCGGCCTCGTAGCGCTCCCAGGAGCCCTCGGCCTCCGGGGTGGCCGCGTGCTGGAGGCCGCGTTCGATCAGCCGTACCTCGGCGCCGGGCTGGAGGGCGAAGGGTTCGAGGCCGCGGTTCCAGCGCTCCAGCGAGTTGTCGGCGCCCAGGGTGGCGGCGACCACCCGGGCGAAGCCGGTGCGGCCGGACACCAGCAGGGCGCTGCCGCCGTCCGCGAAGATGAGGTTCATCTGGACGTTCCAGCGGTCCACCCAGGGCGCGGCGAACCGGTCGCCGGTGGTGAGCAGCACCTCGGTGGCGAGGCCGGAGCTGATGTATCCGGCGGCCAGGCTCAGCGAGCCGACGGCCGCGTTGCAGCGCTGCTGGAGGTCGAAGCCGGGGGCGCCGGGGCCGACGGTCTCGTTGGCGACGTAGGCCGCGGTGGGCCACATGTCGTGGCCCTGGTAGCTGCCGGAGGAGTGCAGGACGAGGCCGACGTCCGCGGGCGCGATGCCGGAGCGTTCGACGGCGAGGCGGCCCGCGCGTACGGCCATCTCGGGGCCGGAGAGTTCGTCGGAGACGGCGATGTTCTCGAAGCCGAGGTTGCGGTGCTCCTCGTCGACCAGGCCCTCGGCGGTGGCCTGTGCCACGGTGATCGTGTCCGGTATCCATGACCCGGCCGACGCGATGAAGAGATCTCTGTCGAATCTCATGCTGCTGCTTCTCTCTCGGATGGGTGGCCTCGGCAGTACGTCGGGGAGAGACCGACGAGCGCCGTGTCGGCGGGCCGCCTGTCACCTTCTCGCGGCCCGCTGACACGGCGCTGACGCGCGCCGTTCCCCCCGGTCAGCTCACGGCGGTGGCCACGGTCCGCTGGAGCCGGTGTGCGAAGTGGGCGGTGACGGCCTGGGCGTGGGTGTCGATGTAGAAGTGGCCGCCCTCGTACTCGTTGTGTCCCAGGTACGACGGGGTGCGCCCGGCCCAGTGGGTCATGGCGTCCGGGGCCTCCTGGAGCGGGTCGCTGCGGCCGCCGTAGGAGGCGAGCGGGCAGCTGACGCCGGCGCCGTCGTCGTCGTAGTCCCCGGCGACCCGCAGGTCGGAGCGCAGGGCGGGCACGACCAGGGCGAGCATCTCGGGGTTGTCGTAGACCTCGGCCGGGAAGGAGCCCAACTTCTTGATCCACTCGACCAGTTCGGGCTCCGGCATCCGGCTCTGCTCCTCGGTCGGCTTGAAGAAGCCGACCGGCGACCAGCCGGACATGCCGACCATCGCGGGGACCGGGCCGCCCTCCTCCTCCATGCGGATGGCGAGCCGGAAGGCCAGCTGGGCGCCGAGGCAGTGGCCGAAGAAGGCGAACGGACGGTCGTCCAGGTCGTTGAGCACGGCCTCGTGCAGGGCTTCGAGCAGCGGCCAGAAGTTCTCGTACGTCTCCTCCTCGCGGCGGTTGTGCCGGCCGGGGAGGGTGACGGCCTGCGGGGAGATGTCCGGCGGCAGCAGGCGTTCCCAGTCGCGGTAGATGATGGCGCCGCTGCCCGCGTGGGGCAGCAGGAACAGCCGGATGGAGGCGTCGGGCGAGGGCTCCACGGGGTGGAACCAGTGTCCCTCGCTGGACATCTGGCTGCCGATGGTGCCGATGGCGGTGGTCACGACTGCGTACTCCCTACGGTGGGTGCGGTGCCGAGGGCGCGTACCGCGGGCAGCAGCACCTCGGCGATCTCCTTCAACTGGGGCTCCGGGTCCAGGGATCCGATGCGGATCACCAGGTGCCGGGCGCCGGCGCGGACGTATCCGCCGAGCCATTCGGCGCACTTCTCGGCGCTGCCCCAGGCGTATGCCTGGATGGTGCTCATCTGCTCCAGCGAGCGGCCGTAGTAGTGGCTGATGTAGTGCTCCAACTCGGCCTCGGCGGCGGCCTCGTCG
>NZ_MUNF01000643.1 GCF_002154555.1 Streptomyces murinus
TCTCCTGGCCGACGGGCGGCGAGACCGCCCCGCCGCCCGTCGGCCAGGAGAGCGGCCAGGACACGGGCGACGACAACGGAGCACAGATGAGTACGGGCGGCGAGGCACCCGGGGTCCCCGAAGCGGCGATCCCCGAGCTGGTGATCATCTCCGGCATGTCCGGAGCGGGCCGCTCGACGGCCGCCAAGTGCCTGGAGGACCTCGGCTGGTTCGTCGTGGACAACCTGCCGCCCGCCCTCATCCCCACCATGGTCGAACTGGGCGCCCGCTCCCAGGGGAACGTGGCGCGGATCGCGGTCGTGGTGGACGTCCGCGGCCGGCGCTTCTTCGACAATCTGCGCGAGTCCCTGGCGGACCTGGAGGCCAAGCACGTCACCCGGCGGATCGTCTTCCTGGAGTCCTCCGACGACGCCCTGGTGCGCCGCTTCGAGTCGGTGCGCCGCCCGCACCCCCTCCAGGGCGACGGCCGCATCGTGGACGGCATCGCCGCCGAGCGGGAGCTGCTGCGCGAACTGCGCGGCGACGCCGACCTGGTGATCGACACCTCCAGCCTCAACGTGCACGAGCTGCGGGCCAAGATGGACGCCCAGTTCGCCGGCGAGGAGGAGCCCGAACTGCGGGCCACTGTGATGTCCTTCGGGTTCAAGTACGGCCTCCCGGTCGACGCCGACCTCGTCGCGGACATGCGGTTCCTGCCCAACCCGCACTGGGTCCCGGAGCTGCGCCCCTTCACGGGCCTCAACGAGGAGGTCGCCGCCTATGTCTTCAACCAGCCCGGCGCCAAGGAGTTCCTGGACCGCTACGCCGAGCTGCTGCGGCTGATCGCGGCCGGCTACCGGCGTGAGGGCAAGCGCTATGTGACCATCGCGATCGGCTGTACCGGGGGCAAGCACCGCTCGGTCGCGATGTCGGAGAAACTCGCCGCGCGCCTCGCGGCCGAGGGTGTGGAAACGGTGGTCGTACACCGGGACATGGGACGGGAATGACGGAACGTACACCGCGGCTGGGCCGGCTGCGCCGGATGGTGCCCGAGGCGCGCTCCGGCCGCTCGGGCGAGACCCGTGCCGGCCGCCCGGTCGAGGCCCGCGGGGGCCGGCCCCGCCGCCGGGGCGCACAGCCCAAGGTCGTCGCGCTCGGCGGCGGCATGGGCCTGTCGGCCTCGCTGGCCGCGCTGCGCCGGATCACCGGCGATCTCACCGCCGTCGTCACCGTGGCCGACGACGGC
>NZ_MUNF01000644.1 GCF_002154555.1 Streptomyces murinus
TCCCGGCGCCAGGTGTTGAAGTTGTGGCCGCCGCTCGGGAGGATGATCGAAGAAATCCTGGTCACGTTCGTGTCCTGGACGTTCTTGATGAACCGAAGCGTGTCCTTGTAGTTGTGCTCACCGATTTTGCTGCTGGTGACGAGCAGTGACGTTTCCGGGGCCGACTGGTGCTTGAGCATCCAGAAGAGGTTGGCACGATCGCGCAGGTTCTTGTCCCCGTGGAACAGGTCACCGGTGGTCGCGTCGATCGGCGCCTTGTAGTACGGCGACAGGCCCACGGCGGCGCCGTACGACTTCGGGTGGTGCATGGCGATCTTCAGCGCGCAGTACCCGCCGGTGGAGTCGCCGATGATGCCCCAGCTCGCGGGCGTGGCGTCCACCCGGTAACGGCTCATCACCGACTCGCGCAGGTCCTTGGCGAAGAACGTCTCCGTCTTCGGGCCCCCGGGCACGTCCACGCACTCGGTGTCCCGCGGCGGCGCCACGGACGGGCGCAGCATCACCAGGATCATCGGCTGCATCTTGCCGCCCTTGGTGAGGCGTTGCGCCGTGCTCGGGTAGTTCAGCTTGTCCACCAGCGCCTGCGCGGTGCCGGGG
>NZ_MUNF01000645.1 GCF_002154555.1 Streptomyces murinus
GGACCAGGTGCGCACCCTGGCCCGGCTGGCCGGGATGCCGGCCTCCTCGACCTCCTTCGGCTTTGTGCACGCGGCCCATGAGCTGGGGGTACGACGGGTCGCCGTCGGCGCGACCTACCCCGAGGAGATCACCGCGCTGTTCGCGCAGTTCCTGCGGGCCGGGGGCCTGGAAGTGACCGGGACGCGCTCCTCGGGGGTCGGCACGGCCGCCCAGGTCGCGGGCTGGGGCGAGGAGGACGTACTGACGCTGGCGCGGGCCGCGGACGACACGGACGCGGAGGCGGTGCTGCTGCCGGACACCGCCCTGCACACGGCCGCCCACCTCGGCCTGCTGGAGAAGTCCCTGTCCAAGCCGGTGCTCACCGCGAACCAGGTCACCGTGTGGGAGGGGCTGCGGCTCGCCGACCGCCGGGTGAACGCGCCGGAGCTGGGAGCGCTGTTCACCAGGGAGCCGCTCGTCCAGGCCTGAGGGGACAGGGCGGGCACGGCGGGCCGGGGCCGGCCGGGATGGGGCGGGGCGGCTCCGGCGGCCGGGAGAGCGCGGTGCAGGCCGCGGAATAAGCGGGGAGAGCCACCTGTTACGACACTCCGGCACAGCTCACGCCGGAAACAGGAGGCCCCCACCGTGTCGGCAGACGAGGCAGCTCAGACACACGAGAACCGCGAGGCCGCGGACGGCATCCGGGGTACGGCGCGCGGCACCGCACCCGTCCCGCTCTCCGTCCTGGACCTGGTGACCGTCGGCGCGGGCCGCACCGCCACCGACGCGCTGCGCACCAGCGTCGAGCTGTCCCGCCGTACCGAGGCCCGCGGCTTCCACCGGTACTGGGTGGCCGAACACCACTCCATGCCGGGCGTCGCCTCCTCCTCGCCGGCCGTGATCCTCGCGCATCTCGCCGCCCACACGGAGCGCATCCGGCTCGGCTCCGGCGGTGTGATGCTGCCCAACCACGCCCCGCTGGTGATCGCCGAGCAGTTCGGCACGCTGGAGGCGCTGGCACCGCACCGGATCGACCTCGGCCTCGGCCGCGCCCCCGGCACCGACGGGGCCACGGCCGCCGCCCTGCGCCGCAGCGACACCCTGAACGAGGGCGCCGACGACTTCCCCGAGCAGCTCGCCGAGCTGATCCGCTTCCTGGACGACGACTTCCCCGACGGCCACCCCTACCGGCGCATCCACGCGATCCCCGGCCCGGTGCAGGGCAGCGCCCCCGGCGGAGTCCAGTCCGCGCACCGCCCGCCGGTCTGGCTGCTCGGCTCCTCCGGCTTCAGCGCCCAGCTGGCCGGAATGCTCGGCCTGCCGTTCGCCTTCGCCCACCACTTCTCGGCGCAGAACACCGTCCCCGCGCTGGACCTGTACCGCCAGACCTTCCGCCCCTCCCCGGTGCTCGCCGAGCCGTACGCCCTCATCGGCGTCTCCGCCCTCGCCACCGACGAGGAGCGCGAGGCCCGCCGCCAGACCCGCGCCATGGCCCTCAACATGCTCCGCCTGCGGATGGGCCGCCCCGGCCTCTTCCCCGACCCGGCGGAGGCCGAACAGGCGGAACTCGGCGCCATGGAGGAGGAGTTCATCGCCTCCTGGTCCGCCAACGTGGTCCACGGCACCGCCGACGAGGTGCGCTCCGGTCTGAACGACCTCCAAAAGCGCACCGGCGCCGACGAGTTGATGCTCACCACACATGCCCACCGGGGCGAGGTACGCGTACGCTCGTACGAACTCATCGCGGACGCTTACGAGTTGCCAGCGGTGGGGTAACCCTCGGGGGCGGCATGGCTGAACAGTCCGATCCACGTGGCCCGGGCTACTGGTGCATTCCCCCTGTCACGTATCCCGACGACGAGTGGCTGTCACAATCCGACGCCGCCCGGGAGCTGGGCATCTCCAGATTGCGGGTGGTGGGGCGCATATTCTCCGGCCATCTGGCGCCGGCGCGCAGCCGCAGGGGAGAGTCAGGCGTCACCCGCGCCAGCGTCGCCAAGGATCGCGAATGGCTCGCGACCGCTTCCCGGCGGGCCAAGTTCTTCCGCGCTTTCGTGGACCTGTTCCTGTGGTGGCTCTAGGTGTATTGACCCGGAGG
>NZ_MUNF01000646.1 GCF_002154555.1 Streptomyces murinus
CGAGCGGCGCGGAGACGGAGGTCTCGGCGAACTCGGTGCGCCGCTCGGCATGCTCTCGTGCTGGGAGGCGCCCAGCGTGGAGATCCAGGCCGAAGCGGGAGAGACGGTTCTGCTCTACACCGACGGGCTGCTGCACCGTACCGGCGACCCCATGGACCGCGCCTTCGCCCGGCTGCACACGGCCGCCGCGAGCGTCCCGCGGGCGCTGCGGCAGGATCCGGGGGCCGTCGCCGACCATGTGCTGCGCACGGTGCTGCCGGACGGCCCGGACACCGCCGACAGCACGACGGACGTGGTGCTGCTGGCGGCCCGCTTCGACTGAGCCGACGCCCCGGCCCGGCATCACCGCTCAGTGACCGGCCGGTGACCAGGCATAACGGGGCATCCGCCCCTGGTCCCGTCCCGGTACGACCGTACGATGATGGAGGTCCCCGGCTCGGAAACGGTCACCCACCGTGGCGAGCCGCACGGACCGCCCCGGGGGAGATCACACGCCGTACCGAGGAGGAACACGTGGCCGACGAACTCATTCCGGCGACCCCGGAAACCGAGTCCGAGGAGCCCATCAAGCAGCGGAAGAACGGCCTGTACCCGGGCGTCTCCGACGAGCTGGCCGAGAACATGCAGTCCGGCTGGGCCGACACCGAGCTGCGTGACCTGAAGCCGATCGAGCAGGCCGCCGAGACCGCGCGCCGCCGCGCCGCGCTCTCCGCGCGCTTCCCGGGCGAGCGTCTGGTGATCCCGGCGGGCAACCTGAAGACCCGCTCGAACGACACGGAGTACGCCTTCCGCTCCTCCGTCGAGTACGCGTACCTCACCGGCAACCAGACGGAGGACGGCGTCCTCGTGCTGGAGCCCGCGGGCGAGGGCCACCGGGCGACCATCTACCTGCTGCCCCGCTCCGACCGCGAGAACGGCGAGTTCTGGCTCGACGGCCAGGGCGAGCTGTGGGTCGGCCGCCGCCACTCCCTCACCGAGTCCGAGGCGCTGTACGGCATCCCCGCCGCCGATGTCCGCGAGCTGACCGGGAAGCTGGCCGAGGCCACCGGCCCGGTGCGCGTCGTGCGCGGCTACGACGCCGGCATCGAGGCGGCCCTGACCGACAAGGTCACCGCCGAGCGCGACGAGGAGCTGCGCGTCTTCCTCTCCGAGCTGCGCCTGGTCAAGGACGCGTTCGAGATCGGCGAGCTGCAGAAGGCCGTCGACTCCACGGTGCGCGGCTTCGAGGACGTGGTGAAGGTCCTGGACAAGGCCGAGGCCACCAGCGAGCGCTACATCGAGGGCACCTTCTTCCTGCGCGCCCGCGTCGAGGGCAACGACATCGGCTACGGCTCGATCTGCGCCGCGGGCCCGCACGCCTGCACCCTGCACTGGGTCCGCAACGACGGCCCGGTCCGCTCCGGCGACCTGCTGCTGCTCGACGCCGGTGTGGAGACGCACACCCTCTACACCGCCGACGTCACGCGCACGCTGCCGGTCAACGGCACGTACAGCGAGCTCCAGAAGAAGGTGTACGACGCGGTGTACGAGGCCCAGGAGGCCGGCATCGCGGCGGTGCGGCCGGGCGCCAAGTTCCGCGACTTCCATGACGCGGCCCAGCGGGTGCTGGCCGCGAAGCTGGTCGAGTGGGGCCTGGTCGAGGGCCCGGTCGAGCGCGTCCTGGAGCTGGGCCTGCAGCGCCGCTGGACCCTGCACGGCACCGGTCACATGCTCGGCATGGACGTCCACGACTGCGCGGTCGCGCGCACCGAGACGTACGTGGACGGCGTCCTGGAGCCGGGCATGGTCCTCACGGTCGAGCCTGGCCTGTACTTCCAGGCCGACGACCTCACCGTGCCCGAGGAGTACCGGGGCGTCGGCGTCCGGATCGAGGACGACATCCTGGTGACGGAGGACGGCAACCGGAACCTCTCGGCCGCCCTGCCGCGGCGCGCCGACGAGGTCGAGGCGTGGATGGCCGCGCTGAAGGGCTGACCCGACGAGCGAGGCGGCCGGGTACCCAGGGGTGCCCGGCCGCCTCCGTCCGCGGACCCGCCGTGGCCGGCCGCGCGGTCCTCAGTCCCTCTCCGGGGCGTTCCAGGGCGCGGGGTCCTCGTCGTGCGGGATCCGCTGGAACAGCCGGCTGTCCCGCCAACGGCCGTCGATGTGGCCGACCACGTCCCGCGCGAGCCCGCACACCCGTGACACGGCCGCGCTCGCCAGCCCCCGGCCCTGCCGGTCCGCGGCGGCCCAATAGCCGAGGTGCGCGCTACAGAACGGCCCCCGGGTGCTCCCCGTCAGGGTGACGGCCCCGACGATCCGCCCGCCCGCCTCTTCGAACGCCCTCGCAGAGACCCACCATTTTCGGCCAATCCGCCGACCGTGCAGGTAAGTTACGCAGCCGGAAACGGCATGAAGCTCGTAAGAACCGACGGGTAAGTTGGCCGTTGACCGCCGCCACAACCGGGCCACGGGGGTCTGCTGGAAACGCGGCGTTCAGAAGGGGCCAGAATGACCAACTGGGCCGAGGCTACGGGCACTACCTGCCCTTACCGACGAACCGGCCACACCCCGGAACCCGGCATCTGGCGGCTGGAAGCGCTGACAGACCGGGAAAGAGAGGTTCTCCTGCTGCTGGGGACAGGGGTCGGCAATCGTGAGTTGTCGAAGGAACTGGGCATCGCCGAACGCACAGTGAAGGCGCATATCTCGAACATCGTGACGAAGCTGGGGCAACAGACGCGGACACAGGTCGCGATCGTCTCCGCCTTGGCCCACAACGCACTGTGTGACGAGCCGTCCTGCTCCCGGCACCTCGCACTGGCGTCGAGCCGAGGCCAGAAAACGACGGTCGCGTGACCATGCCGGGGCCGCTCGTCCGACGAGCGGCCCCGGCGCCGGTCACTGGGCGTCCAGACACCGGCCGGTCTTCCGGATTCCCTCCACCAGGGGCGACAGCTCCAGGATCGCCTCATCCGTACGCACCCCCTGTGCGCGGATGGCGACCTGCGTCGAGGGCGTACGTCCGAACGTCACGATGACCTTGCGATCCGGGGTCGACTGCCGCTCGTCGAGCACCCAGTCGACCCCGTTCGCCTCGAAACACGGATCCGTTGTCGCCGTCGGGCTCGCGACACCGCAGCGCAGGATCACATCCTGGTCGCCCCACACCACCACGCCGTCGAGTCCGACGGACCGGCGCTCCTTGCCCGCCAGCCGCCCCGGCGCCTTCCCGGTGAGTTCCCGGCAGTGCGCGTCCCCCGCATGCGCGGCGGCCGTCAGGCCCCGCGCCGGATCGTCCAGCAGATGGGCCGTCACCCCGCCCCCCACGCCCAGGACCACGACGCCGGCGAGGGCACCAAGAGCGAGGCGGCGTGAGAGCTTCATGGACGGAAGTCGACCCCCTGTGAGTGCGGCGCTACGAGGGCCACCGTAGGGCACCCGAACCAGACGACTCCACACGGGGTACGACCACCCTCCCTTTAGGGCAATGCCCTATCAGACACCTCCCCAACGGACGTAGCGGACATGGCTGGTTCGCGTTTACGTTCATCGCTCGCCATGTCGCTGAAACGGGGAGGACCCATGCGTAAAGCAGCCGGATCACTGCTGCTCACCGCAGTCGCGGCCGGAACGATGACCGGCCTCGCCGCGCCGTCGGCCACTGCCGCGCCGCAGGCCAAGGACCCCTACGCCCATGTACGCCTGGAGCGCGTCTGGGCAGCTCACACGTGTCTGTCCATGGGGGGCAGCACGAAGCAGAACGCTCAGCTCACGGTCGGCAAGTGCTCCGGCGACAAGTCGCAGCGCTGGACCCTCCACCGGATCTACAAGAACGACTCGGTGTTCACCATCAAGAACGACAAGTCGGGCAAGTGCCTGAACGTCGACAGCAAGAGCCGCATCGTCCAGTACACCTGCCACTCCAGCTGGAAGGCGCAGCGCTGGACGTTGGGCGGCTCCCTGATCTGGAGCGCGGCGCGCAACGGCAAGGTCATCGCGTCGAATTCGACGAAGGCCGGCTCCCACCCCTACCTGGAGAAGTCCGGAAGCTCCAACCCGGCCCGCGTACGCCAGGAGTGGGGCCTGTCCTGACCTCTCGGGGGCGGCTTCCGCGCAAAAGTCCCGACGGGTCCCTCGGAAGCCGCCCCCTCGTGCGCGCCGTCAATGACTCAACCCGCCGGTGACGCGGCCGGGTTGGGGAAACCGTTCGATCCAGGGAGTCGATCCGTGAACGTCAACCGCACCATGGGGCGCTGGAGCGCGGCAACCGTGCTGCCCGTAGCCCTCCTCACCGCGTCGGTGGCCACCGGCGGAGCCACCGCCTCGGCCGCCCCCGCGCCGAAGGAGGCCGCGTTCGTCCTCGACGCCGGCACCGGCAGTTTCGCGAGCGGCAGGACCGCCCTCGCCGCCGGCGGTGTGCACACGGTGAGTGCTTACACCGGCAAGGCCACCGACAGCGAGATCCTCGCCGCCGGTTCACAGCACGTCATCGCCGACGTCACCCTCGCCCACTCGCCGAATCGGACCGAGCGCGCCGCCTGGGCCGCCTCCAGCACGTTCGTCGACCTGTCGTGGCCCGACCTCGGCGCCACGTCCTACACCGTCATCCGGGACGGCAAGGTGATCGCCAGGACCTCCGGGCACAGTCTGCGCGACGACACGGTCGTGCCCGGCTCCGAGCCCTCCTACCAGATCAGCGGTGACGCGAAGGGCCTTGGCCGCACCTGGGGTCTGAACGTCACGGTCCCCACCGGCGACACACCCGCCGCCCTCGCCCAGACCGCCCAAAAGGTCGAGGCCAAGGCCAAGAAGTACACCAAGACCGTGGTGACCTGGCGTTCCTTCATCCGCCAGCCCTGGGTGACCGTGCCCGGCTACGTCAGCAAGGCCTCCGGGTGCAAGTACGGCGGCAACTCCTACAAGTACAAGGGCGACGGCCGGGGCTTCTCCAGCGCCGTCTCCGGCACCTCCTTCCGCGCCGGTGTCCGCGGTGTCGTCTACTGGACGAAGTCCTCCTACGACCTCTTCCCCGAGACCGGCTGGACGAAGGTCTACAAAAAGGGAAAGCTGATCGACAAGCGGAAGGCGTCGACCAAGAAGATCGACTTCCGCACCAAGACCCGGTTCGACGGCAAGACGCGTGCCGTGCACGCCCAGATCGAAGCAACCGACCCCTTCTGCCCCAAGTCCGGTATCCGCCGGGCCGGCATCGGCGTGTACTACGACGCCCGCCTCGCCCGCAACGGTGACTTCTACGTGTCCGGCAGCGCCCGCCCAGCCCCGGACCACGAGATGTACCTCTTCGGCTACACCAGCGGCAGCAAGCACTCCACCAAGACCGTCTACCAGCACAGGATGAGCACCAAGTTGCTCAGCGGCCTCGAGTGCCTCTACTCCCGAGCCTGTGAGCCGAGCACCATCTCCAACATCGGCGGTTACTGACCGGCACGTCGGGGCCGGACGCTCGGCGGTGGCCCGCACGACGAGGGTGGGATGATGACCGTGCCACCGGCTCCGACCAGGGGCCTGAAAGGAGCGCCATGATATTCACCCCCTGGCGCAGCGCACTCACGTACGCCGCCTGGGTCACCGTGGTCTCATGGCTCACCGGGACCGTGGTGCTGGCCGGTTATTCGCTCGCGTTCGGCGACCGGCTCGGACCCACCGGGCCCGAGCCACTCACGTGGTGCAGGGACCAGGCCGTCTTCCTGGTCATCTGCACCGCGGTGCTCACCCTGGCCCGCCGTCTGCTCTCCCCGCTGCCCCGTTGGCGGACGGTCCTCGTCGACGGCGTCCTTTACATGCTGGTACTCGGCATCGCCAACGCGGCGCCCTACGGAGGGGGCAACCCGGGGGAACTCCTGGACGCCGCGGCGCTGTATTCGTTCTTCGGGCTCTTCACGCTCCAACTGCCCACCGCCTGGTGCCTGTCCGCGGTGCGCTCGGGCAAGCTCGACGCCGTCCTGAAGAAGCGTTACACCCTCGACGGCAATGAGCGGTCCGCGGCAGGGTGACATCCTCATCATCATGAACATCGCGAAAGCCGCCGGCCTCGTCCTGGCCCTGCTGATGGCATCGGGTTGCGCGGGCCCCCGGCTGGACGACGGCCAAGCGGCCCCCTTGCAGGAGACGTTCGCTCCGGCCGATCGCGAGAAGATGCCCGACCTGACGGGGACCGCGATCGACGGCCGTCCGATCGCCGTACACGACTACCGGGGCAATGTGCTCGTGGTGAACGCGTGGGCGTCCTGGTGCGGCCCCTGCCGCGCCGAGGCCCATGACTTCTCCGCTGTGCACACCGCCCTGCACACTCGCGGCGTACGCGTCATGGGTGTCGACACCGATGCCTCAAGGACAGCCGGTGCGGCCTTCGCCCGAGAGCACCACGTCCCCTACCGCAGCCTCCACGACCCGAAGACCGTCCAGCTCCTGCGCATCCCCAAGGGTCTGGTCAGTCCGCAGGGCTACCCCTACACCTTCGTCGTGGACCGGCAGGGCCGGATCGCCGCGGCCCGGATGGGCCGGATCAGCCGCGCGGAACTGACCGATCTGGTCGAGCCGCTGCTCTGATCGCCGGATGTGACCCGGGCTACACCGCCAGCAGCGGAGCGTCGTCGCGCCATTTGAGGATCTTGTCGAAGCTGACCACCGTGCCGTGGCGGCCGGGCTTGGGGCCGATGTGGACGTGGTCGGCGAGTTCGCGGATCAGGCAGAGGCCGCGGCCGTGCTCGGCGTCCGGGCGGGCGGGGCGCAGTTCGCGGGTGTGCTGGAAGCCGGGGCCGGAGTCGGCCACTTCGATACGGCACTTCTCCCCGTCGAGGTACGCGGTCACCCGGTACACCGCCGAGGTGCTGTCGTCGCCGCCGTGCTCGACGGCGTTCGCGCACGCCTCGCTCAGGGCGACGGAGAGGTCGTAGGAGATCTCCGGATCCACCCCGGCCGTCTCCATGGTGCCGATCAGGAGCCGCCGCGCGAGCGGCACACTCGCGGCCTCACGGCGCAGATGGAGTGACCACCAGATGCTCATGCTCCAGCCTCCAGGCCGCGGCTCGACATACCGATACCTATTGCCGCCCATAGGTGGCCGTAAGCACACCGTTGACGTGACTCCGCCCATACAGCCGACGCGGGCCGGGAGGAATCGGTGTATGCGGGACGTACCCCTTCGGCCGCTCCGGCCGGGCCGGGGATGTGTTGCCCGGACCTGACGTAGGACGGCGCGGGGCGCGGTGGGATGATGAGCCCGCCATGTCTGCCCCTCACGCGCGCACGGCGCGTCCCGGAGCCGGGCTCCGGATGCTGCGGGCCGCGGTCTTCGCCGCGGTCTGCGTCGTGCTGGCCGCGGCCGGGCACACCCTGGCCTCCTGCGCGAGCGTGCCGTTGTGGACGCTCGGCGTGGGCTTCCTCGGCTCCCTGCTGCTCGTGATCCCGCTCGCCGGGCGGGCCCGCTCGCTGCCGGGCATCGCCGCGCTCCTCACCCTCGGCCAGACCGCGCTGCACACGCTGTTCGGCCTGGGCCAGCACGGGGCGGGCATGGCCATGGGCGGGATGCCGATGGGGCAGAGCACCCCGGGCAAAGCCGCGCTCGGCGACGCCGCCCTGGTCGAACAGGCCACCCGGCTGCTGTGCGGGGCGAACGCCGCCGCGCTCACCCCCGGCCACGCCTTCCACATCCTGCTCGCCGCCCGCCTCATCGACCGCTCGGGCCGTCCCGTGGCCGGGGCCCCGCTGCCCCTGCCGCACGCGGCCGACGCCACCGGTGCCTCCGCGGCACTGCTGCCCTCGCTGCCGATGCTGCTCGGCCACCTCCTCGCGGCGCAGCAGCCAGCCGACGGCGACCGCCGCGAGGAGGTGGCCGAG
>NZ_MUNF01000647.1:0-200 GCF_002154555.1 Streptomyces murinus
ACGTGGACCCCGGCGCCCAGCGCTCGTCGCGGACGCGGTTGAACGCCTCCTCGATGGCATGGCCCCGCTCCAGCAGGGAGGACGGCGGCAGGGTGGTCTTCAGGGCCACGACGGCGTTGAAGTACGACGGCTGGCTGCCGGGCTCGACGCCCCACGGCTCGGTCTCGTAGACCGGCGACACGGCCTTCACGCGGACGCCG
>NZ_MUNF01000647.1:219-512 GCF_002154555.1 Streptomyces murinus
CGGTCGGGTCACTGTGACCCTGGACGAAAGGTCGGGTCATACTCGGCTCCGGGTGATGGTGACGGTCACGTCGTCGAAGGGGACGGTGATCGGGGCGTCCGGCTTGTGGACGCACACCTCGACCTCCTGGACCCCTTCGTGTTTCAGGCAGGTCTGGGCGATCCGCTCGGCGAGGGTCTCGATGAGGTTCACCGGCTCGCCCTCGACCACGGCCACGACCTCCTCGGCCACGACGCCGTAGTGCACGGTCCTCGTCAGGTCGTCGTCGGCCGCGGCCGGCCGGGTGTCCAGGC
>NZ_MUNF01000648.1 GCF_002154555.1 Streptomyces murinus
CGCGGTCCAGGCGCCGGCCGCCGGGCCGGTCTGCCACCACAGGGGGCCGAAGCGGGAGAGCGCGCCGATGCCCAGCGGGCCCCCTGAGAGGGTGGCGAGCAGGGCCAGCAGCAGGGTGCAGACCACAGCCGTCAGCAGGGTCACGCCGGTGGTACGGACCGCCGACCAGCGCACCCGGGGCGGCTCCCGGTGCCCCCGGCGTCGTACCGCCGCGCGGGCCACGAACCACCCGGCCACCACTCCGGCCGCCAGCGGCACCAGCGCGGCCGCCCAGTTCAGCCGGGTGCCGGGGCCCGCGTCCGGGACCGCCGCGAGCAGCGGGAACGGCGGCAGCAGCGGGGCCGGGTCGGAGGCCAGCGGGTGCACCGGATGCCCGACGCCGAGGACGAAGCCGGGGCCGAGGGCGTAGGAGGCGGCCCACACGGAGGCGTTGGGAACCAGCGCCATGCCGAGCAGCAGCACCGCGAACCGTCCCGTCCACCCCTCCGTCAGCTGGAGGAACGACGCCCGCGCCGCCTCCCCGTGCCACACCGTCGAGGCGGCGACGAGCAGCGCACCGCCGCCGACCAGTACGGCGGTCGATGCCCCGGCGGCCCGTACGGCCGTGTCCACCCGGGCCCGCGCGTCCGCGCCGAACACCAGCCGCCGTACCGGACCCGGCACCGCCTTCAGCACGATGAGCAGCGGCTCGGGCGGGCAGCCGTGCGCCGACCAGACCCCGGCGCCCGCCCCGGCCGCCGCGACCAGGGGCAGGGACACCGTCAACCAGCCCCAGGACGGCCGCAGTTCACCGCCGGAGCAGTACGCCGCGACGGCGGTGCCGACCGCGAGATAGCCGAGGACCACGCCGAGCCAGGCCGTGCGTACGGGTACCGGGGGCGGTCCGTCGGGCTCGGCGGAGGCGTCCGTGGCGTACCGGCCCGCCCGGTACAGCAGCCAGGCGGGCAGCGCGAGCAGCAGCAACGGGGTGACGCCCACCGGGAGGGGCGCGCCCGAGAGGGTGTCGGTGCGGACCAGTTCGACGCCGTGCGCCAGCAGCCACAGCGCGGCGGCGATGTGCAGCGCGCCGCCCGGCCCACTGTCGGGGTACGGCGAGCTGATCCACAGGGCGAGGACCAGCACGGTGAGCACGCCGAGGCCGAGCCCGGCCGCGACCACGCCGTTCAGCAGGCTCGCGGACAGGCCGGGCGAGCGGTCGCGCAGCCGGGTGGAGAGAGGGGTGAGCGACGGTCGGCGCGCGGTCATCTGGGTCACCCGGCCATGGTCCCAACGACACGCGCTTTCCCGGCGTAACAGGTGAAGCACCGTAGTGTCGCTCAATATATGTTTATGTCACTTATCGTACGAAAGGGTGCACGGTGAGCACGCAGATCTCCGCAAGCCCGTTGCCACCGCCGAGGGAACGCCGACGCCTGCGCCAGTCCCGCTCCCTGACCCGGGCTCAGCTGGCCAGACGCCTCGGCGTGGCCCGCGCCACGGTGCGCGCGTGGGAGTCGGGGCGCCGGGCGCCGGCCGGTGCCGAGGGGCGGGCGTACACCGAGTTCCTCGGTGCGTTCGCCCCGCCGACGGGTCCTGACGAACCGTCCGTGAAGCCGGTCCCGGGAAAGCCCGAGCCGCTGACGCCCGCTCAGGCCTTCGACGCGCTCTACGCCTTCTGCGCCCCGGCCCTCGTACGCCAGACCTATCTGCTGTGCGGGCGCCGCGAACTGGCCCGGGAGGCGGTGGAGCGCGCCTTCCAGCTGGCCTGGCAGCGCTGGCCCGAGGTGGCCAGGGACCGGGATCCGGCCGGGTGGGTCAGGGCGGTGGCGTACGACTGCGCGCTCTCGCCCTGGCACCGGTTCCGCCCCTGCTACCGGCACCCGGAGCCGCCGCCGGCCGACCCGGCGGACCGGGATCTGCTGGGCGCGCTGCTCAAGCTGCCGCCGTCGTACCGGCGCACGCTGGTGCTGTACGACGGGGTCGGCCTCGATCTCCCGGAGACGGCGGCGGAGACGGAGGCGAGCACCCCGGCGGCGGCGAACCGGCTGACGCACGCGCGGGAGGCAATGGCCGCGCGGGTCCCCGAGCTGGCGGACACGGCGCTGCTGCACCGCCGGCTGACGGAACTGTCCTCCCGCGAACGCCTGCGCGCGTCCCGCCCCCCGACGGTCCGCACCCTCGGCGAACGCCGCAACGTCTTCTGGACCCGGGCGGCGATCGCCTTCACGGTGACGATCATCGGCGCGACGACGCTCACCCTGCGCACGGCGCCGACCCACTACGAACCCCCGATCGCCCCCGCCCGGGCCGTCCAGGGCGTCCCCCGCGCGGTCCCGATGGGCCCCCTGTCCCGCGACGAACTGGCCCTGCGGTCGAAGCTCCACGGGGAGGCGTCGTCGGGCAGCGAACGCATCGAACCGACGCCTCGGTGACCTGCGGAACCCGCCTGCATGGCAAGCGAGAACGCCGGTAGGCCCGCCCCGGGAAACGGGACGGGCCTACCGGCGTTCAGGTCAGAAGCTCAGCTCGTCGAAAAGCCCAGCTCTGCCGAATTGATCACGCGCCCAGGATCTCGCGGGCGAGCTTGGCCGTCTCGGTCGGGGTCTTGCCGACCTTGACGCCCGCGGCCTCCAGGGCCTCCTTCTTCGCCTGCGCGGTGCCGGAGGAACCGGAGACGATCGCGCCGGCGTGACCCATGGTCTTGCCCTCCGGCGCGGTGAAGCCCGCGACGTAACCGACGACCGGCTTCGTCACGTTCTCCTTGATGAACGCGGCGGCACGCTCCTCGGCGTCACCACCGATCTCACCGATCATCACGATGAGCTCGGTCTCGGGGTCCTCCTGGAACGCCGCGAGCGCGTCGATGTGCGTGGTGCCGATGATCGGGTCGCCACCGATGCCGACGGCGGTCGAGAAGCCGATGTCACGCAGCTCGTACATCATCTGGTACGTCAGCGTGCCGGACTTCGAGACCAGGCCGATGCGGCCCGGCTTGGTGATGTCGCCCGGGATGATGCCGACGTTCGACTGACCCGGGGTGATGATGCCGGGGCAGTTCGGGCCGATGATCCGGGTCTTGTTGCCCTTCTTGCCGGCGTACGCCCAGAACGACGCCGAGTCGTGCACGGCGATGCCTTCGGTGATCACGACGGCCAGCTCGATCTCGGCGTCGATGGCCTCGACGACGGCGTCCTTCGTGAACTTCTCCGGCACGAAGATGACGGAGACGTTGGCGCCGGTCTTCTCGATGGCCTCCTTGACGGTGCCGAAGACGGGTACCTCGGTGCCGTCGAAGTCCACGGTCTGACCCGCCTTGCGCGGGTTCACGCCGCCCACGACGTTCGTGCCGTCACCGAGCATGAGCTTGGTGTGCTTCATGCCGGTGGCGCCGGTCATGCCCTGGACGATGACCTTGCTGTCCTTGTTGAGCCAGATAGCCATGGTGTGTCGGTGTCCTCGTCCTCGTGCTTACTTGGCGGCGGCCAGCTCGGCGGCCTTGGCGGCCGCGCCGTCCATGGTGTCGACGCGCTGCACCAGCGGGTGGTTGGCGTCCGTGAGGATCTTCCGGCCCAGCTCGGCGTTGTTGCCGTCGAGGCGGACGACGAGCGGCTTCTCGACCTTCTCGCCGCGGTCCTCCAGGAGCTTCAGGGCCTGCACGATGCCGTTGGCGACCTCGTCGCAGGCGGTGATGCCACCGAAGACGTTCACGAAGACGGACTTGACGTCCGGGTCGCCCAGGATGATCTCCAGGCCGTTCGCCATCACCTGGGCGGAGGCGCCGCCACCGATGTCCAGGAAGTTGGCGGGCTTCACGCCACCGTGGTTCTCACCGGCGTACGCGACGACGTCCAGGGTGCTCATGACGAGACCCGCGCCGTTGCCGATGATGCCGACCTCACCGTCGAGCTTGACGTAGTTGAGGTTCTTCTCCTTGGCGGCGGCCTCCAGCGGGTTGGCCGCGGCCTTGTCGTGCAGCGCCTCGAAGTCCGGGTGACGGAACTCGGCGTTGTCGTCCAGGGAGACCTTGCCGTCCAGGGCGATGACCTCACCCGAGGCGACCTTGGCCAGCGGGTTGACCTCGACCAGGAGGGCGTCCTCCTTGATGAAGGTGTCCCACAGCTTGACCAGGACGTTGGCGACCTGGTCGGCGACCTCGGCCGGGAACTTGGCGGCCGCGACGATCTCGCGGGCCTTCTCCGGGGTCACGCCGTCGATCGCGTCGATCGGCGTCTTGGCGACGGCCTCGGGGCGGGTGGCCGCCACCTCCTCGATCTCCATGCCGCCCTCGACGGAGGCGATGGAGAGGAAGGTGCGGTTCGCACGGTCGAGGAGGAAGGAGACGTAGTACTCCTCGACGATCTCCGGGGCGGTCTCGGCGATCATCACCTTGTGGACCGTGTGGCCCTTGATGTCCATGCCGAGGATGTCCGTCGCACGCGCGACGGCCTCGTCCGCGGAGGCGGCCAGCTTGACGCCACCGGCCTTGCCACGACCACCGACCTTCACCTGCGCCTTGACGACGGACTTGCCGCCCAGACGCTCGGTGATCTCGCGCGCCGCCTCAGGCGTGTCGATGACTTCACCGGCCAGCACCGGTACATCGTGCTTGGCGAAGAGGTCCCTCGCCTGGTACTCGAACAGGTCCACGCGCTTCCGTCCCTATCAGTGATCTCGCGGTTCGTTGGATGCGTGGGCGTGCCGCGAAGGGCAACGTGACGTCCGCTTGTCACTAGGGGGGCGCACACGGTGTCCGAGCGCGCGGCATGTCCGTCTCGCAGGTTATCGCCGCTTGCGGGGGGTCCCTAAATCGAGGGTCACACGTGAGCGGTGATACCTGTCACATGATGCCGGGTTCTCTGGCACGCCGTGCCGCACCATCCTCACCCTACCGGCGGGTACGAGGCCTCACCGGGCTGGGGTTGACCCGGTGAGGCCCCCGGACGACCCCGATGGCGCCGGGGCCGGAACGGTTGATCCCCACCCCAATGGGGACCACCCGCCCCACCCACGGGGCTCCGTCCGGTCGGTCCGACGGCATTCGGCCGACCGGGTGCGGCCGCCCCACGGAGCGAGGTGGCCGGGCGGCGGGCGGATGCGCCGGCTACCCGATGCCCCCTCCGACGCCCCGTACGCCACACGGGTTCCCGGTTCCCCCCTTCGTTACGCCGTCTCCGGTATCGGCAGCGGCCGCTTCTCCAGCGCCGCCGCCATCACCTCCGGGAACAGCTCGGGGGTGCAGGCGAAGGCCGGGGCGCCGAGGGCGGCGAGCGCCGCCGCGTGCTCCCGGTCGTAGGCCGGCGCGCCCTCGTCCGACAGCGCGAGCAGCGTCACGAACTGCACCCCGGACGCCTTCATGGCCGCCACCCGCTTGAGCATCTCGTCGCGGATGCCGCCCTCGTAGAGGTCGCTGATCAGCACGACGACGGTCTCGGCGGGCCGGGTGAGGTGCGCCTGGCAGTGGGCGAGCGCGCGGTTGATGTCCGTGCCGCCGCCGAGCTGGGTGCCGAAGAGGACGTCCACCGGGTCGTCCAGCTGGTCGGTGAGGTCGACCACCGCCGTGTCGAAGACGACCAGGCGGGTGCTGATCGAGCGCATGGAGGCGAGGACGGCGCCGAAGACGGAGGCGTAGACCACGGACGCCGCCATCGAGCCGGACTGGTCGATGCAGAGGATCACCTCCTTCTTCACCGACCGCGCGGCGCGGCCGTAGCCGATGAGCCGCTCCGGTACGACCGTGCGGTGCTCGGGCAGGTAGTGCTTGAGGTTGGCCGCGATGGTGCGGTTCCAGTCGATGTCGTGGTGGCGCGGCCGGGTGACGCGCGCGCTGCGGTCCAGGGCGCCGGTCAGGGTGGCCCGGGTGCGGGTCGCGAGCCGCTTCTCCAGGTCGTCCACCACCTTGCGCACGACCGCCCGCGCCGTCTCCTTCGTGGTCTCCGGCATCGCCTTGTTGAGCGAGAGCAGCGTGCCGACCAGGTGCACATCGGCCTCCACCGCCTCCAGCATCTCCGGCTCCAGGAGCAGGGCGGAGAGTCCGAGCCGGTCGATGGCGTCGCGCTGCATGATCTGGACGACGGAGGACGGGAAGTACGTGCGGATGTCGCCGAGCCAGCGGGCCACGGACGGCGCCGAGGCGCCCAGCCCGGCCGTGCGCTCCCGGCCCGACTGCGGTCTGTCCCCCTTGCCATAGAGCGCGGCGAGCGCTCCGTCCATGCCCGCGTCCCGCCCGGACAGCGCGCATCCGGTGCCGTCCGCCTGCTCCCCGCCGAGCACGAGGCGCCAGCGCCGCAGCCGCTCCGTCGGTTCCGTCCCGGTCGTCATACGCCCACCCCCGTGAGGTTCTCTTCCTCGGTCGCGGTCCCGAGCAGCAGCCGCAGCACGGGACGTACGGCATCGGCGCGCCCGGCATCCGGCTCGACGCCGAAGCCCGGTGCGCCGGGTCCCCGAGCCGCCGGGCCGCCCCGGCCCCCCGGTCCGCGCCGCACCAGTTCGCCGAGGGTTCTGCGCACCCCCGGGTCGTATGCCGCGAAGGTGCGCCGCAGCAGCGGCAGTACGTCCGTGAACGCCTCCGCCGGCACCCCGGTCAGCCAGCTGTCGACCAGGCCGAGCAGCCGCTCGTCGTGCACCAGCAGCATGCCGCCCCCGCCGCCGACGAACCCCTCGATCCAGGCGGCGGCCTCCACGGGCGGCGTCCCCCGCGACAACGCGACCCCCATCAACCGCGCCGCCTCACCGGCCCCCAGCTCCCCTTCATCCATCAACAACCGCACCGCCCGCCCTCGCACCACCCCGGCAACGGCGTCCCGCCCCGCGAGCCCCCGCAACACCGCCCGCCAACGCCGCCGCAGCCCCAGAAGGCTCCGGACGCGGTCGGTGCTCTCGGGGACGGGGGGCACGCTTCCGCCGACGCCGGGCGCCGGGCCCTCGGGAACGGAGGGCACCCTTCCGCCGATGCCGAGGGCCGGGGCCGTCGTCCCGCTTGCACCGGCGCCGGGGTCCGGGGGCGATGCCGGGCTGCCACCGGCGGCTGGGGCCGGGGGCGACACCGTGCCGCCATCAGCGGCTGGGGCCGGGGGCGACACCGTGCCGCCATCAGCGGCTAGGTCCGGGGTCGACGCCGTGCCGCCATCGGCCGCTGGGGCCGGGGTCGAAACCGGGCTCCCGCCGGCGCCAGGTACCGACGTGGCCGCGGCGCCCCCACCGGCGTGCGAGAGCGCGGCGGCACTCGCACTCCGATCGGCGCCGACCGCCGGGGACGATGCCACGCCTCCACCGGTGCCCGGGGCCGGGGTGGCCGCGGCGCTCTCGCCGGTGCCGACGGTCGCGGTGGGCGCCGTACTTGTGTCGGCAACGGCACCCACGCCGGCCGCCTCCCCCGGACCGGCCCCCTCGGCGCCGTCCGAGCCCGCGCCATCCGGCCCACCCACACCCTCCGGCCCGCTCATGCCTTCCGGGCCCGCGCCACCCGGCCC
>NZ_MUNF01000649.1 GCF_002154555.1 Streptomyces murinus
CGGCGCCTCCGTCCCCGTCCCCGGCCCCGTCCGTGCCGCGAGGAGCGGTTCGGTGGCCCGTTCCCGGTACATCAGCCGGTCCAGGCCAGGAAGCCGAGGTCCAGCAGATTGCCCAGGTCGGCGCGCGCCTCCTCGTCCCCTTCCGCGCCCATCGGAGCCAGCAGATCGGCCAGCGCGCTCTTGCCGTCGACCGCCCGCAGCACCGCGAGCGTCGGCGAGCCCGCCTGGAGCACGAACTCGATCTCCCCGTCCTTGACCAGGTACCAGTCGGAACCCGCCGGATCGGTGAGCAGCAGTACATTCTCCGCGAACGCCAAAACCGCGTCCCCGGGCAGCTCGGGACGTGCGGCCACCGCATCGGCCACCGGCCCGCCGCCGGTGATCTCCTGGAGCACCGGACCCGCCGAAGTGTCCTCCAGGCGCGGCGCGTTCACGGCCAGCTCCGCGAGCAGCCCCATGTTCAGGACGCGCATCAGCATCTCCACGGACGGCGCGTCGGTCCTGCCCTCGCCGATCTCGGCGAGATGGGCGCGCACCCGGTCCCCGTCGATGAAGTCCGCGGCCCCCGGGGCGGCGAGCGCCCGTTCCACGAGGGCGCCGGAGTCCGCGCGCATCAGCCGGACCAGCATCCGGTACGAGTGGTACGTGCCCTCGCCGTAGAAGAAGGGGACCTTGGGGCGCTCGGCGATCCGCCGGGGCAGCCGGGACGCGACCGCCTCCCGCAATATCCGTTTGTTCCACAGCAGTTCGGGACGCAGCCGCTCCGGGATCCGTGCGCACAGCTCGACCAGGCGGTGGTCCAGGAACGGCACCCGGGCCTCCACCCCGCTGCCGGCCGCCGTACGGTCCTCGTGCCAGACGTTGTACTGCTGGATCTGCCCGTACTCGGACCTGAGATAGGCGCGGTAGATCCGGTCCGGGTCCGGCTCCAGGCCATCGAGGGCCTTCGCGGCGAGGAAGCACGGCTCCTGTGCCCACCAGTGCCGCAGGGCCGGGCGGCGCGCGAGGCGGGTATTGCGGTCGAGCTGGGAGAGGAGGTCCAGGAACGACGGCCAGTCCGTGGCGCCCATGTCCTGCGCGTAGCCACCGTTGAACTCGTCGCTGGCCGCGCCGAGGAGCATGCCCCGCAGTCCCGGCCGGGCCTCGCGCGCGAAGCGGTGCAGTTCGTGCTTGTAGTACACCTCGGGACCGCACATCGGGGTCTCGGTGAGCCACAGCAGCCGCAGCCACTGCTCAGGCGTCGGCGTCAGCTCGGCCGGGAACGCCACCTGGTGGTTGGGCACGCCCAGTTCGCGCGCGATCCAGGCGGCGTGCTCCGCGTCCCCGTTGTCCGCGGTGCCCCCGGTGAGCGCGGTGAACGTGTGCATGCCCGTACGCCGGTCACCGGCCAGGGCGAGGACGGCGGAGGAGTCGATGCCACCGGAGAGGAACAGCCCCAGCTCGGTGTCGGCGGTGACGCACTCCTGCACGGAGTGCTCCAGGATCTCGCCGTACCGCCCGATCAACTCCCCTGCGTCGGCACCCTCGTCGGCGTCCTCGGGCAGCCCCCAGTAACGGTGCTCCGTGGTCCGGCCGTCGGCGAGGTCGAGGCGTACGACGGTGGCCGCGGGGACCAGTTCGACACCCTCGAACCAGGTGGTCGGCGGTGCCTCGTTGAAGGTGCCGGCGGCGGCCAGCAGGGGGGTCGCGAGGGACCGTTCCCAGTCGAAGCGGCGGGGGGTCGCCGGATCGGCGAACAGTCCCTTGATCTCCGAGGAGAGCACGATGCGCGCGTCGTCGCGGTGGTAGTAGAGCGGCTTGATGCCGAACCGGTCGCGGGCCAGGACGAGTTGGTTCCTGTTCCGGTCCCACAGGATCAGGGCGAACATGCCCCGCACCTCGCGCAGGAAGTCCAGCCCGTGGTGGCGGTAGAGGTGAAGCAGGACCTCGCAGTCCGACCCGGTCCGCATCCGTGCGCCACCGGGCAGCGCGGCGGCCAGTTCCCGGTGGTTGTAGACCTCGCCGTTGGCCACCAGGACGAGCGAGCCGTCGTCGCTGACCAGGGGCTGGCTGCCGTCCTCCGGGTTGACCAGCGCGAGGCGGGTGAAGACCAGTCCGACCGCGTCGTCGCGGAGGATCTCCCGCTCGTCCGGCCCCCGGTGGTCGAGGATGTCGGCCAGCCGGTCGAGAACGGCGTCCGTGCCGGCGCCGAGCGTCCGGCTGCCCAGACGGGCGATTCCTGCTATTCCACACATGTCTTGTTCCTCGGCCACCGCCCGGTGCCGTGCGCGAGCCGGGCGAAGGCGGGGGCTCCGGAGTGCGAAGCCCCCGCCCGCTGTCGTGTCTCGGGCGATCGCTCGATCAGGCGAGAGTCATCAAAGAGGTGCCCTGGCTGACGGTCTTCTTCGTCGGCTTGCTGTACTTCTGCATTCTGACCCACCTCCCTCCAGCAACTCGGTGGGTGCACCGGAGAATTCAGCGGGACGCGGCGGCCTGTTTCCGGCCACTTCAGCCCGGCTGGCGATCACCCTAACCGAGCACGGCCGGGCGGCCTACGGATTCGGTTTCCACCGAACACAGCACCGTGCCAGGGTGCCGTCCCCCGGTCTATGATCACCGCACTCCCTGTCTCGGGGTTGGCAACGGCGTTGCAAACGAGGGGTGTTCGGGTGCAGGAGAACGAATCCGGCCAGTGGCTTCGGGTCCTTCGGGACCGCGGGCTGATCCCGGGGGACACCCTCGCGGTCAGTCTCGTCGGCTCGGTGGCACACGGCTGGCACAACGAGCGCAGCGACTACGACTTCTACGTCGTCACCGGGCGGGAGCCGGAGTTCGCGGACGCATCGAGCATCACGATGCCGCTCAACCCGCCCCGGGTACGCAGCCGGTCGTTCTATCTGGGGGAGCGGCGCTGGGAGGTGACGTACTGGCTGGACGGCCACTACGACCAGATGCTCGCCAAGGTCTCCCGGGACGAGTACAACCGGGGCGTCGCACCCGCCCGGGTGCTGGCCGCCCGGGAGGAGCTGGCCCTCGGGCGCCTGGACAGCTGTGTGATCCTCGCGGGCGAGCCGTGGTTCGAGGCCCGGCGCGCCCAGGTGGCCGGTTCCGCCTTCCGTTCCTTCATGATCGCCCGCTCGCTCGGCGCCTCCGACAACTGTGTCGAGGACGCGCTCGGCCAGATGAAGTCCGGCAACCTGGAGAGCGCCACTCTCTCCGCGCGGGCCGCGCTCGGCTCCAGCGTCGACGCGCTGCTCGAAGGACTCGGCCAGTTCGGCAGCCAGGCGCCCAAGTGGCGGCCCCAGCGCTTCCGGGCCGCCCGCCCCGACGCCCTCTCCTTCGAGGACTACTGGGCCCTGGAGACCATGCGGGACTACGACCCCGAGGACCCCCGGCCCTGGATCAACCAGGTGCTGACGATCTGCCAGGACATAGCCATGCGCGTGGAGGTCTCGTGAGCGGCCTGCCGGGCCCCGGCCCCCTGGACGTCCCGCGCAGGACCCTCGGCATCCGTATCCGCCGGGTCCCCGACGGGCTGCTGCTCG
>NZ_MUNF01000065.1 GCF_002154555.1 Streptomyces murinus
CACCCCCTGGGGCGCCGACCACCCCTCCCACAGACCGACCTGAAAAGGCCCCATGACCGACAGCATCGTGGCCGGCCGTCCCACGGCCGCCACCCACGCTCCCAGCAGGCTGCGCAGCTACGCGCGGCTCGGCAAGCTGGACGTGTACGACTACTACCTCGGCATCTTCCTCGCCCTGGCCGCCGCCCTGTTCCCGCTCGACGCCTTCACCGCCCGCAAGGCACTGGTACTGGCGCTGTTCCTGGTCGGCGAGATCGCCGTCCTGATGGCGATGGTCGCCCTGGACGACGTCACCGGGTTCCGCGACGGCAGCGACCTCGCCAACTACGGCCCCGACAACCCCCTGCGCAGCAAGGCACGCAAGCCGCTGGTCGCCGGAGCCCTGACGGTGCCCCAGGCGCTGCGCTTCGCCTGGACCTGCGCGGTGGCGGGCGCCCTGCTGTGGACGGCCGCCTCCGCGCTCGCCCCGCACCGCCCGCTGTGGGCGCTCGTCGCCGCGGGCGCCCTGTTCGTGGTGTCACTCCAGTACTCGTACGGTCTGAAGATCAGCTATCACGGTTTCCAGGAGGCGTTCCTGGTCGCCCTCGGCGCCGTGCTGGTGATCGTCCCCTACGGGCTGCTGACGGGGGAGTTCGCCGGCTTTCTGATGGTGCAGGCGGTGCTGTTCGGGTTCGGTCCGCTGATGTTCGGGGTCTACTCCAACACCAACGACGTCGAGGGCGACCGGGCCGTGGGCCGTCCCACCGTGGCCGCGCTGGTCTCCGAGCGGGGCAACGCCGTCTTCATCGGGGTGCTGTCGGCCGCCGAGTTCCTCATCGGCGCGCTCGCCTCGGCCACCGGCACGGCCCCCTGGTGGTTCGTGCTGCTGATGCTCCCCGCGACCGCGCTGCGCACCCGGCAGTACCTGACCGGGTTCGTCCGCGGCGACATCATGACCGCCCGCAGGACCGGCTTCACCGTGCACCGGCTCGGCGTGGTCCTGATGACCGCGGCCAACATCCTCGTCGGCTGGGGGGCCACCCGATGACACCCGAACTGGACGTCGCCGTCGTCGGCGCGGGCATCGCCGGACTGACCGCCGCCCATGAACTGCGCCGCGCCGGACTCTCCGTCCGCGTCTACGAGCAACTCCCGGACGTGGGCGGCCGGATGCGCAGCCTGCGCCACCAGGGCTGGACCATGGACACCGGTGCCGAACAGGTCGCCTCCCGCGGCTACCGCGCCACCTGGGAACTGCTGCGCCGCCTCGGCGTCACCCCCGCCGATGTGCCCCGGGTCGGCGGCGGGGTGGCCGTCTGGCGCGGCGGCCGCGCCCGCCCCGGCGCGGGGGAGCGCACGGCCGTACTCACCGGCGCCGGACTGTCCGCCCGCGCCCGCCGCGATCTGGCCGCCTTCTCCGCCTGGTCCGGCCGCCGCGCCGCCCGCTTCGACGGCGACCGCCCCGAACGCACCCCGCTCGGCGCCACCACCGTCCGCGAGGCGACCACGCGCTACCACCGCGACCTGCACGACTACCTCTTCCAGCCGGTCGCGGGCTGCTTCTTCGGCTGGGACACCGGCCGCTCGGCCGCCGCCCCGCTGGTCAGCCTGCTGCTGGAGGCCGGTGCCCCGAGCAGCTGGCGCACCTACCGCGAGGGCATGGACTTCCTCGCCCGCCGGCTCGCCGCCGACACCGAGGTCGTCACCGGGCGCACCGTGCGCGAGGTGGTCGACGCGGGCGGGCACGCCGTCCTGCGCTGCGACGACGGCGAGGTCAGGGCGCGGGCCGCGGTGCTCGCCGTACCCGCACCCGTCGCGGTGGCCCTGCACCCCGAAGTCCCCGCCGACGAACGGCCGTTCCTCACCGCCTGCACCTTCACCCCGATGCTGAAGGTCAGCTGCCTGCTGGACCGCCCGCTCGCCCCGGCCGCGCGGCGCCCGGTACACATCCTGCTCACCCCGGCCGCCGAGGAACAAGTGCTCTCCGGCGTCGTCGTGGACCACGCCAAGGACCCCGCCCGCGCCCCCGAAGGCCGTGGCCTGATCACCCTCGTGGCCGCCCCGCGCCAGGTTCCCGAACTCCTGGACGCCGACCCGGACGACGCCGCCGACCTGCTGGTCCACGCGGCCGAACGCTACGTCCCCGGCATCGGCGCCGCCCGCCGCCACCACTTCGCGCACACCTTCCGCCACGGCCTGCCCGAAGCGACCCCGGCGGCCCTCGCCGAACGCGCCGCCTTCCTGGACCGGCCGGTGCGCGCGGTGGAGTACGCCGGTGACTGGGTGATGCTCCGTCCCGCGTCCGAGGGCGCCGTCCGCGCGGGCGCGCTCGCCGCGTCCCGCGTCCTGAGCAGGCTCGGCCGACCCCGCCCGGCCGGCCCCGACCGACTGGAGAAGTCCGTTGCGACCGCATGACATGGGCACCCTGTTCGACGAGGCCGCGGCGGCCGGCGCCCGCACCGTGTTCCATCTCGACCGGCCCCTCGACATCGCCCCGGACGCCGGAACCCGCTGGAGCGTCCCGGAACTCGCCGACCTCGTCCGGGTGACCGCCGCCCGGCTGGCCGCCGCCGGAGTGCGGCCCGGGGACCGGGTGGCGATCGTCAAGGACAACCACTGGGACTACGACCTGCTCGCCTGCGCCGCCGTCCGCGCCGGCGCCGTCCCCGCGCTGCTGTCCGCCCGGCTGGAGCCGGAGACCCTGCGCACCCTGCTGGAGCGGCTGCGCCCGGCCGCGCTCGTCACCACCTCAGCGCTGCTCGACCGCTGCCGGGCCGCGAGCCCACCGGTCCGCGTCACCCTCGACGCCGAGGTGCCCGGCGCCGTCCACCTCGCCGCCCTGGACGCCGGCCGGACCCGCCCACCGGTACGGCGGTCCGACGACGACCCCCTGGTCATCCACCACACCTCCGGCACGACCGGGGTACCCAAGCTGGTCGTCCACTCCACCCGCACCCTCGTGCACAAACTCGCCCGCTTCGAGGCGGTGCGCTACCCGGGCATCGGCATCCGCCGGGACGACGTCCTGCTCAACGCCAGCGCGTACGCCCACGGCCGCACCTTCTGCTGGACGGCGGTGATCCTGTCCACCCCGCCCGCCGAGGTCGTCCTGCTCACCGGCGACGACCCCGACACCGCCGACCCGCTGCTGCGCGCCCACCCGCCCACCGTGGTCGAGGCACTGCCCGCCACCTATGTGCGGATGCGCCCGCTCACCACCCGCCTGGACAACCCCTTCCGGCGCGTCCGCCTCTACATCAGCACCTACGACGCCGTCCACCCGCCCGCCCTGCGCGCCTACCTGACCGCGACCCGGCACCGCCGTCCGCTGTGGATGCAAGGGTGGGGCCAGACCGAGACCGGCCCGCTGACCTTCCGCTTCCACACCCGGCGCGGCACGCTCGCCCCGGACGCGGAGACCACGGCGCGCCGCCTCGGCCGCCCGGTGCCGGGCCGGACCCGGCTGCGCGCGGTCGACCCGGACACCCTGCGCCCGGTGCCGCGCGGCCGCCCCGGACTGCTCCTGGTGCGCACCGCCGCCCTCGCCCTCGGCTACCTCACCGAGGACGAACGCTGGGACGCCAAACGCGTCGGCGACTGGTGGTCCACGGGCGACATCGGCGTGCACCACCGCGACGGCAGCGTCAGCGTCCTGGACCGCGAGGTCGACAGCATGCCCGGCCTGAGCTGCCTGCGGACCGAGGACCTCCTGGAGGAACGGCTGCCCCAGGCCCTGGAATGCGTCATCCTCGGCGCCGGCGACGGCGAACCGCTGCCCGTCGTGATCACCGCCGACGGCCGGCTCGACCCGGGCGCCTGGAAAGAGGCCACGAACGGCCTACCGGCACTGCGTGAACCGGCCGTCCTCACCTGGGACGATGTGCCCCGCACCGGCACCGGCAAGGTCCGCCGCGCCGCCCTGGCGCACCGCCTCACCGGCACCGGGCTCGCGGGCACCGGCCGCTGGACCTGACGGACGGCACCTTCGGCCTCCTGCGTCAACTCACCCTCCCCGCGGCCGCGTTGTGACCGGCCGGCCCCCTCGATGAAAGGAACCCCCGCATGGCACCGCCGGCCCCGGCCCGCGCGGTCTTCGGCAACGGCACCGCGCACAGCCGCGACCAGCACCGCTGTCTGGAGGCCGCCTACGACCCGGTGACCCTGCCCCGCCTTGCCGCCGCCGGGGTCGGCCCGGGCTGGCACTGCCTGGAGATCGGCGCGGGCGGCGGCAGCATCGCCCGCTGGCTGGCGGAGCGGGTCGCACCGGGCGGCTCGGTGCTCGCCACCGACCGCGACCCCCGCGACCTCGTCCCCGGCCCGCAGCTGGCGGTCGCCGCCCTCGACGTGGCCCGCGATCCGCTGCCCGAGGCGGCCTACGACCTGATCGTGGCGCGCCTGGTGCTCCAGCACGTGCCCACCCGCGCCGCCGTCCTGCCCCGGCTCGTACGCGCCCTGCGGCCCGGCGGACTGCTCCAGATCGACGAGATCGACGCCTCCTACGAGCCCCCGCTGCTGACCCCGGACGCGGCGGCCGAGGAACTGTACCTCCGCTTCCTGCGGGCCAAGTCGGCCGCGATGCGCGCCGCGGGCGGCGACCCGCACTGGGGACGCGCCGTGCCCGGGGCCCTGCGCGCGGCCGGACTG
>NZ_MUNF01000650.1 GCF_002154555.1 Streptomyces murinus
ACGGCTGGCGGGCCGCGGCCACCGACGACGGACATCTGCTCATGGAACGCACCGCGGTCACCCGGGGTTCCCGCCCGAGCACGGAAGCCGATCCGGTTCTCCTTGAGGTCTTCAACAACCTCTTCATGTCGATCGCCGAACAGATGGGCGCCCGGCTGGAGTCCACCGCCCAGTCCGTCAACATCAAGGAACGCCTGGACTTCTCCTGCGCCCTGTTCGACCCGGACGGCAACCTGGTCGCCAACGCCCCCCACATCCCCGTCCACCTGGGCTCCATGGGCACCAGCGTCAAGGAGGTCATCCGCCGCCGGGGCGACTCCATGCGGCCGGGCGACACCTACGCCGTCAACGACCCGTACCACGGCGGCACCCATCTGCCCGACGTCACCGTGATCACCCCGGTGTTCGACACGCAGACCCCCGGCACCGGTGCTCCCGCGGACCCCGAGACCCGGCGGCCCCGGATCCTCTTCTACGTCGCCTCCCGCGGCCACCACGCCGAGATCGGCGGCATCGCCCCCGGCTCCATGCCCGCCCACAGCCGCACCATCGAGGAAGAGGGCGTCCTGTTCGACAACTGGCCGCTCGCCGAGGACGGCCGCTTCCGCGAGGAGGAGACCCGGCGCCTGCTCACCGAGGCCCCCTACCC
>NZ_MUNF01000651.1 GCF_002154555.1 Streptomyces murinus
CACCACCGCTGCCACACCGCGATCGGAGGCCAGCCCCCGATCAGCCGCGTCAACAACCCTCCGGGTCAATACACCTAGGGCGTCCGGAAGCGGCGCGGGTACGGCGGAGCGTCTCAGGAGGGCCACAGCCTGATGACGGGGGTTTTGTCCTGGCCAGGTCGGGCTGCATGATGGCGGACCGGCGTCGCACCAGCGGCGCAGGCACCGCGTCCCCGACCGGAAAGGCCCGTCGTGCCCAGCAAGAAGGCTCTCGTCCGCCGCCCGAGCCCCCGTCTCGCCGAGGGCCTGGTGACCCATGCCGAGCGGCAGAAGGTCGACGTCGGGCTCGCCACCGAGCAGTGGGAGGCGTACGTCGAGGCGCTGCGGGCGCACGGCTGGGAGACCTGCGAGGTCGAAGCGGCCGACGACTGCCCGGACTCGGTGTTCGTGGAGGACACCGTCGTCCTGTTCCGCAATGTCGCGCTGATCACCCGGCCGGGCAGCGCGTCCCGCCGCCCGGAGACCGCCGGTGTGGAGGAGGCGGTGGCCGGCCTCGGCTGCTCGGTGAACTGGATCTGGGACCCGGGCACCCTGGACGGCGGCGATGTCCTGAAGGTCGGCGACACGGTCTACGTCGGCCGCAGCGGGCGCACCGACGCGGCCGGTGTGCAGCAGCTGCGGGCCGCGTTCGAGCCGCTGGGCGCCCGGGTGGTGGCCGTACCGGTGAGCAAGGTGCTGCATCTGAAGTCGGCCGTGACCGCGCTGCCGGACGGCACCGTCATCGGGCACATCCCGAAGATGGACCGGCCCTCGCTGTTCCCCGGCTTCCTCGCGGTGCCCGAGGAGTCCGGCGCGCAGGTGCTGCTGCTCGGCGGGCACCAGCTGCTGATGGCGGCGAGCGCCCCGAAGACCGCCGAGCTGCTGACCGACCTCGGCTACGAGGTGGTCACGGTGGACATCGGCGAGTTCGAGAAACTGGAGGGCTCGGTCACCTGCCTCTCCGTACGTCTGCGGGAGCTGTACGCCTGACCGGGTGAATCGCTCCCTCCGACGGCCCCGGGACCGGCGTGTCCCGGGGCCGTTCCGTATCCGCGGACGATCCCGGCGCACCACCTGATCTGGGACTCTCTTACGACGGCCTTAACCTACGGTTTCGTAACCTACGGACTCGTAGCTTACGATCACGTAGGTTTCTCGGCACCGCTCGCCGGTACCCCTCGTTTGTGCTCTCCCCCGTTCGGCGTCCCCTGGAGTTCCCGTGACGATCACCTCCTCCCATCTCGGCAGCCCGTCCGTCTGGACCGACGCCCGGCTCCTGTACGCGCTGGAGGAAGTGGTGGAAGGGGAGTTGAACCGGCACCTGAAGGTCGCCAAGGACTGGATGCCGCACGAGTACGTGCCCTGGGGCGACGGGCGCAACTTCCCGGCCCTGTTCGAGGACGGGGAGGCCTGGGCGAAGGACCAGTCCAAGGTGACCGAGATCGGTCGCACCGCCCTGGTCGTCAACCTGCTGACCGAGGACAACCTGCCCAGCTACCACCATGAGATCGCCAGCCTGTTCGGCCGCGACGGCGCCTGGGGCACCTGGGTGCACCGCTGGACGGCCGAGGAGGGCCGGCACGGCATCGTGATGCGGGACTATCTGCTCGCCTCGCGCGCGGTGGACCCGGACAAGCTGGAGCAGTTCCGCATGGCGCACATGAGCGAGGGCTTCGAGTCCGACAACCGGCACTCGATGCTGCACTCGGTCGCCTACGTCGCCTTCCAGGAGCTGGCCACCCGGATCTCGCACCGCAACGCCGGCCATCAGTCCGGTGACCCGGTGTGCGACCGGATGCTCGCCCGGATCGCGACCGACGAGAACCTGCACATGGTGTTCTACCGCAACCTGCTCAAGGCGGCGTTCGAGCTCGCGCCCGACCTGACGATGCAGGCGGTCCGGGACGTCGTCGTCGGCTTCCGGATGCCCGGGCACGGCATTCCCGGTTTCGAGCGGGCCGCCGCGCAGATGGCGATCGGCGAGGTCTACAACCTGCGCATCCACCACGACGACGTGCTCCAGCCGGTGCTCCGCTTCCTGAAGGTCATGGAGCTCGACGGCCTCGGCCCCGAGGGGCGGCAGGCGCAGGAGGAACTCGGCCTGTTCATGGGCGGCCTGGACACGGAGGCCGGCCGGTTCGACGAGAAGCTGGCCGCGCGCAAGGCACGGATGGCGGCGCGGGCCGCCGGCCACTGAGCGAGACGGTCACCGGCTGACCGGCCCCGATCGCGGGCGGCCGGTCAGCCGGAGGTGCGGCGCAGGGCGAGACGTTCCTTCTCGGACAGGCCGCCCCAGACGCCGAAGCGCTCGTCGTTGGCGAGGGCGTACTCCAGGCAGGCCGGGCGCAGCTCGCACATCCCGCAGATGCGCTTCGCCTCGCGGACCGAGCTGCCCGGCTCGGGAAAGAAGAAGTCCGGTCCCGTCTGCGCGCACAGGGCCTGCGCCTGCCAGGTCGGGTCGGCCGGGGTGATGGTGTCGAGGTGCATGGCCAGGATCTTGCCGATCGGCGAAAAACGTTCGATCAACGCGCGCTCAACGCCGTCGTCGGGGCCCCCGGCCGCATCGATGATGCTCTCCGGGGCCGGTCGGTTGCACGGCGGCGCGCGGAATTTTCGAAAACCCAGCGGACATGCCGGGTCACCGAAGGTGAGGGCGGGCCCCGACGGGCCTCCGGCGGCGATTGTCAGTGGGCGGTGCCAGACTCGGCAGTGCACGGGACGGGACCCTTCGAGGAGGGCGGCAATGCTCACCACCGATTTCGTCGACGGCGCGCCGAACTGGCTCGACATCGGCGCTCCGGACATCGACGGCGCGCGCTCCTTCTACGGCTCCCTGTTCGGCTGGCACTTCGAGTCGGCGGGCCCGGACGCGGGGGGCTACGGCTTCTTCCAGCTGGACGGGAAGACCGTCGCGGGTGGCATGCGGTGCGGGCCCGAGCAGGGGCCGCCGGCCTGGACGCTGTACTTCAGGACCGCGGACGCGGCGGCGACCGCCCGGGCCGTCGAACAGGCCCATGGGCAGGTGCTGTTCGGACCGGTCGATGTGATGGGCCAAGGGCACATGGCGGTCCTCGGTGACCGGGCCGGGGTGACGTTCGGGGTCTGGCAGCCCGGCCGCACCAAGGGCGTGGAGGTGGCGAACGCGCCGGGCGCGCTGTGCTGGGCCGAGTTGCACACCCCGGACATCGCGGCGGCGGCCGCCTTCTACCAGCGGGTGCTCGGTCTGGAGACCTCCGGCGTGTCCTTCCCGGGCGGTGTGTATACGTGCGTCAACCCGGCGGGCGCCGGGTTGACGCACGTATACAC
>NZ_MUNF01000652.1 GCF_002154555.1 Streptomyces murinus
CCCCCACCACCGGCGGCTCCGACCAGGGCACGACCTCCAGCGCTCCCCCGGCGCGCGCGTCGACCTCGCCGGAACAGCTCTGCGTGCTGGTGCTCTGCATCGGCTGAGCAGCTCCCAGGTCTTACGGAGCCGTGACATGACCCGCGCGTTCCGGGAGCGGGGCGCGGGCCGCGTCTAGCGTGGCCGTATGCGTGTATTGGTCACCGGCGGTGCCGGTTTCATCGGTTCCCATGTCGTCGAGGCGCTGCGGACGCGCGGCCATGAGCCGGTGGTGTACGACGTCCGTACGGATCCCGGCGCGGACGTGCGGGACGCGGCGGCGGTGGCGCGGGCGCTGGCCGGGGTGGACGCCGTTTGCCATCAGGCGGCGATGGTCGGGCTCGGCAACGGCGTGGCGGACGCCCCGGAGTACGTCTCGCGCAACGACCTGGGCACGGCCGTGCTGCTCGCGGCGATGGCACAGGCGGGCGTGGGGCGCCTGGTGCTCGCCGGGTCCATGGTCGTCTACGGCGAGGGCCGGTACACCTGCCCGCGCCACGGTGTCGTACGGCCGGGCCCGCGCGCCGTGGCCGACCTCGACGCGGGCCGGTTCGAACCCCGCTGCCCGGTCTGCGGGGCGGAGCTGTCCC
>NZ_MUNF01000653.1 GCF_002154555.1 Streptomyces murinus
GCGGCAGGGCGGCCACGTCCGCGAGCAGCAACGCACCCTCCCGGTTCCGTCCCGCCGCCACGGCGGCCGCGAGCATCGCCGGGGTCAGATCGGCGCCGAGCACCACACCGGCGGGGCCCACGGCGGCCCGCAGCGGAGGCAGCGCGCGCCCCGTCCCGCAGCCCGCGTCCAGCACACGGTCACCCGCCCGCAGCCGGAGGTCGGCCACGGCGGCCGCGTACGCGGGCCCGTCGTCGGGGAACTTACTGTCCCAGCCGGCGGCCCGCGCGGTGAAGAACTCCTGGACATGTGCGTGGTCGTCGCTCATGACTCGCATGATGCCCTGCTTCCATGGCCAGGTGTGTCTCGCGTTCCGGCGGCGGCCGATCGAGTGCCGGTCGGCCGGGACCGCCGCTCAGGCCGCCAGGTCCCGGATCGCCACCACCTCTTCGACGGGGACGCGCACCAGCAGCTCACCGGGAACACCGTTGCGCGCGCCGAACTCCTCGGCACGGTCCTCGCCCATGTACCGGGCGGCGACCCGCGCGGCCCAGTGGCGCAGCTCCGCCGGATCCTCGGACAACCGGGCACGGCCGC
>NZ_MUNF01000654.1 GCF_002154555.1 Streptomyces murinus
GATCGTGGCCGGTCTGCGCCGCGTCGCCCGCCGGCACGGCCCGCAGGTCACCCCGGCGCAGACCGGCCACGATCGGCTGGTTGGCCGCCATCATCTCGGCGGTGAACCGGGGGTGCCGGGCGCGCACATCGTCCGGTTCGAAGCCCTCGCCCGGGGTGAGCGTGCCGGTCAGGAAGCCGTTGCCCAGCGGCATCGCCGCCAGGAAGCCCACCCCCCGTGCCTCGCACCACGGCAGCAGCGTCCGCAGCGCCTCCGGGGACCACACCGACAGCTCCGCCTCGACCGCGGCCACCGGGAACACCTGCTGCACCCGCTGCAACTGGCGCAGTGTGCCGTCGTACAGGCCGGTGCCCGAGCGGCGGCCGCCGCGGGCGCCCAGCGCGCACAGACCGAGCGACCGCACCTTCCCGGCCCGCACCAGCTCCGCCATCGCCCCCCAGGTCTCCTCGATCGGCACCTCGGGGTCGGGGCGGTGCAACTGGTAGAGGTCGATCACCTCCGTCTGGAGCCGGCGCAGCGAGGCGTCACAGGCCCGTCTCACATAGCCGGGGCGGCCGTTGGCCACGATGTGCTGCTCGCCCACCAGCAGCCCCACCTTCGTGGAGACGAACGCGTCCGCCCGCCGCTCCCTCAGCACCCGCCCGAGCAGCAGCTCGTTGGTGAACGGGCCGTACATGTCCGCGGTGTCCAGCAGGCTCGACCCCAGGTCCAGTGCCCGGTGCACGCATCTCACCGACTCGTCGCCCCGTTGCCGCGAGGTGCTGTACGCCCAGCTCATCGGCATGCACCCGAGTCCGACGGCCCCCACCGCGAGCGCCCCCGCGCCGATCGTCCTGCGCTCCACCTGCTCCGGAACCTCCCCTAGCCTGACCCCCAACCTAACCTCTGCACCGCGCGTACCTGACATAGCCTCCTGACCATGAGCGCAGACGTATGGCTTCCGCTTCCGCCCGAGGAGATCGAGGGGCTGCCCGAGGGCCTCCGGTACCTGTTCTGGGACGGGGGCGAGGACGGCGACCAGGAGTTTCCGGGCGACCCGGCGCGCTGCGTGATGTACGTGGTGCCGTACATGAAGCGGTGGCCGGTCAAGGTGCGCCCGCTGGAGCAGTTGAGCAATGTCCGGGTGATCCAGACCCTCACGGCCGGCGTCGACGACATCACGGCGCGGCTTTCGGCCATCGTGCCGGGCGTACGGCTGTGCAACGCGCGGGGGGTGCACGAGGCGAGCACCGCCGAGCTGGCGCTCACCCTGACCCTGGCCGCGCTGCGCGGCATCCCGGACTTCGTGCGGGCCCAGCAACAGGAGCGCTGGCAGGGCGTGTTCCGGCCCGCGCTCGCCGACAAGAACGTGCTCATCGTCGGCTACGGCTCGATCGGCGCCGCCATCGAGGACCGGCTCACGCCCTTCGAGCTTGCGCGGGTGGCGCGCGTCGCGCGCTCCCGGCGCACCACGGCGCGCGGTCTCGTGCATCCGATCGCCGATGTGCTCTCTCTGCTTCCGGAAGCCGATGTCGTGATTCTGTCCACCCCTCTCACGGACGCCACCCACGGTCTGGTGGACGCGGAGTTCCTCTCCCGGATGAAGGACGGGGCCCTCCTGGTGAACGTCGCCCGGGGGCCGGTCGTGGACACGAACGCGCTGCTCGCGGAGCTGGAGCGGGGCCGGATCCTGGCCGCCCTGGACGTCACCGACCCCGAGCCGCTGCCGCCCGGCCACCCCCTGTGGAAGGCCCCCGGCGCACTGATCACCCCGCATGTCGGCGGACCCACGTCGGCCTTCCTGCCGCGCGCCCGGCGGCTGCTGGTCGACCAGTTGACCCGGTTCGTGAACCACGAGCCGCTGCGGAACGTGATCCTGACGACCGGGCAGCACCCGAAGGAGCCGGTGGGAACGGCCCCCGAAGATCCGGCCGGAACAGATCCGGAGGGCCCGGACACCCCGGGAACGAACGGGCGTTAGGCCCTTTCCGGCACCCTCCGCGACCTCTCGGACGCGGCCCGTGCCCGCATCGCCGCTGGTCGTCACGGAGCGTAGAGAAGCTATGTCCCTGAGTGACGAACCTGGTGTATCGTCCCGACAGGGGCAGCGCCGCCTACATCGGCGCCGGGGATGACATTTCAGATCTTGTGAGGGGGGCGACGGGCGATGCACGGCCTATGGACGAACGATCCGACGCGTTGGAGCCGCCGACGGCGGCCCTGGCGCACGGCCGCGGTCAGACGCGGCCACCACACCGCTCACCACAGCCACCACCCGCGCCGGCCGGCCGGCCCCCGCAGGCACGCGCACCCGGTCCGCCGGGTGCGGCGGGACGCGGGCGCGTCACCCACCGGGAGGCCCCGGTGAGCGCGCCCACGCCGACCACCACCGTCCACGCAGAGGTGCGCGCGCCGCACCCGCACCAGGACCCGCCGGCGCGCGGACGGGTCCGCGTCGGGCGCACCCGCGCCTCCGAACAGCTCGTCCTCGCCCTCGTCTGCGCGGCGTACGCCGTCGGCGCCGCGTTCGACTGGGGTACGGACGAGATCGCGCTGGTCATGGGCGACTTCGGGCTCAGCGCCGCGGCCGGTGTCGCAGCCGTTTCCTGCTTCCTCTACGCCCGCGGCCCCCGGGTCCGCTACCGCCCGGCCTGGCTGCTGTTCGGCCTCTCCTCGGCCATGGCGGCCCTGGGCAACGCCGTCTGGGGCTGGTACGAGGTCGTGCTCGGCCGGCCCGTGCCCAGCCCGTCGTACGCCGATCTGTTCTTCCTGTGCTTCGCGCCGCCCGCGATCGTGGGCCTGCTGGTGCTCGCCAGCCGTCCGGTGACCCGGGCCGGCTGGATCTGTCTGGGGCTGGACGCCTGGCTGATCGGCGGTTCGCTGCTCACCCTGTCGTGGAGCCTCGCGCTCGCCCAGGCGGCCCGGTTCGACGGGCCGAGCGTGGCGCACACCGCGCTGTCGCTGGCGTATCCGCTGCTGGACATCGCGCTGGTCAGCATGGTGCTCGCGCTGCACTTCCGGCGCGCGCCCGGCAATCGCACCGCCGTGAACACCGCGATCGGCGCGCTCGCCCTGACCGTGATGTGCGACGCGCTGTTCACCTCGCCGCTGCTGCACACCAGTTACCGCTCCGGGCAGCTGCTGGACGCGGGCTGGTTCGCCGGTTCGCTGCTGCTCGCCTACGCCCCCTGGGCCACACCCCGGGCCGGGAGCGCGCCGACGCCGGACGGGCCCACCCGTGCGGCCTCCGGGCACCTGCCCGCGCCGCGCGCCGCGGGCCATCGGCCACCGTCCGCGCCCGCCCCGTCCGCGCCCGCCCCGAGTGCCGAGCACAGCCGGGACCCGGGCTCCGGGCAGGACGCAGGCTCCGGGCACGACGTGTCCGCAGGGGCCGAGCGCGACGCGTACGACGGCTCCGGACACGGCGCGTACCCGGACCCGGAACCGAGCCGCCTCCAGGACACCGGGGACAGCGCGTTCCCGGGCGCCGCGCACGGGCCGCTCCCGGCACCCGACCGCACCGACCCGGCCCTTCCCGCCGGTGCCGACTCCGTCCGCTACCCGGCCGGCCGCCCGATCACCGGCTCGCTCGCCGCGCTCACCCCGTATCTCGCCGCCGCCGTATGCACCCTGGGCATCCTGTACAACGTCCTGAACGGCCGCAGGCCCGACCACGTCGTGCTGATCACCGCGGGCTGCGTCGTGCTCGCGCTCGTGATCCGCCAGGGCATCATGCTCCTGGACAACATCGCCCTCACCCAGGAACTGGCCCAGAAGGAGAACCACTTCCGCTCCCTGGTGCAGGGCTCCAGCGACGTCATCATGATCGCCGCGCCCAACGGCATCCTGCGCTACGTCTCCCCGGCCGCCGCCGGGGTCTACGGCCGTCCCGCCGAGGACCTGGTGGGCACCGAGCTGGCCGCCCTGATCCACCCCGAGGACCTGGGCTGCGTGGTGCACGAGGTGCGCCGCTTCCTCGCGGCCAGCCCGCTGACGGAGCCCACCACCCGTATCGAGTGCCGCTTCCGCTCCGGCGGCGGGGGCGGCTGGCTGAATGTCGAGTCCACCGTCAACCGCCACCACGGCGGCCTGATCTTCAACAGCCGGGACGTCACCGAACGCGTGCGCCTCCAGGCGCAGTTGCAGCACAACGCGGAGCACGACCCGCTGACCGACCTGCCCAACCGCGCGCTGTTCACCCGGCGCGTCCAGCAGGCCCTGTCCGGCCGCCGGGCCACCGACCGGGGCGCCGCCCTGCGCGGCACCGCGGTGCTCTTCATCGACCTCGACGGCTTCAAGGCCGTCAACGACACCATCGGGCACCAGGCCGGCGACGAACTCCTCGTCCAGGCCGCCCGAAGACTCCAGGACGCGGTCCGCCAGGGCGACACCGCCTCCCGGCTCGGCGGCGACGAGTTCGCGGCCCTGATCGTCGGGGACGGCACCCATGACCGTGCCGCCCGGGAGCGCAACATCCTGGAGCTCGCCGACCGCCTCAGGATGACCCTCTCCCAGCCCTACGCGATCGACGGCAACGATGTCCGGGTCAACGCCTCCATCGGCGTCGCCTTCGCCGAACCCGGCCTCGGCGCGGGCGAGTTGCTGCGCAACGCCGACCTCGCGATGTACCGCGCGAAATCGGCCGGAAAGGGCCGGGTCGAGCTGTACAAGCCGCAGATGCAGCAGGACGTCGTACGCAAGGCGGAGCTGGCCACCCGGCTGCGCGCCGCGCTGCACGACGGGGAGTTCGCGCTGCTGCACCAGCCCGTGGTGTGTCTGGAGGACGGCCGGATCACGGCGGTCTCGGCGCAGGCCCGCTGGCGGTCCTCGCAAGGGGTGCTGTTCACCCCGGCCGAGTTCCTGCGGGTGGCCGAGGACGGCGACAAGACGGCCGAGCTGGACCGCTGGATCCTCCAGGAGTCCGTGGCGGGGGCCGCCGAGCGGGCCGCGAGCGGGCTCGTCGTACCGGTGGCGGTGCGGATGAGCGCCCGGCGGCTGCTGGACCGCTCGCTGCCGCCCGGCTCGGTGGAGGCACTGCTGACCAGATACGGGCTGCCGCCCGGAGCCCTGGTCATCGAGCTGTCCGACACCGATCCGGGGCTCGGTCTCGACGAGCTGGAGCGGCGGCTGACCGCGCTGAGCCGGCTCGGGGTGCGGATCGCGCTGGACGGCTTCGGCAGCGGCCATGCGGCGATCGCCGCGCTGCGGCGGCTGCCCGTGGACATCCTCAAGCTCGACCGCGGCCTGGTCGAGGGCGTGGTGGACTCCGCGCGGCTGCACAAGATCACCAGTGGGCTGCTGCGGATCGCGGGCGATCTCGGGCTCCAGTCCGTCGCCGAGGGCGTGGACCTGCCCGAGCAGGCGGTGGCGCTGCGCGCGATGGGCTGCACCCATGGCATCGGCGCGGCGTTCTCCGGTCCGCTGGACGAGTACCGGCTGCGCCGGGCGCTCGGCGCCGGGTCCTGCCCGGTGCCGCACAGCGGAACGGGAGCACACGCGGCGGCCGGAGCGCACGCGCCGGCCGGGGCGCACGCCTCGGGCGGAGCCCATGCCGGGACCGGCCCGCGCACATCGAGCGGGCCCCATGTGCCGGCCGAACCGGCGTTCGCGGGCAGAGTGCGGGAAACACAGGGGCGGCTGGGTGCCACGGGGGTGTACACCGGAGGAGTACCCGCTGTTTTCGGAGGCAGCAGTGCCCTTCGCTCACATTCTGAGACGCCCGTCCCACCCACTTGACACGTGGTGCGCCCCGGGGGGAGGGTCAGTGCCATGCGCACCCGAATTCTCGTACTTGGACAGCGCGTCGGCTGAGCTGGGACCCACCGGAATGCGATCCGGAATCCCCAGCGACCCTCACCGGCGCGCTCCCCTCGCTTGCCTCACGGCACGAGGGGTTTTTTGTTGCACGAGTGACCCTCGTACGACTGACGAACTCCGCCCGAACCTCGCAAAAACCCTCAGCATCGAGAAGAGAAGCCGATGACCGAGCAGGCCACCGGGGCCCATCATCCGCAGCCCCGGCCCCGATCCGGCGGACACTCCGCCCCCGTCGAGCACGTCACGGGCGCGCAGTCCCTCATCCGCTCCCTTGAAGAGGTCGGGGCGGACACGGTATTCGGAATTCCCGGCGGCGCGATCCTGCCGGCGTACGACCCGCTGATGGACTCCACCCGGGTGCGCCACGTCCTGGTCCGCCACGAGCAGGGCGCGGGCCACGCGGCCGAGGGATACGCCCAGGCCACCGGCAAGGTCGGCGTCTGCATGGCGACGAGCGGACCGGGCGCGACCAACCTGGTCACCCCGATCGCCGACGCCCATATGGACTCGGTGCCGATGGTCGCGATCACCGGCCAGGTGTCCTCGAAGTCGATCGGCACGGACGCCTTCCAGGAGGCGGACATCGTCGGCATCACCATGCCGATCACCAAGCACAACTTCCTGGTGACCAAGGCCGAGGAGATCCCGCGGATCATCGCGCAGGCCTTCCACATCGCCTCCACCGGGCGTCCAGGGCCGGTGCTGGTCGACATCGCCAAGGACGCCCTCCAGGCGAAGACCACCTTCTCCTGGCCGCCGGTCATGGACCTGCCCGGCTACCGCCCGGTCACCAAGCCGCACGCCAAGCAGATCCGCGAGGCGGCCAAGCTGATCACCGCCGCCAAGCGGCCGGTCCTCTACGTCGGCGGCGGCGTCCTGAAGGCCAAGGCCACCGCCGAGCTGAAGGTCCTCGCCGAACTCACCCAAGCGCCCGTCACCACCACCCTGATGGCGCTCGGCGCATTCCCCGACAGCCACCCCCTGCACGTGGGAATGCCGGGCATGCACGGTGCGGTCACCGCCGTCACCGCGCTGCAGAAGGCCGACCTGATCGTCGCCCTCGGTGCCCGCTTCGACGACCGCGTCACCGGCAAGCTGGACAGCTTCGCGCCGTACGCCAAGATCGTGCACGCCGACATCGACCCGGCCGAGATCGGCAAGAACCGCGAGGCCGACGTGCCGATCGTGGGCGACGCCCGCGAGGTCATCGCCGACCTGGTCCAGGCCGTGCAGAAGGAGCACAGCGAGGGCCACCAGGGCGACTACAGCGCCTGGTGGCACGACCTCAACCGCTGGCGCGAGACCTACCCGCTCGGCTACGACCGGCCCGAGGACGGCTCGCTGTCCCCGCAGGCCGTCATCGAGCGCGTCGGACAGCTCGCCCCCGAGGGCACCATCTTCGCGGCGGGCGTCGGCCAGCACCAGATGTGGTCCGCGCACTTCATCCAGTACGAGCAGCCCGCCACCTGGCTGAACTCCGGCGGCGCCGGGACCATGGGCTACTCGGTCCCGGCCGCCATGGGCGCCAAGGCCGGCCGGCCCGAGCGCACGGTCTGGGCGATCGACGGCGACGGCTGCTTCCAGATGACCAACCAGGAACTGACCACCTGCGCCCTGAACAACATCCCCATCAAGGTCGCCGTCATCAACAACGGCGCGCTCGGGATGGTCCGCCAGTGGCAGACTCTGTTCTACAACCAGCGCTACTCCAACACCGTCCTGCACAGCGGTCCCGACGACGTCAACCCCGAGGCCCGGGGCACCCGGGTGCCGGACTTCGTGAAGCTGGCCGAGGCGATGGGCTGCGTGGGGCTGCGCTGCGAGCGCCCCGAGGACCTGGACAAGGTCATCGAGGAGGCCAATTCCATCAACGACCGTCCGGTGGTCGTGGACTTCATCGTCCACCAGGACGCCATGGTGTGGCCGATGGTCGCCGCCGGCACCTCGAACGACGAGATCATGGCCGCCCGGGACGTCCGCCCCGACTTCGGCGACAGCGAAGACGACTGAGCGAGAGAGACGTAAAAAGACCATGTCCAAGCACACGCTCTCCGTCCTGGTGGAGAACAAGCCGGGCATCCTCGCCCGGATCGCCGCCCTGTTCTCCCGCCGCGGCTTCAACATCGACTCGCTCGCGGTGGGCGTCACCGAACACCCCGACATCTCCCGGATCACCATCGTGGTCGGTGTCGAGGAACTGCCGCTGGAGCAGGTGACCAAGCAGCTCAACAAGCTGGTCGAGGTCCTGAAGATCGTCGAGCTGGAACCCCATCAGGCCGTTCAGCGCGAACTCGTTCTGGTGAAGGTCCGCGCGGACAACGAGACCCGCTCCCAGATCGTGGAGATCGTCCAGCTGTTCCGCGCCAAGACCGTGGACGTCTCCCCGGAGGCCGTGACCATCGAGGCCACCGGGTCAGGCGAGAAGCTGTCCGCCATGCTCAAGATGCTGGAGCCGTTCGGCATCAAGGAGCTGGTCCAGTCCGGCACCATCGCCATCGGCCGCGGCGCCCGTTCGATCACGGACCGCTCGCTGCGCGCCCTGGACCGATCCGCGTAACACCCGCTGCGGACGCGTACGGGCGGCCGGTCGCACCGCTCGCCCGTATGCCGAGACCCCGAAACCACCTCACCGCCCACCGTCATACGGTGGGACGCACCACCTGCACACATAGGGAGAGAACCCAAAGTGGCCGAGCTGTTCTACGACGCTGACGCCGACCTGTCCATCATCCAGAACCGCAAGGTCGCGGTCATCGGTTACGGCAGCCAGGGTCACGCGCACGCCCTGTCGCTGCGCGACTCCGGTGTGGACGTCCGGGTCGGTCTGCACGAGGGCTCCACGTCCAAGGTCAAGGCTGAGGAGCAGGGCCTGCGCGTGGTCACCCCGGCCGAGGCCGCGGCCGAGGCCGACGTCATCATGATCCTGGTCCCGGACCCGATCCAGGCCCAGGTCTACGAGGAGTCCATCGCCGGGAACCTGAAGGACGGCGACGCGCTGTTCTTCGGCCATGGCTTCAACATCCGCTTCGGCTTCATCAAGCCCCCGGCCGGCGTGGACGTCTGCATGGTCGCCCCCAAGGGCCCGGGCCACCTGGTCCGCCGCCAGTACGAGGAAGGCCGCGGCGTGCCCTGCATCGCCGCCGTCGAGCAGGACGCCTCCGGCAACGCCTTCGCGCTGGCCCTGTCGTACGCCAAGGGCATCGGCGGCACCCGCGCCGGCGTCATCAAGACGACCTTCACCGAGGAGACCGAGACCGACCTCTTCGGCGAGCAGGCCGTGCTGTGCGGTGGCACCGCCGCGCTGGTCAAGGCGGGCTTCGAGACCCTGACCGAGGCCGGCTACCAGCCGGAGATCGCCTACTTCGAGTGCCTGCACGAGCTGAAGCTGATCGTGGACCTCATGTACGAGGGCGGCCTGGAGAAGATGCGCTGGTCCATCTCCGAGACCGCCGAGTGGGGCGACTACGTCACCGGCCCGCGCATCATCACCGACGCCACCAAGGCGGAGATGAAGAAGGTCCTCGCCGAGATCCAGGACGGCACCTTCGCCAAGAACTGGATGGACGAGTACCACGGCGGTCTGAAGAAGTACAACGAGTACAAGAAGCAGGACTCCGAGCACCTGCTGGAGACCACCGGCAAGCAGCTGCGTCAGCTGATGAGCTGGGTGAACGAGGAGGCGTAAGCCTCGCGTCAGGGGGCCGGGGCATGCTGCTCCGGCCCCCATTCGCCACGATCTCCGACAGCACTCCACATTGGAGTTCCCCGTCCGGGTGATCCTTCCGCAGCGGCGCAAAACGAAGAGCGCGGCGCCACTAGACTGCTGCACAACATACGCGTCAGGCCCACAGCGTCGTGCGTCTTCCACGCGGCTAGCACCCCTCCGCCAGCGGCCGTCGGGACGGCCGTCCGCATTGGACTTGTGAGGACCCACGTGAGCTCGAAACCCGTCGTACTCATCGCCGAAGAGCTTTCGCCCGCGACCGTCGACGCCCTTGGACCGGACTTCGAGATCCGGCACTGCAACGGAGCCGACCGGGCGGAGCTGCTGCCCGCCATCGCCGACGTCGACGCGATCCTGATCCGTTCCGCCACCAAGGTCGACGCCGAGGCCGTCGCCGCGGCCAAGAAGCTCAAGGTCGTCGCCCGCGCGGGCGTCGGCCTGGACAACGTGGACGTGTCCGCCGCCACCAAGGCCGGCGTGATGGTCGTCAACGCCCCGACCTCCAACATCGTGACCGCGGCCGAGCTGGCCTGCGGTCTGCTGCTGTCCACCGCCCGCAACATCCCGCAGGCGAACGCCGCGCTGAAGAACGGCGAGTGGAAGCGCAGCAAGTACACGGGCGTCGAGCTGGCCGAGAAGACCCTCGGCGTCGTCGGCCTCGGCCGCATCGGCGCCCTGGTCGCGCAGCGCATGTCCGCCTTCGGCATGAAGGTCGTCGCCTACGACCCGTACGTACAGCCGGCGCGCGCCGCCCAGATGGGCGTCAAGGTGCTGTCCCTGGACGAGCTCCTCGAAGTCTCCGACTTCATCACCGTCCACCTGCCGAAGACTCCCGAGACCCTCGGCCTCATCGGCGACGAGGCGCTGCGCAAGGTCAAGCCGAGCGTGCGTATCGTCAACGCTGCGCGCGGCGGCATCGTGGACGAGGCGGCGCTGTACGCGGCGCTGAAGGAGGGCCGGGTCGCCGGCGCCGGCCTCGATGTGTACACCAAGGAGCCCTGCACCGACTCCCCGCTGTTCGAGCTGGACCAGGTCGTGTGCACCCCCCACCTGGGCGCCTCCACGGACGAGGCCCAGGAGAAGGCGGGCATCGCGGTCGCCCGCTCGGTGCGCCTCGCCCTCGCCGGTGAACTGGTCCCGGACGCGGTCAACGTCCAGGGCGGTGTCATCGCCGAGGACGTCAAGCCGGGCCTGCCGCTGGCCGAGCGCCTGGGCCGCATCTTCACCGCGCTCGCCGGTGAGGTGGCCGTGCGCCTGGATGTCGAGGTCTACGGCGAGATCACCCAGCACGATGTGAAGGTGCTCGAACTCTCCGCGCTCAAGGGCGTGTTCGAGGACGTCGTCGACGAGACGGTGTCGTATGTGAACGCCCCGCTGTTCGCCCAGGAGCGCGGCGTCGAGGTCCGCCTCACCACCAGCTCCGAGGCCACCGAGCACCGCAATGTGGTGACCGTGCGCGGCACGCTCGGCACCGGCGAGGAGGTGTCGGTCTCCGGCACCCTGGCCGGCCCCAAGCACGTCCAGAAGATCGTCGCGGTCGGGGAGTACGACGTCGACCTCGCCCTCGCCGACCACATGCTGGTCCTGCGCTACGAGGACCGTCCCGGTGTCGTCGGCACCGTCGGCCGCATCCTCGGCGAGGCCGGTCTGAACATCGCCGGCATGCAGGTCGCCCGTGCCACGGTGGGCGGCGAGGCGCTGGCCGTCCTCACGGTGGACGACACGGTGACGGCGAACGTGCTGGCCGAGGTCTCCGCCGAGATCGGCGCCGCCTCGGCCCGCTCGGTCAACCTGGTCTGACCCGCTGCACGGAAGGCCGGACACGCCGATCCGCGGGGCGCTGCGCGAACGCGGTCGT
>NZ_MUNF01000655.1:0-153 GCF_002154555.1 Streptomyces murinus
GGGTGCCGGTGCCGCCGGTGACCAGGACGGTGCCGTCCTGGTCGAGCACGCGGCGGGCGGGGTCGGCGGGGGGTGCGGCGTGCGTCAGACGCGGGACCGCGGCGCCGCCGTCGCGCAGCACGAGCTGCGGTTCGGCCAGGGCGAGCGCGGTGG
>NZ_MUNF01000655.1:233-627 GCF_002154555.1 Streptomyces murinus
TGCCCGGGTGGCACAGGGCCACGGCGGTGCCGGGCGCGTACGGTTCGGCGGCGAGCGGTACGGGCGTCCAGTCGACGGTGAACAGCGCGTCGGAGCGTTGCCCGAGACCGGCGAGCCGGCGCGGGTCGACGGGCCGCATGACGAGACCGTCGGCGCTGAGGACCGGCTGTCCTGCGGGGTCGGCGAGGGACACCGCGACCGCGTCGTCGGCGCGGGTCAGCCGGACGCGCAGGGTACCGGCGCCCAGGGCGTGCAGGCGGACACCGGTCCAGACGAAGGGAAGGAGGGGGGTGGGGGCGGACGCGCCGGCGGGGGCGCCCTCGGTGCCGGGCCCGGCCGCCGGTCCGGCGCCCGGCAGCAGCCCGATCGCGTGCAGCGCCGCGTCCAGGGCGGC
>NZ_MUNF01000656.1 GCF_002154555.1 Streptomyces murinus
AGCAGGAAGAACCGCTGCCCGGCGAGATCGGAACCGGCCTCCGGCCCGACGTCGGGCAGCTCGACGGCCCGCATCTCGAAACGCCGGGGCGCCACACCGAGCGGCGCCGCGGCCGGCTCCGGTGCCTGTTCCTCCGGTCGGCCGGACCCCGTACCGCCGCCGACCCGTGCCGCCAGCCACGCCGTCACCGCCGCCGCCGTACGCGCCTTGGTCAGCTCCTCCAGCTCGGCGTCGTCCAGCAGCTCCGCTCCCCCGGCGATGCCCAGCCGCTTGGCCAGCTCGCCCGCGATCTCGGCCCGCTTGATGGAGTCGATGCTCAGGTCCGCCTCCAGATCGAGATCGGGCTCGATCATGTCGACGGGATAGCCGGTGCGTTCACTGATGATCTCCAGCACGACCCGCCCCACGTCCTCGGCGGACGCGGCCGGGGCCTCCTCCTGGACCACGGGGGCAGCCAACTCGGCTTCTACGAGGGAAGGTTCGGCCGACGGCAACGCCTGAGGGGCGACCGGCGCGACGGCCGCGACCGGAGCCACGGGGGCCACCGGGGACCCCGTTCCCCCGAAGTACGTGAGCAGCACATCCCGCTGCGCCGCGATCATCTCCCGTCCGCTGCGCAGGAATTCGGTGATCAGCGCGTCCCGGTCGACGGGGGTGCCGTTGGGCTGGTCGGTGGTCACAGTCGTCTCCACGACGCGTCGGGCCGGTGCCAGGGCACCGGCGAGCAGGGCTCCGTCGGCGGTGCGGACCAGCTGTCCGTCGACCGTCCAGCCGGGTCGGGCGGGGGTGGGGGCGCGCAGCGCGTCGACGGCGTCGCGGCCCTGGAAGAGCCGGGCGGTGCGCACCGGGACGCCCGCGACGGCGAGTCGGGCGAGGGCGTCGAGCCAGCCGGGCAGTCCGCCCTCGGGCCGGGGCTCGGGGGCGACCGTGCGGTGCGGGCGGTCGCCGAGGATCTGCCCGACGAGCCGGGTGAGGACCGCCCCGGGGCCCGCCTCGACGAAGATCCGCGCGCCCGCCTCGTACATGGCCTCGATCTGCGCGGCGAACGCGACCGGCGCCCCGATCTGGGCGGCGAGTTCGGCACGCACCCCGTCGGGGTCCCGCGGATACGGCGTAGCCGTGCGGTTGGCCCAGACCGGGAACTCGGGCGCGCGCACCGGCTGGTCCGCGAGGGCCTCGGCGAACCGCGCTCCCGCCCCGGCGACCAGCGGGCTGTGGAAGGCGCAGGCCACGGGGATCCGCTTCGCGCCGAGCCCGGCCGCGCGCAGCAGTCGTACCGCTGTGTCGATGTCTAGTGTGGGTCCCGAAATCACCGTCTGCTGCGGCGAGTTGAGATTGGCGACGACGACGGACTCCGGCGCCCCCGCGTCGCGCAGGGCACCGACGACGTCCTCGGCGGGTGCGCCCACGGCCGCCATCGAGCCGGGGTCCTCGCCCGCCGCCGCCAGGATCGCGGCGGCCCGCTCGACGCTGAGCCGGGGCAGGGTGTCCGGGTCGAGGGCGCCGGCGGCGGCGAGGGCGACCAGTTCGCCGTAGCTGTGTCCGGCGGCCAGATCCGGCTGGACACCGGCCGCGCCGAGGAAGGCGTGGGCGGCCAGACCGGCCGCGCCCAGGGCGGGTTGGGCGGCCCGGGTGTCGGTCAGGGCGGTCCTGCGGCGCTCGCGCGCGGTGTCGTCGAAGGCGGTCGGCGGATAGACGACGTCGGCCTGGTCCGGTTGCAGATGGTCGCGCAACTCCGGTAGTGCGACGAGGAGTTCGCCGAGCATGCCGGTGCGCTGGCTGCCCTGTCCGGGGAAGAGGAAGGCGACCTTTCCGGCGACCGGGTCCGAGCGGCGGACATCCGCGTCGCCGTCTCCGTCGCCGTGCCCGTCGAGGACCGCCCGCAGCCGCTCGGTCAGCTGATCCACGTCCTGTGCCAAGAAGGCCAGTTGGACCGCCTCTCGCGAGGTGTCGGCACGGTGGGCCGCGGCGAGGGCGAGGTCGCGCAGCCGCCAGGGCCGCCCGTCCGCCTCGGCGGCCTCGAGGAGTTCGGCCGCCTGCCGGTGCGCGGTCCGCTCGTCCCGGGCGCGGAACAGGAACAGTTCGGCGGGCCACTCGTCCAGGGTCTGCCGGGGCGGAACCGCGTCCCCGTGGGCGGCCAGCACGGCGTGGAAGTTGGTGCCGCCGAAGCCGAACGCGCTGACTCCGGCGAAGCGTTCGCCCGCGGGCCGGACCCAGGGCCGGGCTTCGGTGTGGAAGGCGAAGGGGCTGTCGTCCTCGGTCCAGGCCGGGTTGGGGCGCCCCAGGTGCAGGGTGGGCGGCGTGACCCCGGTGTAGAGGGCGAGGGTCGTCTTGATCAGTCCGGCGAGTCCGGCGGCGCACTTGGTGTGCCCGATCTGGGACTTGACCGAGCCGAGCGCGCAGCCGCCGGTGCGGGCGCCGGCCTCGGCGAACACCTCGCCGAGGATGCTGAGTTCGGTGCGGTCGCCGACCACGGTGCCGGTGCCGTGCGCCTCCACCAGGCTCACCTGCGCGGGCGAGACCCCGGCGTTGCGGTACGCCCGCTCCAGCGCGGCCCGCTGGCCCTCGGGGCGGGGTGCGGTCAGGCCCAGGGAGCGGCCGTCGCTGGCGGAGCCGAGGCCCTTGACCACGCCGTAGATCCGGTCGCCGTCGCGTTCGGCGTCGGCGAGCCGCTTGAGCACCACGCAGGCGACGCCCTCGCCGAGCGCGATGCCGTCGGCCTCCGCGTCGAAGGCGCGGGAGCGGCCGGTCGGGGAGAGGGCGTGGACGGAGGAGAACAGGACGTAGTCGTTGATGCCGTTGTGCAGGTCGGCGCCGCCGCACAGCACCACGTCGCTGGTGCCGGAGACGAGTTCCTTGCAGGCCACGTCGAGCGCGGCGAGGGAGGAGGCGCAGGCGGCGTCCACGGTGAAGTTGGCGCCGCCGAGGTCGAGGCGGTTGGCGATGCGGCCGGAGATGACGTTGGCGAGCATTCCGGGGAAGGAGTCCTCGGTCAGCCGGGGCAGTTGGCCGTCGAGTCCGTCGGGGACCTTGCCGTAGTACGACGGGAGTACGGCCCGCAGGGTCACGGCGTTGGACAGGTCGCTGCCCGCCTCCGCACCGAAGACCACGGCGGTGCGCGAGCGGTCGAACTCCCGTCCCCGCTCGCCGTATCCGGCGTCCTCCAGGGCCCGCCGGGCCGCCTCCAGGGACAGCAGCTGCACGGGCTCGATGCTGCCGAGGGAGGTGGGCGGGATGCCGTAGCGCAGCGGGTCGAAGGGGATGCGGGGCAGGAACCCGCCCCACTTGGAGGCGGTGTGCCCGGCGGCGTGGTGCACGTCCGGGTCCCAGCGGTCGGCGGGCACCTCGGTCACCGCGTCGCGTCCGGCGACGATGTTCGCCCAGAACGCAGCGAGGTCGGGTGCCCCGGGGAACATGCAGGCCATGCCGACGATCGCGACATCGAGCGGCGCGGGCGGCGCCGGCTCCCACTCGGTGACCGGGAGCCGGCCGCGGGCGGCGAGGAAGTCGGCGGCGCCGTCGGTCACCGAGCGGTGCAGGGCCGCCATGGTCGTCGTCGCGGAGCGCAGGACGGCGACCTCTCCGGCCATGAACATCCCGTCGGTGAGCTGCCGTTGCTCGTCGACGTCCCGCAACTCCCCGTCGTCCGCGCGCTCCACGCCCTTGCTGGCGATGCGCAGCCGCCCCACGTTGAGGCGTTCCAGGGTCTCCCACACCTCGCGGTCGGGCAGGCCCCCGGTGCGCAGCGCGCGTTCGCGGTCCCGGTAGTCGTCGGTGAACGGGCTGGGCACGCACCGGGTGGCGTGGCCGGGCGCGGTCTCCAGCAGGGCGGTCGCGGTGGCGGCGCGGACCTGTTCCTGGAAGAGCGGCCGGATGGCGCCGTGGGCGACGGCCTCCTCGGTGAACAGGTAGGCAGTGCCCATGAGGACCCCGATCGCGGCGCCCCGTCCGGTGAGTGGCGCGGCGAGCGCGGCGACCATCGCGGCGGACCGCTCGTCGTGGACGCCGCCCGCGAAGAACACCTCCACCTGGGCCGCCGTCCCGGGTTCGGCGTCGGTCAGGAAGTCGTCCAGTACGGCGAGTTGGGCCTCCCACAGCGGGAAGGATGCCCGGGGCCCGACATGCCCGCCGCACTCCGAGCCCTCGAAGACGAACCTGCGCGCCCCGGCCTGGAGGAACTGCCGCAGCAGCCCCGGCGAGGGCACATGCAGGAAGGTGCGGATCCCGGCCCGCTCCAGCGCCTCGGCCTGCGCGGGCCGCCCGCCCGCGATGACGGCGTGCGTGGGCCGCAGTTGTCGTACGACCTCCAGCTGGGCGTTCCTGATCTCCTCGGGTGCGAAGCCGAGCACGCCCACGCCCCAGGGCCGGCCGTCGAGGACGGCGCGCGCCTCGGTCAGCATCGCCCGGGTCCGGGCGCCGTCCTCGACGGCCGGC
>NZ_MUNF01000657.1 GCF_002154555.1 Streptomyces murinus
GTCGAAGGGGCGGGCGCGGCCGTCGCAGGGCCCGGCGCGGCCGTCGCAGGGGCCGGGGCGGCGGTCCAAGGGTCCGGCGCGGCAGGCGAAGGGGCCGGGGCCGCGTCGAACGGCGGGTTTGCCGCCGGGGCCGGTCCGGAAGGGGGTTCCGGCGCCTCGGGCGTGGGATTCGTCGGGCCGTCCGGAGACTTCGTCGCCGCCGTGGGAGTGCAGGCCGCGGCTGAGCGCGCGGTGCGCACCGTGGTCGAGGAGATCCGGGCGATCCCCGGCTTCGAGGGGTTCCTGCGCACGACCGAGGTGGCGGATGTCGTCCGGGCGGCGGGCGGGATGCCGCTCGTCTATCTGGTGAACGCGGTCTGGGGCAGCTGCGTCCTCGTGGTGCCGCGGGACGCGCGGACCGGGGTGCGCGCCGTGTTCGTCCCCGAGGTGACCAGCTCCTCGGTCGTCCGGCTCCTGGCGCTGGACCCGGACACCCCCGAGCCGGGGCTGTTCCTGGCCCAGCAGGCCGGTGCGCTCGCGCGGCGGCGTGAACTGCCGCGCGCGGTCGACCGGTTGCGGGAGCTCGCCCCGTTGCTGCGGCCCCTCGCCGGGCTGCTGGCGGAGGACCCCCGGCACGAGGTGGTCGTCGTACCGACCGGGCTGCTGGGACACGTGCCGCTGCCGGCCGTACCGCTGGGCCCTGCGGGTGAACTGCTCGATGATCTGGGGACGTTGACGCTCGCGCCGTCGGCCGGGGTGTACGCCGCCTCCCGGGCGGCCGCCGGCCGGCCGCCGTCGTCCCCGCCGCGGTTGGTCGCCGTCGCGGATCCCGACGGCTCGCTGCCCGGTGCGCGCGGCGAACTGGCCGGGATCCGGGCGCTGTTCGAGCCGGGCGGGGAGGCCGTGTCCGCGACGGGAGCCGAGGCGACGGTCGCGTGGCTGCTGGCGCGTCTCGCGGAGGCGTCGTATCTGCATCTGAGCTGCCACGGGAGTGCGGAACTCGTGGGCCGGGGCGCCTCGTTGGCGCTCGCCGACGGCACACTGGATCTGGACACGCTGGTACGGCTCCGGCTCCCGCGCTGCCGACTGGTGGTGGCGGGGGCCTGCCAGTCCGGGCGGTACGAGGTCATCGACGCGCCCGACGAGTTCACCGGGCTGCCGGGCGGCTTCCTCCAGGCCGGGGCCGCCTGTGCGATCACCAGCCTGTGGCAGGTGAACGATCTGGCGACGGCGCTGCTGATGACGCGGCTGTACGAGCTGCTCGCCCCCGTCGGCGAGGGGCGGGGCGAGCCCCCGGTGTCCGCGCTGCGTACGGCGCGGACCTGGCTGCGGCGGCTGACCTGGTCCGGCCTCGCGCGGTACACCGACGGCCGTCCCCACCTCGCGGCCCTGGGCGGACGGTACGCCCGGCCGGAGTCCGACCCCGACGAGTGTCCCTTCGCCTCCCCCGTGCACTGGGCGGCGTTCACCGCGTGGGGGGTGTGAGCGGGGTCAGCCCCGGTATGTCGGGCCGAGCAGGTCGAGCGTGTAGTGGGCGTCCGGGTCGGTGGGCGAGCGCGGGGCCCGGACCTCCATGACGGTGTAGCGGCCGCCGGCCAGACCGGAGACGACGACCGTGGCCGCCGAGGTGACCTCCCCGCCCTCGGCGCAGCTCGGCCGGCAGACCACCTCCGAGACGACGCCCTGTGCGGTGGCCGTGGCGCTGCCCCAGTCGGTCCAGATCAGGTCGTGCAGCATGGCCATGCCGTCTCCGCAGAACAGCAGGAGCGAGACGGGCTCGGTCAGGGGCTTGCCCGAGCAGTCGTCGATCGTCCCGCTCTGCCGGGTAC
>NZ_MUNF01000658.1 GCF_002154555.1 Streptomyces murinus
CCGCGGCCGGACACGGCGCCCCCGCGGAGCGGCGCTCCGCGAGGGCACGACCGGCACCCCCGTCCCCGACTCCGCCCCCGTCGCCGTTCCCCGAACCCGGGCAGCCCGTGGTGCGCGAGGTGCGCGAGGTGATGGACGTGCCCGCCGCGCACATCCGCGCCGGCCTGCCCTACCGCGACATCGCCCGGGTGCTGGCGCGCGAGCAGGCGGGCGCGCTGCCGGTGGTCGACGCGCAGGACCATGTGGTGGGCGTCGTATCGGAGTCCGATCTGCTGGCCAAGGTCGCCTTCGAGGCGTCCGGTCATCGGCCCGGACCCATCGGGGGGCTGCGCGAGCGCCGGCTGCACGGCAAGGCCCGGGGCGAGACCGCCGCCGACCTGATGACCAGCCCTGCGATCACCGTGCTGCCCGGGGCGACCGTCGCCGAGGCCGCGTGGCTCGCCGCCCTCTCCCGGCTCAAGCGGATGCCCGTCACCGACCGGGAGGGCCGGCTGGTCGGCGTCGTCCGCAGGGACGCCTTGCTCCAGGCGCTGATCATGGACGACGCCGGTATCCGGGCCGAGGCCGAGGCGATGGTCGAGGCGATCTGCCCGCCGGCCGACCGGGACGCCGTGCAGGTGGCCGTGCACGACGGCATCGTGGAACTGACCGGACGGATGCAGGCGGCGACCGCGCGGCGGCTGCTCGCGGAGATCGAGCGGATCGCCGACGTGGTCGAGGTGAAGAACCTCCTCGGCCCCGGCACCTGACACCGGTCGCCACCGCGGCATCACGCCGGTGCCAAAACTCACCCCGGAGGCGCGGACCATGTCCCGAACCGTCACCGCAGGCATCGACGACTCGCCCGAGAGCCAGGCCGCCGCCGAGTGGGCGGCCCGCGAGGCAGAGCTGCGCGGCCTGCCCCTGAAGATCGTCTACGTCCAGGAGCCCACGCCCAGGATGGCCGCCCGGACCCCGCTGTTCGACCTCGACAGCTACCGGCGCTGGGCCGAGCGGATGGCCGAGGAAGCCGCCACCGGCATCCGGGCCCGCCATCCGGACCTCGACGTGAGCACCGCGCAGCTCACGGGGACCGTGGCCGATGTGCTGTGCGAGGCCGCGGGCGACGCCGAACTGCTCGTGCTGGGCTCCCGGGGCCTCGGCCGGCTCGGCGGCTTCCTGGTCGGCTCGGTGAGCCTCGCCGTCGTGGCCCGCGCCGAACGCCCGGTGGTGCTGGTGCGGGCGGGGGAGGAGACCGGAGACGCACAGCGGACGGAGCCGGCGGGCAGACCGCCCGGCACCGGAGCCGTCGTGCTCGGCCTCGACGTCGAGGAACCGGCCGAACCGCTGCTGGAGTTCGCCTTCGACGCCGCCGCGCGCCACGGAGTCCCGCTGCGCGCCGTCCACGTCTGGCCGGAGCCGCCGACCTCCTTCTACCGCTTCTACGGCGACGCCGAACTCTACGACGACCTGCAACGCGGGCAGGCCACCCTGCTGACCGAGGTGCTGCGCCCCTGGCGGCAGAAGTACCCGGACATCGAGGTGATCGAGGCGAGCCGCTGCGGCAGCGCCGCACAGGTCCTCGTCGACCAGTGCCACGACGCCTGTCTCGTGGCGGTCGGCCGCCGCATCCGCACCCGCTCCTTCGGCTTCCACCTCGGCCATGTCCTGCACTCCGCGCTGCACCACATCGCCGCCCCGGTCGCGGTCGTCCCGCACGGCTGACACCCCGCTGACACCCCGCACGGCTGACACCCCGCTGACACCCCGTACGGCTGACACCCCGCTGACACCCCGTACGGCTGGCGCCTCGTACGGCTGGCGCCTCGTACGGCTGGCGCCTCGCACGGCTGGCGCCTCGCACGGCTGACGGCCGGGAAGCTGACGGCAGGCGCCCGCGAATGCGCTCAGCGGGGCCCCACCAGATCCCACTCCCGGTCCCAGAGGGCCAGCCTGCGCCGGTCGAGCCGGGCCCGCGCGAAGGCACCCGCGCCCAGCACCGGAGCCGCGGCGACCAGCACGGCACCGGCGGCGAGGAGACCGGCCTCGATGTGCCCCTCGGCACGGTCCGTGGGCGCCGTCGTGACCAGTTGTCCCCGGTCGTCCTGCCACAGGTGCACCGTCGTGCCCCGGGGCAGGCTCGGATCCACCAGCGTGTGCCCGGTACGGGGCGTACCGTCCGGCGCCACCCAGCGCACGGTGTCCTGCACCCGGCCGTCCGCCGACCACTGCGCGGCGATGCCCTGCGGCGCGTCGGCCATCAGGACCGCCCGTACGGGGTGCCGTTGAGCGCGCTGCTCCGCGAACCGGTGCTCGGCGGTGCGGAACGCCAGCGGTGCGACGACCGCGCCGACGAGCACCACGACCGCCCAGACGGCCAGCACGATCCACGCCTCCAGGACGTCCTCGCGCCGGCGCAGCGGATTGCTCCGCCACCGCCACAGATGCCGTTTGCCGCTCATCACGGAGACCTCCGCCTCGTGCCGAATCCTTCGCCTCCGACGGTGCCCCCGAGAGGCCCGCGCCCACAGGGGCCGAGGGACCTCTACGACGGGCCGCCCGGGTCCGGATCCGGTGCCGGAGGGGGCCATGGGTCCCTTCCCGCGGTGCCATCGGGCCGATGGGTACGGCGTACGACCGCGCGGCGGGCCGTAGTCACCAGGCCGAGGCCCAGCCCTGCCTGCACCATCTGCGGCGCATCCTGCCCGACCCGCACACCACCTACCTGGTGCACGGCGAGCCGGACGCCGCCGCGCTCCGCGACCGCATCGACCGCCAACCGGGCTGGACGGCGGTCGTCCCCCGCTCCCGGGAACACGCACTCGTCCGCTGAGGTCCCTTCACCCGGAGACCGGACCAGAACCCGGAGCCCGGACCGGATGTCGCACCGGGCTGGGCGCTGCGATATTGCCCGCCATGACGGGACCTCCGTCAGGCCCTGCGCCGCGAACTCGCCGAAGAACTCGACCTGGACATCGACCTGGCCGAAGGCGGCGACCTGCTGTGGGTGGTCGACCAACGGGTCACCCGCCCGGGCCCGACCCCGCCGCCGCGCAAGCTGCACCTGATCTACCGGCTCCACATCACCCCCGGACTCCGCGCCACCCTCGCCGAGCGGGAACTGGACGAACTCCCCGACGGCGGCCATGAGATCGGCACCGTCGAATGGGTCGATTACCGCAAGACCGGCGCTCTGCCCCTCTTCCCGCCCGTCGGACCCGCGCTGGCGGCACTGGACCACCCCCGCGCCGCCGTCGGTGACGCCGCCCTGGACGCCGTCACCGACGAGAACTACACGTGGGTGTGAGCAGCTGGGTTTGAGCGAGGGCGCCGTCAGGGCAGTTCGGCGGAACGCTCCTCGTCCAGGATCCCGTAGCCCGCGCTGGTGTAGAGGTTCATCGCCACCTCGTTCCCGCCCCACACGGTGAACATCAGTGCCGATTCACCGGCCGCGAAGGTGGCCCGTTCGCCGACCGCCATCGCGGCCCGCCCGTACCCCTTGCCGCGCTGTGCCTCGGGGACGTGCAGCGAGTACCCGTAGGTGACCCCGGGCAGATATCCGTGCTTCAGCCACCCCGTGCCGATCGGCTCGCCCGCCGCCTCCAGCACCAGGAGCGTGGTGTCGGGCGTCGCGAGCCCCTCGGGAAGCAGCTCGGCGAAGTCCTGGTCCGACTTGCGCACGGCATCCGCGTGACTCATCGCCCCTGATCGGACGATGCCGTCGATGTAGGCCTCCTTCTCCTGGGCGAGCCACTCGGTGTACTCGGCCTGTGTCATCGGCCGCTCGGTCACACCGTCGGCCGGCTCCGGCGCGGCCCCGACCGGCCGCACCCTGACCTGCCCGCGCACACCGTACGCGGCGTACACCTCACCCAGAGCGGGATCGGTCAACCGCACACCCACCCGGCGCGCGCCCCGCTCGGCGCACCACCCCTCCGCCCATTCCCGGGCGGCCCGTTCATGCCCCCGGCCGGTGTGGCCCGCGTCGATATGCAGATCCCCGATACGCCCCGTGAGCACCCCGCGTTCCTCACCCACCCGCACGGCCACGCAGCCCGCCCGGGCCCCGGCGTCCGCGATCTCCGCGACCGTCCAGTCCCCGGCGAGGGCGCGCCCCTTCGTCAGGTACTCCTGCGCCGCGGCCGCGCCGAGACCCGCCGCCGTGTACGCGTCGACGAGCCGCCGCTCGACGTCCTCCCGCCACGCCGTGCTGTCATCGAGAACCCTGAATTCTGTCACCCGGCACATTAATCACGCGGTCAGCCACCCGAGCGAGTGAATTTCGCCGTGGCATCGGCGATCCGGGCGCGCGCGGCCGTGGCCCGCGTGCGGCAGTCCTCGCGCCCCGAGGCCCCGCGTGTTCCTGCTCATGTGAACGCAGCCGCACTCAAACTGGCGACAATATGAGCAGGGGTCTCCATGAGGAGGGTCTCCCTATGGAGGACAGGCGGGCTGTCCGCGCGTGCTACCCCGAGGAGTGACGACGCAGATGGGCGTCTACAGCGAGCAGTACCAGCGTGGCATCAGCGACCCGGAGGGCTTCTGGGCCGCCGCCGCCACCGCGCTGACCTGGTACGAGGAACCGTCACACATCCTGGACGACACACGGGCACCCTTCTACCGGTGGTTCCCGGACGGGAGGATCAACACCTGCTTCAACGCGCTCGACCGCCATGTCGACGCCGGCCACGGCGACCGTACGGCGCTGATCCACGACAGCCCCGTCACCGGCACCACCACCTCGTACACCTACGCCGAACTCCGGCGGCTCACCGCCCGGTTCGCGGGGGTGCTGCGCGCACTGGGCGTCGGCCGGGGCGACCGCGTCGTGATCTACCTGCCGATGGTCCCCGAGGCGGTCGTCGCGATGCTGGCCTGCGCCCGGCTGGGCGCGGTCCACTCCGTCGTCTTCGGCGGCTTCGCGCCGCGTGAACTCGCCCTGCGCATCGACGACGCCCGCCCCAAGGTCGTGGTCTCCGCCTCCTGCGGCATCGAGGGCAGCCGCGTCATCCCCTACAAGCCGCTGCTCGACGAGGCGCTGCGCCTGGCCACGCACCCGCCCGGCACCAGCGTGATCCTCCAGCGCCCCGAGGCGCACGCCGAACTGTCCGAGCGCGACGTGGACTGGGGCGAGGCGATGGCCTGCGCCACACCGGCCGACTGTGTGCCGCTCGCCGCCACCGACCCGCTCTACATCCTGTACACCTCGGGCACCACGGGCCGCCCCAAGGGCGTGGTGCGCGACAACGGCGGCCACGCGGTCGCGCTCGCCTGGAGCATGGCCAACATCTACGACATCGGCCCGGGCGACGTCTGGTGGGCCGCCTCCGACGTGGGCTGGGTCGTCGGGCACTCGTACATCGTCTACGCCCCGCTGCTCACCGGCGCCACCAGCGTCCTCTACGAGGGCAAGCCGGTCGGCACCCCGGACGCGGGCGCCTTCTGGCGGGTCGTCGCCGAGCACCGGGTGAAGGCGCTGCTCACGGCCCCCACCGCGATGCGCGCGATCAAGAAGCTGGACCCGGCCGCCGAGCTGATGGCCCGGTACGACATGACGCCGTTCCGCTGCCTGTTCCTCGCCGGTGAGCGCCTCGACCCGGACACCTACGACTGGGCCCGTACGACACTGGGCGTGCCCGTGATCGACAACTGGTGGCAGACCGAGACGGGCTGGCCGATCGCCGCGAACCCGCGTGGCCTGGAGCCGATGGAGGTCAAGCCGGGCTCCCCGAGTGTCCCCATGCCGGGTTACGACCTGCGGATCCTCGACTTCGAGGGCCACGACCGCCCGGCGGGCGAGGAGGGCGCCATCGCGCTGCGGCTGCCGCTGCCGCCCGGGACGCTCACCACCCTGTGGGGGGACGACGACCGCTACGTGGACTCGTATCTGTCCCGCTTTCCCGGCTTCTACCTCACCGGCGACGGCGGATACCGCGACGAGGACGGCTATGTGTTCGTCATGGGCCGCATGGACGACGTGATCAACATCGCCGGGCACCGGCTGTCCACGGGCGCGATGGAGGAGGTCGTCGCCGCCCATCCCGATGTCGCCGAGTGCGCGGTCATCGCGGTGTACGACGCCCTCAAGGGGCAGGTGCCGCGCGCCTTCGTGGTGCTGAAGGCCACCTCCGTCCGCGACGCCGAGGAAGTGGAGGCGGAGATCATCCGCGAGGTCCGCGACCGGATCGGCCCGATCGCCGCGCTCAGGGACGTCACGGTGGTGGCGGCCCTGCCGAAGACGCGCTCCGGCAAGATCCTGCGCGCCTCCATGCGCTCACTGGCCAACGGGGACGACGCCCCGGCGCCCGCCACCATCGACGACCCCGCCGTACTGGAATCCCTGCGCCTCGCGCTGCGCAAGGAGAACTGATGCCTACCCCTTCGCCCCCGAGGCATCGGCGACCGGGACACCGACGCCGTCGCCCCCGAGGCATCGGCGA
>NZ_MUNF01000659.1 GCF_002154555.1 Streptomyces murinus
CCGGCCCGCGGGCCGGTTCCACCACCGCTCTCGGCGTGCTCCGTGCGGATGGAGGCGGGCTCAGCCGCCCATGGCCGCGACGGCCGATTTGGGGCGCAGGTCCGTCCAGTTGGCCTCGATGTACTCGGCGCACTCCTGCTTCGTGCCCTCGTCCCGCACCAGCGTCCAGCCCGCGGGCTGCTGGATGCCGACCGGCCAGAGGGAGTGCTGGCCCTCGTCGTTGGCGAGTACGACGTAGCGGCCTTCCGGATCCTCAAAAGGGTTGGTTGCCACAATTCCCACCTTCGCTGAAGCGACGACGCATGACACGCGCCTGACGTTTTCCGGTCCCCAAACTAGGGGCCGTTCAGGCGGGGGGCGGGCAGCGTGACAGGCAGATCGGCGGTGGTGTGCACGCCCTCGTCGCGCGACGCGACTGGTCCACACCACACTACCGCCCGTTTCACGGACGACATATGATCATACGGACAGCGAGATCCATGAACTCCGACCGGTGAGGGGATCCAAGGTGGCAGGTGGTGGGGGGCCACTGAGATTCAACCTGCTGGGTGCGCTGGAGGTCTGGGAGGGCGGCACCAAACTCCGTCTGGGCGGGGCGATCCAGGAGCGCGTGCTCCTCATGCTGCTGCTGGAGTCCGGCAAGATGCTCCCCGTCTCCCGGCTCGTCGAGGCCGTCTGGGACGAGGACCCGCCCGCGACCGCCCCCCACCAGGTTCGCAAAGCCGTCGCCGATCTGCGCCGGCGCATCCCCGGTGGCAGCGAGACCCTGGTGACCGAGGGCCCCGGCTATCGCGTCGTGGTCACCGAGACCCAGCTGGACCTGGCCGAGTTCGACGCCCGGCTGCGCACCGCCAAGGAAGCCCTGGCCGCCGGGAACCCCGCCCGGGCCGTCGACGCGCTCCAGGCCACGCTGGCCCTGTGGCGCGGTCCGCTGCTCTCCGGCGAGAGCACCCCGGTCATCGAGCGCGCCTCGGTCATGCTGGAGGAGCGCCGGCTGGCCGCCGCCGAGCAGCTCTTCGATCTGCGGCTCGGCCTCGGCGAGTCCGCCGAACTCGTGGTGGACCTGCGCCAGCTCGTGCACCAGAACCCGCTGCGCGAGACCCTGCGCGGCCAGTTGATGCTCGCGCTGTACCGGTCGGGCCGCCAGGCCGCCGCCCTGGAGGAGTACGCCGAGGTCCGCCGGCTCCTCGGCGAGGAACTGGGCATCGACCC
>NZ_MUNF01000066.1 GCF_002154555.1 Streptomyces murinus
AGACCGGTCCCGCGGCTGACGGAGCGTCAGCCGCGGGACCGGTCTGAAGTCGTCCCACGGATAACGCCAATTATCTGCGGGAGCATGGTTCGTGAGCTGCGGTGATGCTCTCCGGGCCGCGCGTGAAGCGGCCCTGTTATCTGTAGCAAGGGGAAAGCGGTGCCCGCCGTCGTGCAACTGCAGGCCGGGAAGGGGTGTGACCCAGATACGGGCCAAAGGGGCAATGAGTTGATCGGTCGCCACCGCCTACCGCATCCTCGCCGAGGAAGCCTCGCGAAGGGCACTGTGCGAATGCTGTTTTGCGAGGGGTTGTGAGAACGAAGATCAAGGGCAAAACGGACGCGGTCGGGCGAGGGTCCGCGATCTCTCAGAACTACTCATTTCTGCGAAAGGAGTTCATCGGACAGGCCGAGACGGCGGCGGAGTGCCTGTCGGCCGAGGAGGGTGACTGCGACGGCACGCGTGGTACCTATGGGAGTGATCCAGCCCGTGTCGAACGCGTGACGGCACAGGGCGGCGCCGACGGCGCCGGCCAGGTGGGGGCGGCGTTCGGTCCAGTCCAGGCATGACCGTACCGATGGTCGGCGCGTGCCGGTCGGGACGGTGATGCCGAGATCTTCGAGCCAGGTCGCTCCGGCGCTGGTGAGCCCGAGTCCGTGCTCCAGGTCCAGCAGCCTTCGGTCGAGCATCGCATCGGTGACGGCGACTCCGACGGTCCCGGCGAGGTGGTCCTAGCAGGTACGGGCGTGGGCGAGGGCCTGACGGCGGCCGGACGCCGACAGGGAGCGGGGTGCCGGGGTGCGCTCAGGTGCCATGGAGGCGAGGCTCTCGATCAGCTCGGCTGCGTGCGGACCGGCCAGACGCACGTAGCGGTGGCGGCCCTGCCGTTCCTCAGCCAGCAGGTTTCCGCGGACGAGCGCGTGCAGGTGCTCAGTCGCGGTCGAGGGCGCCACCCCCACGTGACGCGCCAATTCCGTCGCTGTCCAAGCCCGGCCGTCGAGCAGGGCCAGACAGAAACCTGCCCGCGTGCCATCGGCCGGAAGCTTTGCCACGGTAGCCAGGTCGGGACCGGCTACATGTGCACGCTGCGTGTCCATGCGGTCCATTGTCCCCTGTGACACTTCGGCCCCGGCCGAAACAACCGGATCCTAGGCTTCTGGCCATGAACACGGCACCCCCCAGCACCCTGCCCGCACAGACAGTCGCCACCCACCTGGAGATCGAGCCGAGCATCCTGTACTTCGGGACGCCAGTGGTGCTCCTGTCGACAGAGAATCAGGACGGCTCGTTCAACCTTGCCCCGATATCATCCGCATGGGCCCTCGGGAAGACGGTTGTGATCGGACTGGGCCGTGAGGGGCAGACCGCGTACAACCTCGGCAGCCGCCCCGACCTGGTCATCAACCTGCCGGCCCCCGCCCAGTGGCCGGCCGTGGAGCGGCTGGCGCCACTGACCGGCCGGGATCCAGTGCCCTCCAGCAAGCCCAAGGGCTGCCGCTTCGAGCCCGACAAGTTCGCCGCCGCAGGTATGACCAGCGAGCCCTCCCATCGGGTCCGGCCGCCTCGCGTCGCCGGATGCCCGATTCAACTGGAGGCCCGTGCCGAACGGGTACAGCCGGACGTCTCCGGGGACTTCGTCATCGTCGAGGCAGTCGTGTGCAAGGTGCACGCCGACTCCCGGATCGTCGTTCCGGGCACCGACCACATCGACCCCGCCGCATGGAGCCCCCTCATCTACAACTTCCGCCACTACTTCGGACTCGGCTCGGAACTCGGCCACTCCTACCGCACCCAGACACCCCGCAGCTCCGAGGGGCCTGCCGCAGAGCCCGCACTCGCCGACACAGCGCCCCACTGAGATCAGGCGGCCTGGCCGAAGCCGACGGCAGCAGGGCGCTGGTCCCGCAGCGGAGTGAAGTCGACGTCCATCTTGGGGTCGTACGCGTATCTCCCAGCCCTCCTCCAGCAGCTGCCGGACGATTTCCGCGATGTCCAGGGCGTTGTGGAAGATCACCGCGTTCGTGAGCAGGGCGTTGAATTTCATCGCCTTCTCCTGCTCGACGGGGTCGTTGTCGGCGATGACGCCGCGGTTGCCGAAGCCGAGCCACTGGGAGAAGCCGTTGAACGCCTCGACCTTGTTGGTCGCCGCGGTCACCCGCCGACGTCCCTTCCAGTTCCTGATCCTGGGCATCAGGCCGAAGCCCAGCAGGTGCGCGAGCGCGAAAACCGGCTGGGACTGGCCCGGCGTGTCCGCGTGCACAGTGGTGGGCTGCAACTCGGAGGTGTTCTTGAGCAGGCCCTCGATGATGTAGACGGCCTCCCATACGCCGCACGGGATGAAGTGTGTGAACAGCGCGACGTAGGTGTCCGAGATGTGGTGGTAGGCAATCCCGCCCGGCTTGCCGTACCGCACGGACGTCTCGGCGAGCAGGTTGTCGAGGTAGGTGTCCATGTGGGTGCCGTCCGCAGCCAACGCAGCGCCGTCGCCCCACGCCCGCGGGATGCCGAGGCGCGCGTGCGCGTCGGCCGGACCCGGGGCCCGGTGTTCGTCACCCACCGCCGCCCCGGCCCGGGGAAGGCCGTCAGCCCGCGCGACGTGTGCCCGGATACCGGCCTGGCCCGGCTCTCCTACGGCCAGGCCCGAGCCCTGCTGGACGAGCACACCGCCGTACGCGGGCCGGGCACCGGCTGGGACCTGCACGAGTACCGCCATTCCGCCCTGACCCACCTCGGCGAGCAGGGCGCCTCCCTGCTGATGCTGATGGCGAAGTCGCGGCACAAGAAGCCGGAGAACGTCCGCCGCTACTTCAAGCCGTCCCCCGAGGCGATCTCGGAGCTGACCGGTCTGCCGGCCCCCGGCGACGCGCGCCGCTGACCCCGCTGTCAGCGGTGTGCCCTACCGTGAACCACACCACGGCCAGACGCGTACCGCCGTTCGCCGCCGTTCCGAGCCCACGCCGCCAAGGGCACAGTCGGCCAAGGTCCTCCAGGGTCCGCGCCGGTCGAGTCGGCTCCCAGCGTCTTCGCCGAACTGGCCCGCCGGATCGCACTGATCACGTCCAACGCCGACGGGCGGCAAGTGCCGGCCGTCTCCTCGGTCGACCACCTCACCGCAGAGGGCGGCCGGGCGATCATCGCGGAGAACCGCGCGGCATACATCGCCGAGTACGGCGAACCCGCTTTAGTGACTCGTCGTCGACGGCGACTGACGCCTGGTCTCGGTCACCGGGCGGTTGTGGCCGCCACCGAGTGGGCGATGTCGCGATGAGCCTCGTGTTCGGCGAGCCGGCCGGTGAGGGCGGCGCGGACGTCTTCGTAGGTGTCGGGGCCGAGCGGGAGGCGGAGCGGGGTCGCGCCGGAGTCGATGAGGTCGATCATCGCGTCCGTGAGCTTCTCCGCGCTGTTGGGCACCGGGAAGTGGCCGCCGAGGAACGCCTGCCGGGTGTCGGCCGCGGGGGTGTTCTCGTACTCGGGCAGGGGCGGTGCGATGTCGAGCGACGTGCCGAAGCTGGTGGGGGTCGCACCCGGCTCGATGATGGTCAGGGCCAGGCCGAACGGCGCGATCTCGTGGGCGACGGTCTCGCAGAACCCCTCGATGCCCCACTTGGAGGCGTGGTAGTAGCCGAGGCTGGGGTAGGTGGTCTGACCGCCCGCGGTGGACACCTGCAGGATGCGGCCTCGGCCCTGGGCGCGCAGGTGCGGGAGGGCGGCACGGATGACCTGGATCGAGCCGAGCAGGTTGGTGTCGATGACGCGCCGGATCTGCTCGTCGGATGCCTCCTCGACGGAAGCGAGGACGCCGTAACCGGCGTTGTTGACGACGACGTCGATCGTGCCGAAAGTCTTGAACGCCTCGGTGACGACGCGACGCACTTGCTCGGTGTCGGTGACATCGAGCAGGGCGGTCCAGAGCCGGTCGCCGTGCTCGGCGCGGAGGTCGTCGAGAGCGTCGGGCCGGCGGAGCGTGGCGGCGACGCGGTCGCCACGGGCCAGGAGGCGTTCGGTGAGCAGTCGCCCGAAGCCTGAGGAGGTGCCGGTGATGAACCAGGTGGTGGTCATGGTGTGTCCTTCGCTGTGTGGTGCGCGTGGCTGGTCGCGGTGTCGCTGATGCGGACAGGGGTCATCGATGCGACGGCCTGGGCCTGGGCATGAGTCGGCCGAGTTGCTTGCGCTGCCGTGAGGCAACTCGGCCGGACTCGTGAAGGGGTGCCGTCGTCAGCGGGTGCCCGCCTCGGCGCGCGCGTAGAACGCGGCGAGCTCGTGGGGGTTCTTGGTGTAGACGTCGATCTTGCGCACCGTTCCGTCCCCGACCTGGTGGATCTCGACCATGGTCAGCGGGAATTCCTCACCGGTGGTGTGGGCCGTGAGCGTTCCGGTGAGCGTTCCGATGACGCCGGCCGGGCCTTCGAACACCTCGGCATCAGTGATGGCGACGTTGGCGTAGCCCATCATCGCGCCCAGGATCGACTGCACGAACACCTCGCGGCCCTGGTGCACGCCGCCGTAGGGGAGCTGGGTCGGCTCGTCGACGATCACCTCGGGGTCGAGCTTGGCCAGGACACCCGGCACGTCGCCCTTGCCCAGCGCGTCATACAGCCCTCGCACGACCTCCGCGGGGCTCTCCGTCACCGTCTTCATCTGGTTGCTCATCTCGCGTGCCCTTCAGGTTTGTTTCCGGTACAAGAAAGGTCGGCCGGCCGGGGGGCCTGCGTCCTCGCACCGGTCGGTCCCCGGGGATCGGGGCACGCACCATGCAACGGCAGACGGCCGTGACCGGGGAGTCTCTGCTGCGAGGGGTACTGGCAGGGACCCCCCACCCCTCGCGCGGCCTGCCTACCCTGGTCGGCATGGACAACCGGGACGCAGTCAGCGCATTCCTCCGCTCCCGACGCGAGAGGATCACCCCCGAGCAGGCGGGTCTGCCGACCTACGGCCGGCGGCAGGTGCCCGGACTGCGCAGGGGCGAGGTCGCCACGCTCGCCGGGGTGAGCGTCGAGTACTACACGCGCCTGGAGCGCGGCAACCTGCGGGGTGTCTCCGACAGCGTGCTGGACGCCCTCGCCCAGGCACTGCGACTGGATGCCACCGAGCGCATGTACCTGTACGACCTCGCCCGCGCCGCCGGACCGGCGCCCAAGGCGCGGGCACGGCAGCGGGAGGTCCGGCCGACGGTGAGGCCGAGCGTGGCGCGGATCGTCGAAGGCATGCCGGGGATGCCGGCATACGTGATGAACAACCGCCTCGATGCGCTGGCCGCCAACCCGCTGGGCCGGGCCCTGTACTCGGCGATGTACGCCGACCCGACATGCGGGGCGAACGTCGCCCGGTTCGCGTTCTTCAATCCAGCAGCCAGGCGGTTCTACACCGACTGGGAGCGCATGGCCCGCTTCGCCGTGGGCGCGCTACGCGTCGAGGCGGGGAAAAGCCCCTACGACCGGGAACTGTCGAACCTGATCGGTGAACTGTCCACCCGCAGCGACACCTTCCGCGTGATGTGGGGCTCCCACGACGTCCATGTCTTCCGCGAGAGCACCAAACGCCTCAACCATCCGCTCGTCGGCGAACTGGAACTCGATCAGGAGACCATGAGCCTGCCGGACGACAGCGGCCTGAGCGTGGTCGTCTACAGCGCGCCCCCCGAAACCGCCGCCGAGGACGGCCTGAAGCTACTCGCCAGCTGGTCCGCGACGACCAGACACGAACAGAACGCGCAATCCACCAGCACACCGTCGACCCGGCAGCCCTGACGGGCGACACCTGTCCGAAGAACCGCTCCAACCGCCTGCGGCCACCTGCGGAGCCCCATGTCGCCCGCCCCCGGTGACCGGGCTGGGGAATTCCAGGCTCTGTCGGAGATCTCGTCATGCGCACCGCCGGACAGCGGACGCAGGCCGCCGGGCAGGTCGGGAAGCTGGAAGGAGTACCGGCCGGGCATGTCGACGTGATGCCGCACGAACGGGGAGAGGCAGCGCTGGTAGCGCTGCCCGGACCGGCCAGGGAAGATCTTCCGGGCGAGGGAGTGGCGACCCTCCTGAAGGTTCGCCTGGCTCTTGATCTGCCGCCGGTAGCCGGGCTCGTCGGCCAGGCGCAGGATGTGCAGGGTCTTGGCGATCCGCCCGTAGTGGGCGGTCGCGTCGCCGAGCGGGGTGGGCCGGCCGTCGCGGGACAGCATCCGGATCACGTCGTACGCGCGCACGGCGCCGGTGTGGATGGAGCCGATGATCCGAAGGATGTCCTCCCAGTGACGTTCGATCCTGGCGAGGTCGACCCGGCTGCGGGCTGCGTCCTGGAAGGCGCCGTAATCGGCGGCGCGGTCGATGCGCCACATCTTCTGATCCGGCAGGTCCGCCGACTGCGGCGCGGACGCGAACCCCCGGCACGTCGGCCGGATCGTCCAGGAACGCCCCGAGAAACGACACCGTGGTCATCTGCACCGCGAACCCGAGCCGGTTGTGTGCCCGCCGCTTCGGCTCGGTCAGCGCCCGATCCGCATCGTCCAGGAAGAAGAACCGCTCCAACTCCGTACGGGACGGCGCCCCGTCATACGCCGCGTACTTCGCGGCTTGCTCATCCGTCAGAAACCCGACCGGCACCCCGGACCTCCAGACAGTCAGTGATCAACACGACTGCCGAAGGCTTCGCCCCCGCCGAACCCCAGGTCAAAGCGCTCTCAAGCCCTCCACGGGCTGGTCGGAGACGCGCGCCGGCAGCGGCATCACCGGCGGCCTGGCGAGGGTGCCGAAGAGCGACACCAGCAGATCGTGGAACTGGGTCGTGCGCAGGATCGTGAAACCGAGCCCGGAGCGTTCGATCCGCCGCTCCACCGCTCCACCGCGTACTTGGCCCGGTAGTAGCCGTACGGCACCCGGTCCACCCCCACGATGGAGATGTACACCAGATGCCCCACCCCGGCCCGCCGCGCCGCCGCCAGCAGGTGCCCGGCCGCCTCCTCGTCCCCGCCCCGGGGACTGCTCGCACAGTGCACCACCGTCCCCCCCGCGAGCGCCGCGTCCAGCTCCGGCCCGCCCGCGCGCAGATCGACGCCGTACGGCCGGGCGTGCCGGCTGAGCACCCGCACCCCGTGCCCGTCCGTGCGCAGCCGCTCGGCGACCTGCCGACCGGACAGCCGCCCGGAAAAGTGACATCGCCCCGGTTCCGGACCGCTGGCGACCCGGCGGCGGGCAAGGGCCGTCGTCACCGCCGCCGGGCCCGATCGGCACCCTAAAAGGACTAGACCATTACGGTCAATGGGAGGGGAGGGGGCAACCTGCGCCGGAGGGGAGGGAGTTGACGGTGGGTGTCAGGGTGCCCGTTACGCGAGGACACGGACTGTGAGCGAGCCCACACGGACCCCCTGTCGGCGCGGCCACCCGGCGTGGCACACTGGCCGTGTACCAGAAGCAGCGCACTCCGGGGTCGGTGAAAGTCCGAACCGGCGGTTACAGTCCGCGACCCGGTCGCCTCCAGCGACCGGTTGACCAGGTGAAATTCCTGGACCGACGGTTAAAGTCCGGATGGGAGGCAGTGCGCGGCGGGCGGGCACGCGTTTCGTGTGCGCGCCGCCGTATCCGGTCTCGTCCGTATCCGGACGGGCCCTTGTCGGCGACGCCCCGAGTGTGTGCTCACCCGTAGATTCTGTCGTCCGTCGACAGGCCCCGGAGTCCGTGCCCCACGAGGCAGGAGGACCCGGGAAGTGTTCACCGGAATCGTCGAAGAGCTGGGTGAGGTCACCGCCGTCGAGAATCTCGGCGACGCCTCCCGTTTCCGGCTCCGCGGCCCCGTCGTCACCGACGGCGCCCGGCATGGCGACTCCATCGCCGTGAACGGGGTCTGTCTCACCGTCGTCGACCACGAGGGCGACGAGTTCACCGCCGACGTCATGGCCGAGACCCTGAAGCGCTCCAGCCTGGGCGCGCTCACCACCGGCTCCCGCGTCAACCTCGAACGCCCCACCGCCGTCGGCGCCCGCCTCGGCGGCCACATCGTGCAGGGCCATGTCGACGGCACCGGCGAGGTCCTGGAGCGCACGCCCTCCGAGCACTGGGAGATCGTGAAGATCTCCCTGCCCGCCGGCCTCGCCCGCTACGTGGTCGAGAAGGGCTCCATCACCGTCGACGGCATCAGCCTCACCGTCGTGGAAGCCGGCGCCGACCACTTCACCGTCAGCCTCATCCCCACCACCCTCGCCCTGACCACGCTCGGCGTGAAGCAGCCCGGCGACCCGGTGAACCTCGAGGTGGACGTCATCGCCAAGTACGTCGAGCGGCTCCTTGCGGCGGGCCGCGCCGACGGGAGCGGACAGGAGGCCGGCCGGTGAACTCGCTCAACACCGAGGCGTTCACCCTCTTCGGACAGCACATCCTGTGGTCCGACATGACCGGCAACATCCTCGGCCTGATCGGACTCGTCCTCGGCTGGCGCCGCTCCCTGTGGAGCTGGCCGGTGCAGTTCGTCTCCGGCCTGGTCCTCTTCGCCGCCTTCTACGGCCACCTCACCGGCAGCGCGGGCAAGCAGGCCGTCGTCATGGTGGTCGCCGTCTACGGCTTCTGGCAGTGGAACCGCGGCCGGGGCGGCGCCGGTGACGGCCACATCTCCCCCCGGTTCGCCACCTGGCGCGAGCGCGCCGCCCTGGTCGGCGCCGCCGCGATCGGCACCGTCGCCGTCGCCCTGCTGTTCACCGCGTTCCCCGAACTGTCCTGGGACCCCTGGCCGGACGCCTACATCTTCGTCGGCACCGTCGTCGCGATGTACGCCCAGGCCAAGGGCATGGTCGAGTTCTGGTTCGCCTGGCTGCTCGTCGACCTCGTCGGCGTCCCCCTCAACTTCGCCGACGGCTACGCCTTCTCCGGCTTCGTCTACGTCATCTACGGCGCACTCGTCCTGTGGGGCATGCGCGACTGGTGGCTGCGCTCCCGCAAGAGCCCGCGGCCCGTTCTGGAAGGAGCACCGGCATGACCCCGGCCACCCCGCTCTACGACCCCTACTCCTACTCCTACGACGGCGACAGCATCGAGGAGTTCACCCTCGACCCCGTCGAGCAGGCCGTCGCCGACATCGCCGCCGGGCGCCCCGTGATCGTCGTCGACGACGAGGACCGGGAGAACGAGGGCGACCTCGTCATCGCCGCCGAGAAGGTGACCCCCGAGATCGTCGCCTTCATGATGAGCGAGTGCCGGGGCCTGGTCTGCGCCCCCATGGAGGCCGCGGAACTCGACCGGCTGCGGCTGCCGCAGATGGTCGAGGACAACACCGAGTCGATGAAGACCGCCTTCACCGTCTCCGTGGACGCCTCCGGCGCGCACGGCGTGACCACCGGCATCTCCGCCGCCGACCGGGCCACCACGCTCCAGCTGCTCGCGAGCGGCACCGCGGGCCCCGCCGACTTCGTGCGCCCCGGGCATGTCTTCCCGCTGCGCGCCCGGCCCGGCGGCGTCCTGGAGCGCAACGGCCACACCGAGGCCGCCGTCGACCTCGCCCGGCTCGCGGGGCTGCGCCCGGCCGGCGCCATCGTGGAGATCGCCGGCGAGGACGGCCGGATGCTGCGGCTGCCCGAGCTGATCCCGTTCGCCCGCAAGCACGGTCTGACGATCATCTCCATCGAGGACCTGATCGCCCACCGCCGCGGCACCGAACCCACCGTCCGCCGCGAGGCCGAGACCCGGCTGCCCACCCGGCACGGCACCTTCACCGCGCACGGCTACCGCTCCACCGTCGACGGCGTCGAGCACGTCGCCCTCGTCCACGGCGAGATCGGCACCGGCGAGGACGTCCTGGTCCGTGTGCACTCCGAGTGCCTGACCGGCGATGTCTTCGGCTCGCTGCGCTGCGACTGCGGCCCCCAGCTGGACAGTTCCCTCGCCCGTATCCAGGAGGAGGGCCGCGGCGTCGTGGTCTACCTGCGTGGGCACGAGGGCCGCGGCATCGGCCTGCTGTCCAAGCTGCGCGCCTACGAGCTCCAGGAGCAGGGCCGCGACACGCTCGACGCCAACCTGGAACTCGGCCTGCCCGCCGACGCCCGCGACTACGGGGCCGGCGCCCAGATCCTCGCCGACCTCGGTGTGCGCAGCGTCCGGCTGATGACCAACAACCCCGACAAGGCCGACGCGCTGGAGCGCCACGGCGTGCGGGTCGCCGGGCGCGAGCCGATGCCGGTCCAGGCGGGCGAGCACAATCTGCGCTATCTGCGCACCAAGCGGGACCGGATGGGCCACGACCTGCCCTGGCTGGACACCCCGGCCACCTGCCCGAACCAGTAGAACCGGTAGACAAGCAACACCAGTAGGACCAGCAACACCAGTAAGACCAGCAACACCAGTAAGACCAGCAACACCAGTCGAGCAAGAAGGCACTTAGGAGAGACGTGAGCGGCAAGGGTGCACCGGAACTGTCCGTACGCAACGCCGGCGACCTCAGGGTCGCCGTCATCGCGGCGCAGTGGCACGAGAAGGTGATGGACGGTCTGGTGAACGGCGCCCTGCGTGCCCTCGGCGACCTGGGGATCGACGAGCCGACCCTGATCCGGGTCCCGGGCAGCTTCGAGCTCCCGGTCGCCGCCAAGGTGCTGGCCGCGCGCGGCTACGACGCGGTGGTCGCCCTCGGCGTCGTCATCCGCGGCGGCACCCCCCACTTCGACTACGTGTGCCAGGGCGTCACCCAGGGCCTCACCCAGGTCTCCGTGGAGACCGGCGTCCCGGTCGGCTTCGGCGTGCTCACCTGCGACACCGAGGAGCAGGCCCTGGACCGGGCCGGCATCGAGGGCTCCAGCGAGGACAAGGGCCACGAGGCGGTGATCGCGGCGGTCTCGACGGCCGCGACGCTGCGTTCGGTATCCGAACCCTGGCACTGAGGCGCCGGTCGGAGCGCGTAGGGTAAGGACCACCATGTCCAAGAAGACGTTCGAGGAGCTCTTCACCGAGCTCCAGCACAAGGCCGCCCACGGCGATCCCGCCACCTCCCGCACCGCCGAACTGGTCGGCAAGGGGGTCCATGCCATCGGCAAGAAGGTCGTCGAAGAGGCCGCCGAGGTCTGGATGGCCGCCGAGTACGAGGGCAAGGAGGCGGCAGCCGAGGAGATCTCCCAGCTGCTGTACCACGTCCAGGTGATGATGGTCGCCCGCGGGATCTCCCTGGACGACGTCTACGCCCACCTCTGACCGAACCGCCGCGCTCCGCCGCGGCACATCGCACCGCCCCCCTTCACCGCAAAGGAAGCCGTCCTCATGCTGCGCATCGCCGTCCCCAACAAGGGTTCCCTGTCCGGCCCTGCGGCGGACATGCTGCATGAGGCCGGCTACCGGCAGCGCCGGGAGTCCAAGGAACTGCGGATCGTCGACCCGGGCAACGAGGTCGAGTTCTTCTACCTCCGCCCCCGCGACATCGCGATCTACGTCTCCTCCGGCCGCCTCGACATCGGCATCACCGGGCGCGACCTGCTGGTCGACTCCGGCGCGGACGCCGAGGAGATCCTCCCGCTGGGCTTCGCCCGCTCCACCTTCCGCTTCGCCGGGAAGCCGGGCACCGCGAACGGCGTCGAGGACCTGAAGGGCCGTACGGTCGCCACCTCCTACGAGGGCATCGTCGCCCGGCACCTCGCCGACAGCGGCGTCGACGCCTCCGTCGTCCACCTGGACGGCGCCGTGGAGACCGCGATCGAGCTGGGCGTCGCCGAGGTCATCGCCGACGTCGTGGAGACCGGCACCAGCCTGCGCAACGCGGGCCTGGAGGTCTTCGGCGAGCCGATCATGAAGTCCGAGGCCATCGTGATCCGCCGCACCGGCGCGGACGCGGAGGAGGCCGCCGAGCCGAAGGTCCAGCAGTTCCTGCGCCGCCTCCAGGGCGTCCTGGTCGCCCGCACGTACGTGATGATGGACTACGACTGCCGGGTCGAGCAGCTGGAGAAGGCCGTCGCCCTCACCCCCGGCCTGGAGTCCCCGACCGTCTCCCCGCTGCACAACGAGGGCTGGATCGCGGTCCGCGCCATGGTCCCCGCCAAGGACGCGCAGCGGATCATGGACGACCTCTACGCCATCGGCGCCCGCGCCATCCTGACCACGGCCATCCACGCCTGCCGCCTCTGAGGGGTATGTGATGTCCGACATGCCGACCCTGCCCGGCCTCCCCGTCACCTTCCGGCCGGGCCACACCCGGGCCATCCTGCTCACCGCCGCCGTGGCGATCTTCCTCACCATCTCCGGGGTCGCCCTGCTCCTTGAGGGCCTCGGCCCGGGGGAGCGGATGAACTTCGTGGTCACCGGGGCACTGATCTTCTGGGTGCTCGCCCAGCTGGCCCGGATCAAGGTCGTCGCCGACGAGAGCGGTGTCACCGTCGTGAACATCGCCAGCAGCCGGCGCCTGGACTGGGCGGAGATCCTTCAGGTGAACCTCCGTCCGGGCGATCCCTGGGTGTTCCTCAACCTCAGCGACGGCACCAGCCTGCCCGCGCTCGGCATCCAGCCGGGCATCGCCAGGCAGCGGGCGATCGCCGACGCCAGGGCGCTGCGGGCGCTCGCCGAGGCCCACTCGGCCGTCCGCCCCGGGGAAGATCAGGGCTGACTCGGGGCCGACTCCGGGTCGCCCACCCTGCCCGCCCGGCCCGTGTCTTGATTAACCTGGTGGGCGGAGGCCGCGCCGATCGCGCCTCCGCCCCTGTGCGCCGCCCGGTGCCAGGGGTTCCTGCGACCCGAGGAGTGAATCCCTCCGGCGATGGACGGATCGTCCTGTAGTACCTGCGCCGCCCCCACCCGACATACCGGGGAGGCGGCGGCATCGTGACCACCCCTCTGCTGCTCCTCGCAGCCGCGTTCGTGCTGATTCTGGCCAACGGATTCTTCGTGGCGGCCGAATTCGGCCTGGTGACGGTCGAGCGCCCCGAGGCCGAGAAGGCCGCCGCCGACGGCGACAAGCGCGCCCGTACGGTCGTGGACGCGCTGAAGGAACTCTCCTTCCAGCTCTCCGGCACCCAGCTCGGCATCACCATCACCTCCCTGGTCGTCGGCATGCTCGCCGAACCGGCCCTGGGCCGGCTGCTGGCCACCCCGTTCGCCGCGCTCGGCCTGCCCGACGGCGCCGCCTCCGGTGCCGCCGTGCTCGTCGGCATGCTGCTGGCCTCCGCCATCCAGATGGTGATCGGTGAACTGGTGCCCAAGAACTGGGCGGTCTCCCGGCCGCTCCAGGTCGCGCGCTTCGTCGCGGGCCCCCAGCACCACTTCTCCCGGCTGTTCCGGCCGGTGATCGCCGCGCTCAACACGGTCGCCAACCGGCTGGTCCGCGCCCTCGGCGTCGAACCCGCCGACGAACTGGCCTCCGCCCGCACTCCCGGCGAACTGGTCTCCCTGGCCCGGCACTCCGCGCAGGCCGGCGCCCTGGAGCAGGACACCGCCGACCTGTTCGTGCGCACCCTCTCGCTGGGCGAGCTGACCGCGCAGCACGTCATGACCCCGCGCGTGAAGGTCAGCGCGCTCCAGGACTCGGCCACCGCCGAGGACGTGGTCAACCTCACCCGGGCCACCGGACTGTCCCGCTTCCCCGTCTACCGGGAGAAGATCGACGAGATCGTCGGCATGGCCCACCTCAAGGACGCCCTCGCCGTCCCGGCGCGCGACCGGCTGCGCACCCCTGTGGGCCGCATCGCCCGCCCCGCGCTGCTGGTCCCCGAGACCCTGCCCGTCCAGCCCCTGCTGGCCCGGCTGCGCAGCGAACAGCCCATCGCGGTCGTGGTGGACGAGTACGGCGGCACGGCCGGAGTGGTCACCCTGGAGGACATCGTCGAGGAACTGGTCGGCGAGGTCCGCGACGAGCACGACGCCAAGGACGTGCCCGAACTGGCCGCCGCCCCGCCCGAGGACGGCAGGCCCGCCTGGGACGTGGCCGGCAGCTGCCGGGTCGACATCCTCCAGCGGATAGGCCTGGACGTGCCCGAGGGGCCGTACGAGACCGTCGCCGGACTGGTCGCCGACCTGCTCGGCCGGATCCCGGCCCCCGGCGACCGGGCCGAACTGCCCGGCTGGCGGCTCGCGGTCCGCCAGGTCGGCCACTACCGCGCCGAACGGGTCCGCCTGGTCAGGACGGCCCCGGCGGCGAGCGTCGCGGAGGCCGCCCGATGAGCGTGCTCCAACTGGTCTTCGCCGCCCTGCTGGTGCTGGCGAACGGCTTCTTCGTCGGCGCCGAGTTCGCCCTCGTCTCCGTGCGCCGCAGCCAGATCGAACCGCTCGGCACCACCCGGGCCCGGCAGGTGCTGTACGGCCTGGAGCGGCTGCCGCAGATGATGGCCGCCGCGCAGTTCGGGATCACCATGTGCTCCCTGACGCTCGGCGCGGTCGCCGAACCGACCGTCGCGCGGCTGCTGGAGCCGGTGTTCGAGGCGATCCACCTTCCGGACGGTGTGATCCATCCGCTCGGCTATGTCATCGCGCTGGCCGCGGTGGTCTTCTTCCACCTGGTCATCGGCGAGATGGTGCCGAAGAACCTCGCGATGGCGGCGCCCGAGAAGGCGGCGCTGTGGCTCAGCCCCGGCCTGGTCTGGTTCGCCCGGGTGTGCAAGCCGATCACGGTGTCGCTGGGCGCCGTCGCCCAGGCCGTGCTGCGGTTGTTCCGGGTGGAGCCCAAGGACGAGGTCGAGGCGGTCGTCACCAGCGAGCAGCTCAACCGGCTCCTGGAGGACTCCGGACAGGCGGGCCTGCTCGACCCGGAGGAGATGGAACGCCTGGAGGACGCCCTGGAACTGGGCTCCCGCCCGGTCACCGACGTCCTGCTGCGCCGTGAGTCCCTGGTCACGGTGACGCCCGCGGTCACCCCGGGGGAGATCGTGCGGCTCACCGCCCGCACGGGATACTCCCGCTTCCCGGTCGCGGCGACGGAACAGGGCGCCTTCATGGGATACGTCCATGTCAAGGACGTACTCGATCTGGAGGACTCCGAACGGGCGGTGCCGCAGAACATCTGGCGCCCCATGACGACCCTGCGGGCCGAGCTCCCCCTGGACGACGCCCTCACGGTGATGCGCCGCGCCGCCACGCACCTGGCCCAGGTGGCCGACGCGTCCGGCAAGGTGCTGGGCCTGGTGGCGCTGGAGGACGTCCTGGAGACGCTGGTGGGCGAGGTCCGCGATCCCGCGCACCGGGAGATCCCCGATTTCCCGGAGCAGGCGCTCGCCACGTAGGCGCTCGCCGCTGAAGGGGGGTGCGGGGGCTGTGCGGGTGCGGCCCGGTGGTGGGTTGCTCGCGCAGTTCCCCGCGCCCCTTCGGGGCGCCTATGTGGGCGACGGGTCCTGCGGGCCCCGGCCCGAGAGGACCTCGCCGTACGCCTGCATCAGGTCGGCGAGGCGCAGGGTCGCCAGGTCGTCGCGGGTCAGTGATCCGGCGTACGTGGACAGCCGCAGATCCCGGTACGCGCAGCTCTTCTCGTACAGCGTGCGCAGGAACCGTCCGTTGCCCAGCTCGTCGATCCAGCCCTGGTCGACCACGTGCCCGGCGATCGACCGCAGCTCCTCCAGCGCCTCCTCGTCCCACTGGTCCCCGTTCTCCGCGGCCAGCACCTTCCCGATCTCGGTGAGTTCCCCGGGCCGGTACGAGGGGAAGTCGACGCGGCTGGTGAAGCGGGACGACAGCCCCGGGTTCGCGGCGAGCAGCCGGTCCATCCCCTCGGGATACCCCGCGAGGATCACCACGAGATGGTCCCGGTTGTCCTCGGCCCGCTTCAGCAGCACCTGGAGCGCCTCGTCCCCGTACGCGTCCCCCTTGCCGTACCCGGAGTTGGAGAGCGAGTACGCCTCGTCCACGAACAGCACCCCGCCGATCGCGGAGTCGATCAGCTCATTGGCCTTCACCGCGGTCTGCCCGAGGTACTCGCCGACCAGATCGGCCCGCTGCGCCTCGACGAGATGGTCCCCGCCGAGCAGCCCGAGGGCGTAGAAGACCCGTCCGAGGATGCGCGCCACCGTGGTCTTGCCGGTCCCGGACGGCCCGGAGAAGACGAAGTGCCGCTTCGGCGGCTGCACGGGCAGCCCCTGACCGGCCCGCAGCCGTGCCATGTTCAACTGCGCGGACAACGCCTTCACCTGGCGCTTGACCGGTTCGAGCCCGACCATCCGCTCCAGTTCGGCGAGCGCCTGTTCGAGCAGCGCGGGATCGGTCGGCCCGGTGGGCAGCGGCGAGCCGGGCACCCCGCCCCGGTCGCGGACCCCCGGCTCGGCGACGGCCGGCAGCGGCCCGGTCGGCAGCTCCGGTTCCGGCAGCCGCAGATCCCGCCCCTCGGTGCCGAAGAACGGATCGAACCCGTCGGGCCCGTCCACCGTGTCCCCGGCACCGGTCAGGGTGATCGCGGCGAGATCGGCCGCGTCGTCGTACCCGTCCCCCTCGGAGATCGCCGCGAGCCGCGCCGAGGTGTCCATGAAGGCGGGGTCCACCCGGTGCACGGCCCGGTAGAGGGGGAGCGCGGCGGCGGAGCGGCCGGTGCCCTCGTGCGCCCGCGCGAGCCAGTAGCGCAGCTCCTTGCGCTGCGGCTGCTCGCTGCGGCACCGCATCAGCGCCGCCGACAGCAGGGGTTCGGCCTGGCCGTACATCTCCAGGCGGACCCGGGCCATGCCGCCGAACAGCCCCGCCTCTATGCCGAGCAGGGGATCGTCCAGCAGCGGATCGGTGTGCCGTACCAGCTGCTCCCAGTCCTTGACCAGGTAGGAGCGGCAGGCGTGCAGAAAGCGGACCTGGGGATCGGTGTCGACCGGGGGCAGCCCGGCCAGCGCCCGGTCCAGCTCGGGCACATGCCGGCCGTCCAGCCAGTGCGAGGCGTGCGCAAGCAGCAGATCGCGCGGGCTCTCCAGCACCGGCTGCACCCACCAGCCCAGCCAGTACCAGGAGTTGATCGTACGGCGATGCCGGGCGCGCTGTTCGCCGAAGCGCTCGCGGTGCCGGAACATCCGCAGCAGCGCGGTGGTGGTGTCGACCCGGAGCGCGTGCAGCCCGAGCCAGCCGTCCGCCATGCCCGGGTCCATCCGCACCGCGGCCCGGAACTCCTCCTCCGCCTGCGGATAGGCGCCCATGGTGTAGGCGTCGACCCCGCGCAGCCAGGCGAGGTCGGCCGGGGCCTCGGGGCCCTGCGTGCCGAAGTCCATCACGTCCCCCACAGACCGTGCCCCGTGGTTCACCGCCGGACGGTCGCCCGGCGGCCGCCGCGGCCGAACCGCCGTGCCGCGGACCGGAGTTGCAGGTGCGCGAGGCTGCCGCCGAAGGTCGCACCAAGGGCATCGTACCCGCGTGGGTACCGGCTGCCGAAGGGTGCGGTACAGGCCGTTCGGCGCGGGGAGAGCGGACGGAATCCGGACGCTTCAGTGACCGAGGGTGATCGGATCGGCGCGCAATGGGCCCGGAAAGCGATACGCGGGCAGAACGAAGCCCCCGATCACGGGGGAACAACCGGGGGCTTCGCGTCTTCGGGCGGCTTCGAATCGCCGCACATTGAGAACGTAAGACCTGTACGGCCCCCCGGTCAAGCGAAGTTGGGGCACTTCAGGAAGTTGGCCGACAAGAGTCTTCACAATTTCACCACATGGGGGTGGGGTCATCACTGTGGGTCACTCCTTGGCCCGATCCCTGGGGTCGCTCGGGCCCCGGCAGCACCTCGTACCCCTGGTCGGTCTGGCGCACCAGAAGCCCGGCGTGGGGGCGGGTGGGGTCGGCGGCGAAGTGTGCGCGCTCGGCCTCGACCCAGCCGTCCCAGAACTCCCGCTGCGCCGCCCCGTCCCGCCGCCGGCCGCGCGCCCAGGACTCCTCGCGGGGCAGTTCCATCCACAGCAGTTCGGCCAGAAACGGCCGCAGCGCGCGGCGGCCCGCGCCGACGCCCTCCAGCAGGATCACCGGCGCGGGCGGCAGCGGGCGCGCCGGGCCGAACGCGCGGGCGGTCCAGTCGTAGGGGAGGTAGGCCCCGGCCTCGCCCCGGGACAGCGGCTCGATCACCCGCGTCAGCAGCCGGTCGGTCCAGTCGAACAGCCGCTCATGGCTGGCGATGTCGTCGAGATGGAGCACCGGCGCCCCGTCCAGGGCTGCGGCCAGCCGCCCGGCGAAGGTCGACTTCCCCGAGCCCGCGTGCCCGTCGACGGCGACCAGCCGGACAGGTCCGAGGGAGGGCGGGAGCCCGCGCAGCCGGGCGGCGAGGTGCTGAATGACGATTCCCGAAGGTGTGATGCGGTGTGGGGGGTTTTCCGGAAAGAGTCTAGTAGCGGCGCATAGCGGCCGGGCCGCCGAGGGTGCCCCACGAAAGAAAGTTACCCCTTGAACCATCGCTCGTCGGCGTCCCCCCCGCGCACTTCTATAAACATTCTCGAATCGCTGACCGATATGTCGAATTCGGCGTTCCGGGGGTCCGCCGTGCTGAGTAAGGTGCCTCCTGCGCTGCCGCGAGAAGCGGCGGCCGGGGACACGGTACGGGGACAAGGCAGGGGACATGGCCGCGGAGTTATTCGAAGGGCAGTATGTGTGGCACCCGGCGGCCGACGACCGAGTCCTGGCCGGCGTTTGCGTCGATGTCCGCGCCGGGCGATATCGGCATGCGTACGAGGCGCTGGCGGAGACGCGTCATGACTTCGCGCTGCGCGCCCACCGCTCCCTGGTCCTCGCCTCCGAGGCGGCCGGCACCGACCTGGTCGAACGCTGGCTGGACGAGGAGCCCTCGCCCGAGGCAGCCCTCATGTGGGCCCGCGTCGCCGTCCAGCGCGCCCTGCGCGCCGCCGACGGCAACGACGACCGGGCCGAGGCCCTGGAGCGCATAGCGCTCACCGCCTGCGAACGGGCCGCGGCCCTGGCTCCGCGGGACCCCACCCCCTGGGTCGCCAAGCTCGCCATGGCCCGGCTGCACCGGCTGCGCGACCCCGCCCCGCAGGGTCTGCTCACCGCGCCGCCCGGCCCCTGGCGCCTGTTCGCGCACATCCTCACCCTGGACCCGTGGCACCGCGAGGCGCACCACCGCTTCCTCTCCGCCTTCTTCGCCCGGCACGGCGGCTCGGTCAACGCCGCCTGGGACGTGGCCGCCTTCCTCAGCCAGCGCGCGCCCGCCGACTCCGCGCTGCGCCTGCTGCCCCTGGTCGCCCTGGTGGAGAGCTACAACCCGACCCAGCTGCTCGCCGACCGCGTCTGGGAGCAGCCCCAGTGGCGTGCCACCGCGCTCGCGATCTACCACAACTGGCTTCCGGCGGTCTCCAGTTACCGCTTCACGCCGGTGCTCGACCTGGCCTACCTCGCACACGCGCTGGTCATGGGCCAGCGCGAGTTCGAGGCCCGCGCGGTCTTCACGGCGATGGGCCCCTACGCCTCACGCATGCCCTGGAGCGCCTTCGGTGACCCCGCCGAACAGCTCTCCCGGGCGCGCCGCGCCTGCGGGCTGCCCGTCCCCGGGCCCGCCTGACCCCCCTTTGCTCG
>NZ_MUNF01000660.1 GCF_002154555.1 Streptomyces murinus
CGAGCGCGGATCCGGCCGCGCCCAGCAGCACGGCGAGCGAGGTGAAGCCGTCGGTACGGGCGTGCAGTCCGTCGGCGACGAGCGCGGCCGGATCCGCGCTCGGCCTCCAACTCGCCGACCCGGTCGTGGGGTTGGCGATCACCGCCGCGATCGTCCTGGTGCTGCGGGACGCGGCGCGCGAGGTGCTGCGGCGGATGCTGGACGCCGTGGACCCGGCGCTGGTGGACCGCGCCGAGCGGGCGGTGCGCGCGGTGCCGGGCGTGGACCGGGTGGGCGAGCTGCGGCTGCGCTGGATCGGGCACCGGCTGCGGGCCGAACTCGCGGTCGTGGTGGACGGCGAGGCCACCCTGCGACAGGCGCACGCGATCGCCGTCGAGGCCGAACACGCCCTGCTGCACGCCCTGCCGAAGCTGTCGGCCGCGCTGGTGCACGCGGATCCGGCACCGGCGCCGGGCGAGCGCGACCCCCATCTGACGCTCGCCCACCACCTCACCGGCGAGGGTCTTTCAAGCGAGAGGCCCTAGGTCAGGCCACGCCGAGTCCCTCCAGCACCACGGCCCCCGGCAGTTCCGCGAACACCTTGCCCGGCACCAGGAGTTTGCCCCGCCTGCGGCCGCTGCCGACCAGGACGTACGGCAGGTCGACGACGGCCGAGTCCACCAACAGGGGCCAGTCGGCGGGCAGTCCGATCGGGGTGATGCCGCCGTACTCCATCCCGCTGTGCCCCGTCGCCGTCTCCATCGGGGCGAACGACGCCTTGCGGGCGCCCAGTTGACGGCGGACCGTGCCATTGACGTCGACCCGGGTGGTGGACAGCACCAGGCAGGCGGCGAGCGTGGTCTCGCCGGCCCGCTTGGCGGCAACCACCACGCAGTTGGCCGACCGCTCGGGCAGATCGCCGCCGTAGTGCTCCACGAAGACGGCGGTGTCGGCCCAGTCCGGGTTGGTGTCGACGTACAGGACACGGTCGGCCGGGATCCCCGCGGACCAGTTCCGTACGGCCTCCGCCACCGGCTCGGTCAGCTCGGCCAGGCAGTCGGTCACCGGGGTCGCGGTCTCGAAGTCTCCGATGGGTGCGCGCATGGCCGCACGCTAACAAGGCACGGCGGCCCCGCGCAGGCATGTCTCACTGCACGGGCGGCACGGAGACGGCCATCATCATCTCCATCGGGGCCTCGCCGCGGTTGGCGTAGACATGCGGGACGTTGGCCTCGAAGGTGGCGCTGGCGCCGGTCGGTACGAGGTGGTCCTCGCCGTCGACCGTGAGGGTCAGCTCGCCCGCCGTGACATGGACCAGTTCCACGGTGCCGGGCGGGTGCGGCTCCGCCGGGCTCTCGTCCCCGGGCATCAGCACCCAGTCCCAGATCTCCAGCGGGCCGGGCGCCTCGGTGCCCGCGAGCAGCCGGTTGTAGCTGCCGGACACGGTGTGCCACAGCCGTACCGCCCGCTCGGCGGGGACGATGCGGACCCGGGGGCCGCGCTCGTAGTCGAGCAGGGTGGTGACGCTGACGCCGAGCGCGTCGCCGATCTTGACGATGGTGCCGATGCTCGGGTTGGTGCGGGCCTGCTCGATCTGGATCAGCATCCCGCGGCTGACACCGGCGCGGGCAGCGAGCACGTCCAGGGTGAAACCGCGCACCGAGCGCCAGTGCCTGACGTTGCGCGCCAGGGACTGGGTCAGCAATTCGAGGTCCGACACGTTCCGTCCGATTCCGTCCAGTATCCAGTATCCAGTATCCGAGATGGTTCACTTCTTTGGATGACGTAGTTCAATCCACTGAACTACGGTGGAGCGCACCCGTTCGTTCAACAAACTGTACTGCGAGGCATCGTGACGGCCCTCTTCGCCCTGACCACCAGCCTGTTGTGGGGGCTGGCCGACTTCGGCGGCGGGCTGCTGACACGGCGTACGCCCGCGCTCACCGTGGTCGTCGTCTCGCAGGCCATCGCGGCGGCCGTCCTCGGCGCGATCGTCGTCGCCACGAGCGCCTGGAGCGCGGCCGGGCCCCGGCTGTGGTTCGCGTTCGCGGCGGGCCTGGTCGGTCCGATCGCCCTGCTCGCCTTCTACAAGGCCCTGGCGCTCGGCCCGATGGGTGTCGTCTCGCCGCTCGCCACGCTCAGCGTCGTCGTGCCCGTCGGCGTGGGCCTGTTCCTCGGCGAACGCCCGGGGCTGCTCCAGCTCGCGGGCATCGCGGTCACCGTCGGCGGTGTGGTCCTCGCGGGCGGTCCCCAGCTGCGGGGCGCGCCGGTGGAGCGGCGCACGGTCCTTTTGACGCTGGTCGCGGCGCTCGGCTTCGGCACCGTGTTCGCCCTGATCGCGGAGGCGTCCACCACGGTCACCGGCCTGTACCTCTCGCTGTTCGTGCAGCGGCTGACCAATGTCGCGGTGGGCGGCGCGGTGCTCGCCGTCTCCCTGCGGCGCGGCGGCTCCGCCCTTCCGGAGGGCGGCTTCCCCTACCGCTCGCTGCCCGCGCTGGCCTTCGTCGGCCTCGCCGATGTGGCGGCCAACGGCACCTACGCCCTCGCCGCCCAGCACGGCCCGGTCACTGTGGCCGCCGTCCTCGCCTCGCTCTACCCGGTGGTGACCGCGCTTGCCGCCCGCGGCTTCCTCAGCGAACGGCTGCGTGCCGTCCAGCCGGCGGGCGCGGGCCTCGCCCTGGTCGGCACCGTGCTGCTGGCCACCGGCTGAGGGGCTCAGGGCCTCTCGTTTGGATCATGCCGGGCTCGCGGGCCCGATCCAGACGAAAGACCCTAGCCCTCGGTCTCCAGCTCGGCGAGCCGGGCCACCGCGGACTCGTCCAGCTCGGCCAGCGCGCGCAGCTGCCCCGGCGTCGTCCCGTCCGGGATCGGCACCGGTGCCGGGGTCCGCAGCGGCGGCTGCCAGCCGTCCTCGGGCGTCCAGCGCCGTACGACCTTGGCGGGAGCGCCGGCCACCACGGCATGGTCGGGCACCGTGCCCCGCACCACGGCACCGGCCGCGACCACGACGTTCCGGCCGATCCGCGCGCCCGGCAGGATCACCGCGCCGGTGCCGATCCAGCAGCCGGGGCCGATCTCCACCGGCTCCATGCGGGGCCACTGCCGGCCGATGGGCTCGTGCGGATCGTCGTAGGAGTGGTTGGTGGAGGTGACGTAGACGTACGGCCCGAAGTAGCAGTCGCGGCCGATGGTCACCGTGGTGTCCGCGATGACATGGCTGCCGCGGCCGAGCACCACGCCGTCGCCGATGCGCAGGATCGGGTCCGGGCCGAGGTCCAGGTCGGGCATCAGACCGGCGGTCAGGGTGACCTGTTCGGCGATGATGCAGTGGGAGCCGAGCCGGATCCAGGGCTCGCCGAAGACCGTGCCGAGCGGGAAGGCGAGCCGGGTGGCCTCGCCGATGGCGCCGAAGCGGAGGCGCCCGGGGTGCTCCGCCGTGACGGAACCGGTCCGCTGGACCCAGGCCCAGGCCGTGTGGACGGCACGCTGGGCGAGGCCATGGCGCCAGGATGAGAACGTGTTCTTGCGCTTCGGCACGGGCTCACGTTACTCACGGGTTGCGTCCGGCGAGAGGCCGGACCGCTGTGATCTTTGCCCCACCCCCTGTCGTACCGTGCGGAGTACTTATCGGAGTACTGATCGACGTACTGATCGACGCGAGGAGACGGCGATGACGCAGGGGGCACTGATCGTGGGCATCGGCGGCAAGGAGCCGCGGGTGGACGCGGAGGCGTTCGTGGCACCGACGGCCTCGGTGATCGGGGACGTGACGCTGGGCGCGGGGGCGAGCGTCTGGTACGGCGCGGTGGTGCGCGGGGACGTCGAGACGATCACCGTGGGGGCGCGGGCGAATGTGCAGGACAACGTGACGCTGCACGCCGATCCCGGGTTCCCTGTGACCATCGGCGAGCGGGTGTCCATCGGGCACAACGCGGTGGTGCACGGCGCGACGGTCGAGGACGACTGCCTGATCGGGATGGGGGCGACCGTGCTCAACGGCGCGGTGATCGGGGCAGGCTCGCTGGTGGCGGCGCAGGCGCTGGTACCGCAGGGGATGGTGGTGCCGGCGGGGTCGCTGGTGGCGGGGGTGCCGGCGAAGGTGCGGCGTGAGCTCTCCGCCGAGGAGCAGGAGGGGGTCACCCTCAACGGCACGTTGTACGCGGATCTGGCTCAGGCGCACAAGGATGTGCATCGCTAGGCGGGTGGGCGGCGAACGGTCGTATGCGGCTTGTCGCGCGGTTCCCCGCGCCCCTTGAGGGGCGCTGTCACTCGCCGGCGTTGACAGGTTCCCGCTGGGACAGTTCCTGCTGGGTCTTCTTGGTCTTCCGCTTCACGATCAGCATCGTCGCCAGACCGATGACGACCGCCGCCCCCAGGCCCACGTACGAGAACTTCTTCAGCCAGCCCTCGGCGACGACGCCCACGTAGTAGACGGCGGCCGTGGTGCCGCCCGCCCAGCAGATGCCGCCGAGGATGTTGGCGATCAGGAACTTCCAGTAGGGCATGTGCAGGACGCCGGCGAGGGGGCCCGCGAAGATGCGCAGCAGGGCGATGAAGCGGCCGAAGAAGACGGCCCACATGCCCCACTTCTGGAAGGAGCGCTCGGCGGTGGCCACATGGGCCTCGCCGAAGTGCCTGGGGAACTTCTTGCCCAGCCAGGCCAGCAGCGGGCGGCCGCCCTTGCGGCCGATGGCGTAGCCGATGGAGTCGCCGATCACCGCGCCCGCGGTGGCGCAGATCCCCAGGATCAGCGGGTTGATGTGGGAGTGCTGGGAGGACATCAGCGCCGCCGAGACCAGGACGATCTCGCCGGGCAGCGGAATGCCGAGGCTCTCGACGCCGATCACCAGGGCCACCACGGCGTAGACGGCTACCGCCGGGACCGAGTCGAGCCATTCCTGGACATGCACCGCGGGATCCTCCCCTGCCGCCTGACCTTGCGCGGAAGCGTTGTGTAAAGCGCTCCCCAAAGAAGGCTACCCGGTCGGCGGTGAACAGCCGCTCGGCGTACGCCCTCCGGGCGGCACCGGCCCGCCCCCGAGCATTGGGTTCGCGGCCATCCCGGTGTCATCCGCCGTGGGAATGCTCCCCCCGGTTTCGCCCGCACCGCCTGCCCCTGGGCCCCGCCGCGGAAGGACGACCTCCCGTGTCCGCACCGTCCCCCCTCGTCACCGCTCCCGACGGCCCCGTGCCGAAGGCCCCGGCCCGGAGCGCTCCGTCGCGGTCCGGCCGGTCCCTGCGCCTCGCGCTGTGTCTGGCCCCGCTGCTGATCGCGCTCTGCTGGGCCGCCGCGAACCGGCCCGTGGTGTACGAGGGGGTACGGCGGCTCGTCGCGGCCGATCTCCGCTGGCTGCTGGCCGGGCTCGGCTGTACGTGTCTGACCTGGGTGGCGGCCTCCTGTGTACGGCAGGGCGCGCTCCGGGACCGGCTGCCGGCGGGGCTGCTGCTGGCCTCGCAGTTCGCCGCCGGTGCCGCGAATCACGCGCTGCCCGGCGGACTCGGCGCGCACGCCGTCACCGTGCGCTTTCTGCGGGCCCGCGGGGTGCCGCTGGACCGTGCCACCGCTTCGATCGGCCTGTACTCGCTGGTCAAGGGCGTCTCGAAGACCCTCGTCCTGCTGGTGTTCCTGGCGGTCTCGCCGGCCTGGCGGCGCCTGGGCGAGCTGGTGCCGGACGGGCCGCAACTGGTGCCGGTCGCGGCGGTCGCGGGCGGGGTGGTCACCGGGGCGGGGGTGCTGCTGACCGTCGTACGGCCGTTGCGGCGGCCGGTGACCGGCCTTGTGCGTACCGCGCTCGCCGATGTCCGGGTGGTGCACGCGCGGCCCTGCCGGGTGCTGGCGCTGTGGGGCGGGGCGGTGGCGATGCCGCTGGTGCAGGCGGCGGCGCTCGGCTGTGTCGGGGCGGCGCTCGGGCTCGGGCTGTCCTTCGCGGAGGTGGCGCTGGCGTTCCTGGCCGCGGGCACGGCGGTGGGTGCCGCCCCGGTGCCCGGCGGGTTCGCGGTGGACGCGGCGCTGATGTGGACGCTGGTCGCCTTCGGCGCGGAGCCCGCCCCCGCGACGGCGACCGTGATCGGCTACCGGGTGGTGACGGACTGGCTGCCGCTGCTGCCGGGCGCGCTGGTGCTGTCGGCGCTGATCCGGGCCAAGGTGCTCTGATCCACCGGGCGTTCACTCCCGGCGGGCCACCAGGCGGTAGGCGTTGGCGAGGTGCAGGCGCTGGGCGAGCGGGCGGATCGCGAGGCGGTCGAGGAGGGTGGCGGTGAGCAGGGCGGGCACCCCGGCGAGCAGGAGCGCGCCGCGCAGGGCCCGGCGCAGGGGGCCGGGAGGCTCGGGCAGCCAGGGGGCGTCCTCGCGGGGCGCGGCGTGGTCCAGGGCCAGCCAGACGGCGGCGAGCAGATCGACCGGGTCGTGCGGTTCGGCGTGCTGCTCGGCGAGGACCGTGAAGCCGAGTTCGGTGAGCCGGCGGCGCAGATTGCCGACCGGGATGAAGTGCAGATGCTGCGGTTGCAGCCAGGGCAGCCACCAGCGGCCGAGGAGCCGGGCGTAGCGGCTGTCCGGGTCGGGGACCTCGATGAGGAGGTGGCCGCCGGGGCGTACGGCCTCGTGGGCGGCGCGGAGTTCACGGTCGGGGTCGGTGCTGTGCTCCAGGTAGTGGAACATGCTCACCACGTCGTAGCGGGCGGTGAGTTCGGGGGCCAGGTCCGGGAAGGCACCCCGGTGGGCCTGGTCGATACGGCCCTCGCGGGCGGCGAGTTCGACGCCGTCGGTGAAGTCCAGCCCGTCGAAGGAGGTGCCGGGCAGCACGGTGCGGGCGCTGGCGCAGAAGTGGCCGTGTCCGGTGCCGACGTCCAGCCAGGTCTTCGGGGCGGGGTCGTACGGCAGCATCGCGCGGGCACGGTTCTCGTACATGGCGCCCCGGCCGCCGAAGGTGCCGCTCATCCGCTGCTCGCCGAGGCCGTCGTAAAAGTCCCGGTAGTAGAACTCCAGTCCCGCCTCGGTCAGTTGGGGGTTCTGGAAGATGTGCCCGCAGTCGGCGCAGCGGTCGAGGGTGAAGCGGCCCGGCTTGTGCTGGAGCAGGTCGGTGGTGCGCAGCCGGTCGCTCAGCCGGCCCGAGCCGCACCAGGGGCAGGTGGTGCGGCGGGCGCCGAGGAAGCGGGCGGGACCGGTGGCGAGATCGGCTCGGTAGGCGGGGCGCAGGGCGGCGACGCGTTCGGCCTTCGCCCGCTTTTCGCTGGGGTCGCTCATCGGCTCTCCGTTGCCAGTCGTTCCAGGTGGGCGGCCGCGGCGGGGGCGCCGCCGGCCGCGCGGAAGGCGGTGCGGACCCGGGCCGCGGCGGCCCGG
>NZ_MUNF01000661.1 GCF_002154555.1 Streptomyces murinus
CCGCCGTCCCCCGGCTGCTCGCCGCTCATGCCGGCCGCCGTATCGCCGTTCTGGCCAGCGGCGACCCAATGTTCTACGGAATCGGACGCGCGCTCGCCGAGGAGACCGACGCACTGCGCGTCCTGCCGCACCCCTCATCCGTGTCCCACGCCGCCGCCCGGCTGGGCTGGCCGCTGGAGGACGTCGAGGTCGTCACACTGGTCGGCCGTCCCATCGCCCGCCTCGCCGCCGCCCTCCACGACGGCCGGCGCCTCCTTGTCCTCAGCGCCGGCGCTTCCACTCCCGAAGAGGTCGCCGCGCTGCTCGGTGACCGCGGCTACGGACCGAGCCGGATGCGGGTGCTGGAACAACTCGGCGGGGACCGGGAGCGTACGACCGCCGAACTGACGGCCGACGACTGGGCGCGGACGAAGCGGCCGTGTGACCCGCTCAACATCGTGGCCGTCGAATGCCGGCGGGCACCGGACGCCGTGCGACTGGGCGCGGGGCCGGGGCTGCCGGACGAGGCGTACGAGCACGACGGGCAGCTCACCAAGAAGCACATCCGTGCCGCCACACTCGGCGCGCTCGCCCCCGCTCCGGGAGAACTCCTGTGGGACATCGGCGGCGGCTCGGGCTCGATCGCCATCGAGTGGATGCGTACCCACCCGTCGTGCCGGGCCGTCACCGTGGAACGCGACCCGGTACGAGCCGAGCGCATCCTCCGCAACGCGGAGCGGCTCGGCGTGCCCGGACTCCGGGTCGTGGGCGGTGCCGCTCCCGCGGCGCTGGCCGAACTCCCACGGCCCGACGCCGTGTTCGTCGGCGGCGGGCTCACCGCCCCCGGCCTCCTCGACACCTGCTGGACGGCCCTGCCCCGCGGCGGAAGACTCGTCGCGAACACCGTCACCCTGGAATCCGAGGCACTGCTCGCCGACGCCTATCGCCGTCACGGTGGCGAGCTGGTGCGGCTCGCGGTGGCGCACGCCGTGCCCGTGGGCGGCTTCACCGGCTGGCGGCAGGCCATGCCGGTCACCCAGTGGGCCGTACAGAAGACCGACAACCCCTCACCAGGAGCTGACAGATGACCGTGTACTTCATCGGCGCCGGCCCCGGCGCCGCCGACCTGATCACGGTGCGCGGCGCCCGGAAGCTCGCCGCCTGCCAGGTCTGTCTGTACGCGGGCAGCCTCGTCCCCCGCAAACTGCTGGCCGAATGCCCGCCGGACGCCCGCCTGGTGGACACCGCCCAGCTCGACCTGGACGAGATCACCGCCGAGCTGCTCCGCGCCCACGAGGAGGGGCACGACGTGGCGCGGCTCCATTCCGGCGATCCCTCCGTGTTCAGCGCGGTCGCCGAACAGATGCGGCGACCGCGCTGAACACGGAGGGATCGCCGGAATGG
>NZ_MUNF01000662.1 GCF_002154555.1 Streptomyces murinus
CCCCCGAACCCAGCGATCCCCTCGAACGCCCCGAACCCCCCTCCGAGCAGCTTCAGATCCGGGCGCTTCAAGCCATGTGCCGGCAAGTCTTCGGGTTTCGGTTGGCCATGATCGGTGTAGCGGCGCCCGCGGCCCTGCTGCATGCCGCGCCCGGGGTCGGGGTGCGGCTCGTCGGGGTGGCGGTTGTCGTCGCGGTCATGGTGTCGTACGTCCTGTTCCGGGACTGGGAGCGATTCGGGCCGTTGCTGTTGCGGCACCCCGCGCTGCTCGCCGCCGACACCCTCATCGGCTCGCTCCTGCTGGTCTCGGCCGGGCCGGACACCACGCTTGCCTACGTCGGCGTCTGCACCCCGCTGCTCGCCGGGCTGCTCTACAGCTGGCGCGGGGCGGCCTGTTTCGCCTCGCTCCAGGCGCTGATCCTGTTCGTCGTCCACCTCACTCTGAAGGCCGACAGGTCCGCCCCCGTGGCCGAGGCGCTGCTGCTGCCCGGTCTCTGTGTCGTCGCCGGGGCCCTGGGCTCGACCCTGCGCGGTCTGATGCTCCGCTTCGGCGCCGCCACCGAGGCGCTCACGGCCGTACGGGCACGGCTCGCCGCGGCGGAAGCCGTGCCCGTACGGCCGTG
>NZ_MUNF01000663.1 GCF_002154555.1 Streptomyces murinus
CGCTGGTGGCGGTGGGCGCGGTGGACTCCGCGGGGCGGGCGACGGAGCGCGGCGTACGGCTCTCCCGGCTCGGGCTGCACCCGCGGCTGGGCCGGGCGCTGCTGGACACGTCCGGGGCGGGGGCGGAGGTGGTCGCGCTGCTCTCGGAGGAGGTGCCGCGGGAGTACGGCGACGATCTCGCCGGTGCGTTGCGCTCCGCTCGGCGTGGGGGTGACGGCTACGCGGGGCGGTGGGCGGCGGAGGTACGGCGGCTGCGGTCCGTCGCGGCCGAGTTCTCCGGCCCGCCCGGCCAGGAGGGCGGGCCCCTGGTGAGCCACGGGCCGGGCACCGGGATCCGGGGCTCCGCGCGGGCGATCCCGTCGGCCGGTGCCGGTGCGGAGGGCCTCGTCGGGCTGGTCGCCGCGCTCGCTTTCCCCGAGCGGGTCGGGAAGTCGGACGGTGGGTCGTACCTGATGGTGTCCGGGACGCGGGCCGAGGTGGTGGAGGGGTCGGCGTTGCGGGGGGCGCCGTGGGTCGTCGTGGCCGTGGCCGACCGGCCGGGCGGGAAGGGGCATGCCCGGGTGCGGCTCGGGGCCGCGGTGTCGGAGGAGGTGGCGCGGGCGGCGGCGGGCGCGGTGCTGGACGAGCGGGACGAGGTGCGCTGGGCGGACGGCGATGTCGTGGCCCGGCACATCGAGCGGCTCGGGGCGGTCGAGTTGACGGTGCGGCCCTTGAAGGACGCCGCGCCTGAGCTGGTGCGCGCGGCGCTGCTCGAAGGGTTGCGGCAGGAGGGGCCCGCGCTGCTGCGGTGGACGCCGGACGCTCAGGTGCTGCGGCTGCGGCTGGCGTTCCTGCGCGCCCGGCTCGGGGAGCCGTGGCCGGATGTGTCGGACGAGGCGCTGCACGCGGGTGCGGAGCGGTGGCTGGAGCCGGAGCTGGGCCGGGCTCGGCGGCGGGCGGATCTCGCACGGATCGACGCCGGGCAGGCGCTGGCGCGGCTGCTGCCCTGGGCGAGCGGGGAGGCCGTGCGCCTGGACGAGCTGGCGCCCGAGCGGATGACCGTGCCGAGCGGCTCCAGGATCCGGATCGACTACCGGGATCCGGAGCGGCCGGTGCTCGCGGTGAAGCTCCAGGAGATGTTCGGGCTGCGCGAGACGCCGTCGGTGGCGGGTGTGCCGCTGCTCGTGCATCTGCTCTCCCCCGCCGGGCGGCCCGCCGCGGTGACGGCCGATCTGGCGTCGTTCTGGCGGGACGGCTACCGCGCCGTGCGGGCCGAGCTGCGCGGCCGCTATCCGAAGCACCCGTGGCCGGAGGACCCGGCGGCGGCCGAGCCCACCCGGCACACCAACGCGCGGCTCAGGCGCTGACCGGCCGCGGTTCCGCCGCCCGGGCGGGTGCCGGGTCCCCGGGGCGGCGGGCGCGGGCCTCCAGGACGAGGGAGAGGGCGAGCAGGAGCAGGCCGAGGGTCAGGGAGCCCCATGGGACGTAGGAGGTGAGTGCGAGGACGAGCGTGCGGTTGTGTCTGACGAGGGCGACCGTGTGCTCGACGTAGTCCTCGCGCATCTTCACGTCCCCGGCGAACGCGGTGACCTTGGCGCGTCCGCCGAGCAGGGTGCCGCCGCGCAGTTCCTCTTGGTGGATCTCCTCGCCGTAAACCGGTGCGCCGGTGACCGGTTCGACCCAGAAGCGGCGCACGGTGGTGTACCAGCGGGTGGTGCCGGTTTTGGCGACGGTCTGCGGGGTGATGCCCTTGACCGGCATGGACTTCGGCATGGGGACCTTGGTCCAGGGGACGGTCTGTTCGAAGTAGTAGACCTTCAGGCCGTGGAACTCACGGGTGCCCTTGTAGTGGATGGGGCTGGTGGTGCGGGTCTGCGCGTCGAAGTACTCGTAGTCCCGTTTCTGGGTCAGAAAGGGCCACTTGAACTCGATGCCGGTCCGCTCGACCGGGTCGCCGTCGACCATCTCGCCGGTGGCGTGGACGGGGGCCTGGCTGTGGGCGTCGAAGATGTAGCGCTCGGGGACCTCGGAGACCATCTTGCCGTCGGGGCCCCGGACGTAGGACAGGGCGTTCCAGACGACGACCGGCCGGTGTGCGCTCTTCTCGATCTTCTCGGCGGCCGTCACATCGCCCTTGAGAGTCTGCACGATGGTGACCTGGGGGACCTTTTTCGCGCGCATGGTGCCGTAGTCGAGGAGGGTGGCGTTCTTGGCCTCCAGGACGACGTCCTGGTACTGGTTCGCGGGGATCCGGGCCAGGCGCGGAAAGGCGTACCAGCGTGTCAGCGGCGACAGTGCCGCGCAGAAGACGGCACAGGCGAGCAGGATCAGGCTTGCCTTGCGGCGCATCGCGGCCTCCCTCCCGGGCGGGTTACGGATGTGCGGGGACCGTGGTCAGCAGCGGTTTCGGCGAGGTGCGGCCGGACGGCGCGCCGAGGGCGGCGATCGTGAGGACCAGGGCGAAGGCGAGGGCGAGGCCGGTCGCGGCGGCGATCAGGGCGCGCATGCGGGGCCTCCCGGTGGCCGGTCGGTGTCCTGGCGGTTTCTGATGCGGCGTCAGGTGCGGGCACCGTAGCAACGGGTGGGCGAGATGAGAACAGCGGTGCGCGCACGAACGACGGCGCCCTCCCCGCCGGAAGCGGGGAGGGCGCCATGGCGGTCCGGTCGGCTCAGGAGGTCGCCGACGCGCTCGGGGACGGGGACGGGCTCGCCGTGGCGGTGCCGTCGGCGGCCACCGTCAGCTGCACGGTGAGGGTGCCGCCGCCGGGGGTGGTGACGCGCAGCAGGAATGTGCCGGTGGTGTCGTCCGCGTACAGCTTCGGCAGCGTCAACAGGCCCTTGGCGTCCGTCTTCAGACCGGTGAGGGTGCGTACGGCCTTGCCGGTGGTGGCGTCCTTGAAGTAGGGGCCCTTGTCGTTTTCGGTGGCGTCGGTGGCGGACTTAATCAGGGTGGCGGTGGCCGCGACCTTGTCCGCGACGGCGCCCTTGTACGTCGCCTTCAGCTGGACCTGGTCGGCGAACGCGCCGCCGGGGGTGCAGGTCAGCGGGGTGTCGCCGTCGGTGGTGGCGGTCAGGGTGTCGGCGGGGCGTTCGGTGACGGTCGCCTGGTAGTCGACGCCCTTGAGGGAGCGGCCCACGACGGTGGCGGTGACCTTGAAGTCGCCGGTCTTCTCGCCCGCCTGGAGCGCGGGTGCCTTCGCGACGCCCTTGCTGTCGGTGGCGACCGTGGCCACGTCCTCGCCGCCGGTGAAGGTGGCGTCGGTGTCCCCGGAGATGGTGAACCGGATCCTGACCTTGGCCACGGCGGCGCCCGCCTTGGTCTCGGCGCGGGTGCTGATCGTCCCGGTGAAGGCGTCCCCGGCGGTCGCGGTGAGCTCGGCCGTGGCGGTGCCCGCGTTCTCCAGGTGGTCCACCGTGTCGGTGGGGGTGGGCGTGGTCGGGTCGGGCGTCCCGGGCGGCCGCGGGGCCGGGTCGCCGCCGTCCTGGCCGCCGCCGGGCTTCGACGGCGTCGGCGAGGGGCTCGGCCGGCCGCCCTGGTCCTTCGAACCCGGCTCGCCCTGGTGCGGGTTCGCGGGCTCGGCGGGCGTGGCCGGCGTCGTGCGCGGGGTGCCGTCGTCGCTGCGGTGGCCGGGCGCGGCGCCGGTGCCGTCGGGCACGGAGTAGGTGCCCTTGCTGTAGTACTCCATCCACGACAGGACGGTGTTCAGGTAGTCCTGCGAGTTGTTGTAGCCGAGGATCGCGCCGTGCAGGTCGGCCGCCTGGGACAGGTCCCGGTCGCCGCGGCACAGGTAGTGGCCGGCGGCGAGCGCCGCGTCGTAGATGTTGTTGGGGTCCTTCTTGCCGTCGCCGTTGCCGTCGCGGCCGGCCCAGGCCCAGGTGGACGGGATGAACTGCATGGGCCCGACGGCCTGGTCGTACTGGGCGTTGCCGTCGTACGCGCCGTGGTCGGTGTCCTTGATGAGCGCGAAGCCGTTGCCGTCGAGGACCGGGCCGAGGATCGGTCGCAGGGTGGTGCCGGAGGCGTCGACCTCACCGCCGCGGGCCTGGCCGGACTCCACCTTGCCGATGGCGGCGAGGAGTTGCCAGGGCAGGTTGCAGCCGGGCTTGGAGGCGCGCAGCTCCGCCTCGGCCTTCTTGTACGCGTCGAGGACCGTGGCCGGTATGCCGGCCTCGGCGGCGCCCTGGGCGACGGGGGTGCCGGCGCTCGGCGAGGGGCTCGGGTTGGGGCTGTTCAGGGGCGGCAGGTCCGTGTAGTACGGCGAGTTGCCCGTGGCGTCGTCGCCGGCGGGGTCCGGTACGGGGGCGGACGCGCCGGCCGTCGCCTGTCTGCCGTGGTCGTCGCCGGTCGCTCCCGGAGCCTGGGACGCGGAGAGAGCCGCGACCGCTGCCGCGGCCACGGCGGTGGTCGCCGCCCCCTTGCGCAGCCGCCTGCCGAAATGCGCCGCCATAGAGTGAACCCCTCCCAAGGACGTCGTGCGTCCGTATCCAGGTATGTGTGTCCCGCCCTGGTCTGACGTACGACCCGGCGTTCCGGTTGCCCCTGTGCCGCCCTTTCACCTGTGTGACGGTGTCCGGCCCGTGCGCTCGGCACGGCGCCGCAGGCGACCCTACGACAACTTGCTTTGCCGGGGCACCCGTTCATGCCCGATTTTCACCGGTTGGCCACCTGTCGTTGAGGTGGGCGCGCCCGACGGTCCGCCAGGGCGGTGACAATGGCCCGCTCTTGAGTTGGGGGAGGGGGTGGCGCGGCCCTAGAAGGCGGTGCGTGGTCCGGGGTCGCGGGGAT
>NZ_MUNF01000664.1 GCF_002154555.1 Streptomyces murinus
TTCTACCGCAACACCGTCACCGACCTCACGGACACCGACGAGATCGGCGTCGGCGCGGACGGGGCCTCGGTACGGATCGTCCGCTCCTTCGGCAACTCCCGTGCCGTCCAGGTGTTCTCGCTGCCCCCGGGGCAGCGGCGGCTGGTCGTCGACACGGAGGTCGACTGGCACGAGACGGAGAAGATCCTGAAGCTGGCCTTCCCGCTCGACCTGCACGCCGAACGGTACGCGTCCGAGACCCAGTTCGGGCATGTCTTCCGCCCCACCCACACCAACACCTCCTGGGAGGCCGCCAAGTTCGAGGCGTGCAACCACCGCTTCGTCCACCTGGAGGAGCCCGGCTGGGGCGTGGCCCTCGTCAACGACGCGACGTACGGGCACGATGTCACCCGCACCGTACGGACCGACGGCGACCGGGGTACGACCACCACGGTCCGGGCCTCCCTGCTGCGCGCCCCGCGCTTCCCCGACCCCGAGACCGACCAGGGCACCCACCGCTTCCGGCACGCCCTCGTCCCCGGCGCCACGATCGCCGACGCGGTCCGCGAGGGCTGGCGGGTCAATCTGCCCGAACGCCGTACGACCGGCGCCCAGGACGTGGCCCCGCTGGTCACCGTGGACGACGACGCGGTCGTCGTCACGGCGGTCAAGCTCGCCGACGACGGCAGCGGCGATGTGGTGATCCGCTTCCACGAGGCCCACGGCGGCCGGGCCCGGCCCACCCTCACGGCCGGCTTCGCGTTCAGTGGTCTCACGGCGACCGACCTGCTGGAACGCCCGCTCGCCCAGGCGCCCCGACCGGCCTGCGAGGGCGCGTGGATCACCGTACGACTGCGCCCGTTCGAGCTGATGACGCTGCGCCTGCGCAGGCCCTGAACCACCCCTCCGACGGCGCCAGGGCCGGGGTCGTACGGCCGCGGGTCGTACCCGGCCGGAACCGGCGCCCCGTGTCCGCGCGTGAGCGGGGCTACGGCCGCTCGGCCGCGCCCGCCAGCCGGGTCGGCGGCAGGTACTCGCGCACATACGTCCGGTCCCAGCACGCCCCCGTCTCCCGCAACTCCCGCCAGGAGGTGTAGCGGTAGCGGAAGAGGCGGGCGCGGACGTAGCGCGGCGGGGTGTCCGGAGGGAAGGGGGAGCGGCGCAGCAGCCGTAGCGTGGCGCGGTCGTTCTCCAGGAGGCGCTCCATCAGTCCGCCGAACCACTCCCCGGCGTACGCGGGCGACAGCGCGGCGAACCACATCAGCCAGTCCAGGCGCAGATGGTACGGCGCGAACTGGCGCGGCCAGTGCCGCAGTCGGCCCGGCTTGCCCTTGAACTCGTACTCCCGCCAGTCCGAGTCCTCCCGGGCCACCTCGTCCAAGGTGCCCTCCACGACCACCTCGTAGCGCACCCGGCTGACGCTGCCGAACGCGCCGTAGGTGTTGACCAGATGGAGCGGGTCGAAGGAGCGGTTCATCACCTGGCGCCGGGAGACCATGTTCACCACCGGGTGATAGCTGAGGAACAGCAGCAGCGCGGCGAGGGCCAGGACCACGATCTCGTACCAGAGGGGCGCGGGCGGCAGGGACGGTGGCGTCGCCGGGAGCCGCAGCGCGGAGACCGCCAGCACGATGGTGATCCAGTTCAGCCAGGAGAAGTTGCCGGAGAGCACCAGCCACAGCTGGGTCACGATCATCAGCGCGGCGGCCGCCGAGGCGATCGGCTGGGGCGTGAACAGCAGGAACGGCACCACGAGTTGGGTGAGGTGGTTCGCGGCGACCTCCACCCGGTGCAGCGGCTTCGGCAGATGGTGGAAGAACCAGCTCAGCGGGCCCGGCATCGGCTGGGTCTCATGGTGGTAGTAGAGGCAGGTCAGCTTGCGCCAGCACGCGTCGCCGCGCAGCTTGATCAGCCCGGCGCCGAACTCCACCCGGAACAGGATCCAGCGCAGCAGGAAGAGCACCAGCACCGGCGGCGCCACCTCGTCGTTGCCGAGGAACGCGGCCAGGAAACCGGTCTCCAGCAGCAGTGACTCCCAGCCGAACGCGTACCAGGTCTGGCCCACGTTCACGATCGACAGATACAGCGCCCACGGCACCAGCCACAGCGCGATCGCCGCCCACAGCGGCAGCAGCGCGTCCGCCCCGGCGAGCAGCGCCACCGACACCGCGCACCCGAGCCATGCCACGGCCGCGAAGAACCGGTCCGAGTAGTGCAGGTGGAACAGGCTCGGCGCCCGCCGGAACCGGATCCGCGCCACATAGTGCGGGATCGGCAGCATGCCGCGCTCGCCCAGCAGCGCCCGGAACTGGAGGGCGGCCGCCAGGAACGCCACGAGGTACACCGCGGCCAGTGCCCGCTGGAGGACGAGCCGGCTCAGCCAGTAGTCGGGTGCGGTGAACCAGTCCACGACCGCCTCGTCTCCCTCGTGCCGATCCCCCCGAGTTGCCAGCGAAACGGGAGCAAAGCAAATAATAGAGATAATTCACCCACAGTGATGCGGAGTGCACGGTGCGCATACCCACCGGATCCATGCTCATGGCCTGCGTGCTGCTGTCGGTGGGGCTGCTCCTCACCGGGTGTGCGGGCGCCTCCGTCAAGGAGGCCCAGCTGGGCGAGGAGGTCTTCCTCCAGCCCGCCGCCGAGCAGGGGCCCAACCCCTTCACCGCCTCCATGGCGACCGGTCCCGCCCGCACCGGCACGCCCCGGCCGGCCGGCACCGGTCGCACTGCCGACGTCAGCGCGCCGCCCGCCGGTCTCGCCGTCGCCCCGCTGGCGGCGGCCCGCGCCCTGTCCGGCGGCACCCCGGGGCTCTACAGCGGCAGCGTCCGCGTCTCCGGCTGCGATGTCGAGCGGCAGATCGCCGGGCTGACCGCGGACTCCGCCCGGAGGGACGCGTTCGCCCATGTGGCCGGTGTCTCCCCTGCGGATCTGCCCGGCTATCTGCGCGCCCTGACCCCGGTCCTGCTGCGCGCCGACACCCGTGTCACCAACCACGGCTACCAGGGCGGGCAGACCGCCGGGTACCAGGCCGTGCTCCAGGCCGGCACCGCCGTGCTGGTCGACAACCGGGGTGTGCCCCGGGTGCGCTGCGCCTGCGGGAACCCGTTGCGACCGCCGGAGGAGGCCCGGGGCGGGGTCGGGGCGCGCGGTACCGCCTGGTCGGGCTACCGGCCGAACCAGGTCATCGTGGTGACCCCGGCGCCCCAGACCATCGGCAGCCTCACGCTCCTGGACGCGGGCACGAACACCTGGATAGAGCGCAGGATCGGTCCCGACGTCCGCAACGACCACCTCGTGGCCCCGCCGGCCGTCGCCGACACCGCGCCCCCGGATCCGGGACTCACCGGCTTCCCCCACCCGTCCCGGCCGGACACCGCTCAGCCGAGTCCCCGCGAGAGCAGGTCGAACTCGGCGACGGGCGAGATCGGGGGAGCGGTGATCGACACCGGGCGGGTGACACCGGGGCACGGTGACGGCCGTGCCGAGCGCCCGGACGATCGTCGTACGAGGGCGGACGGGATCGGCACGGGCGAACGGGAGCGGAGCACACGTGCCGTGAATCGGGGGGTAGCCGGTCGGAGCGAGGGCAGGTCCGACACGGAGACGCACAGCGCCAAGGGACGGCCGGACACCGGGAGCGAGAGCACCGCGGGGACGACGGGCAGCGGGGCGCACTCCGGCGAGGGAACGACGGACACCGCCGAGGGCAGGTCGGACACCGGTTCGCACAGCGCCGCCTCCGCCGAGGGACACGGCAGCCACGCGGCGGACGAGCGGGTGACTCCGGCGCCGGACGCGCGCGGCACTTCGGGTACGACCGGCGACGGGACGGGGACGGGGACGGCCGATGGGTCTCGCGCTCCGGCTGCGACCGGCGATGAGGCCCGAACCCCCGACGCGTCCGCCGCTCCGGCCACGGCCGGCCACGGCGCCCGCACGGCCGACGCGTCCACCGCCCCCGCCGTGACCGGCCAGGGCACTCCGACGGCCGACGCCCGGGGCATGTCCGCCGCTCCCGGCCGGGGCACGCCCGCGCCCGTCACCTCCGCCGAGGCACGTGCCGTACTCCCCGCCTCGGCCCTCCCGTCGGCCTCCTCGGCGCCCTCGAAGTCACCGGCTGCTCCCAAGC
>NZ_MUNF01000665.1 GCF_002154555.1 Streptomyces murinus
CTGCTGCCCGCGCCGAGGTGCTTTGCGATCTGCACGGCGAGCTGTCCGGCGTTGCCGGTGGCGCCGAGGATGAGGACGTTGGCGCCCGGCCGGAAGTCGATCCGGCGGCGAAGCGCCACCCAGGACGACATGCCGGGGTTCATCGCGGCGGCCACCGTGACGGGGTCAGTGCCTGGCGCCAGCGGGGCGGCTCGGCGCCGGTCGACGACGGCCCGCTCGGCCATGGTGCCGACGGTGTCGTCCAGGGCGACGAAGTAGAGCAGCTGCCCGTCGGTAGTGCGGCCGACGGCGTCGATGCCGGGCACCATCGGCAGAACACCGTCGGAGGAGTAGTGAGTCCCGCTCGCGCCGGACCGCACGCGCGGGTGCAGGCCCGCTGCCAGCACGTCCACCAGGATCTCGTGCTCGCCGCGCGGTGCCGGTGTCTCGAAGGTGTCGTAGCGCGGTGGGGCGTCGAAGGAGTGGACGACGGCTGCGTACACGGGGGCCTCCCGAATTCCGGAACGGAACATGTAGTTTGTTGCACGTACTATTTGGAAGGTAGTTTGTTTCACGTACTACGTCAATCGCAGCGAACGGAGCGTGCCCGATGTCGACACCCGACGATCCCGCCCTCGATGAGCCGCACAACACGGTGGACGCTCTCGTCCAGCTGTCGTTCCTGATCCAGGGAGAACTCGCCCGCGTCGCGGCCGACCATGACCTCTCACTCATCCAGGTCCGCTTGCTCGGCATCCTGCGCGACCGCCGCCCCGGCATGCTCGAACTCGCCCGCCATCTGGACCTGGACAAGTCCTCCATGACCGGCCTGGTCACCCGCGCCGAGAAGCGCGGCCTGGTCAAGCGCGAACGCTCCCCGCACGACGGCCGCGGCATCCTGGTAGCCCTGGCCCCCGCGGGCCGCGCCTTGGTGGACCACTGCGCGGGAGAGGCGGAGCGGCGGGTCGCGGTACTCGCTGAGTCCCTCACGGCAAGGGAGGGTGACCAGCTGCGGGACCTTGCAGTCAAAATGCTGGCGGCCCGTCGGGAACGGGGCCGCGATGTTCCTCCCGGCTAGGATCAGGCCGTGCAGGAGGACGCGAGCCACGGTACCGCGGCTGGTCTTCAACAGGATCTGGGCGCGGGGGCCGGAAAAGGGGGCTCGCGGTCCGGGCCTGCCGGACGGACGCGGCCTGGCCCGAAGAGCCGGAAGACCACGGGCTCGGCCGCTCGCGCGGCGGCCTGAGCACCAAGCTCCACTTGGCCGCCGAAGCCGCCGGGCGCATCCTGGCGGTCGTGGTTACCGGCGGACAGCACGGCGGCACCGCGCAGTTCATCGAGCTCATGTACCGCGTCCGGTACCTCGGTCGAGAGGCGGACGCCCGCGGACCTGCCCCGATCATGTGGTCGCCAACCGCGCCTACTCCTCCTGCGCCGCCCGCAGATCCGCGAGCAGCCCCGCCTGTCCCGCCAGTACGCCGGACAGGATGGTGCGCGCCACCCGCAGCAGCTCGGCCACATGCGGGCTGGTCAGGGAGTAGTGGACGGTCGAGCCCTCCTTGCGGGTCCTGACCAGGTTGGCGCGGCGCAGCACCGCCAACTGCTGCGAGAGGTGGGCCGGTTCGATGCCCACCTCGGGCAGCATCTCGGCGACCGCGTGCTCACGCTCGCTGAGCAGCTCCAGGACGCGGATGCGCGCGGGATGGCCGAGCGTCTTGAAGAACTCGGCCTTCAGCTGATACAGCGGCGTACTCACGGTTCAGGCCTTCTTGACCACGCTGGACTTCAGCTGCATCGCGCCGAAACCATCGATCTTGCAGTCGATGTCATGGCCGTCCACACCGTCCACGAGCCGGATGCTGCGCACCTTCGTGCCCGCCTTGATGCCGGACGGGCTGCCCTTGACCTTCAACGCCTTGACCACGGTCACGGTGTCGCCGTCGGCGAGCACATTGCCGACCGAGTCCCGGATCACCCGGCCCTCCTCGGCGGCCGCGTCCGCGGACACCGACCACTCGTGGCCGCACTCGGGGCAGACGAGCAGCGCGCCCATCTCGTAGGTGAACGTGCCCGAGCAGGCGGGGCAGGCGGGGAGGTTGTCGCTCATGGAACTCTTTCGGGATGGGTTCGACAGGGGTCGGGCAGTAGGTCGAAAAGAGGAATCGTACGCAGGTCAGGCGGTGGGCCAGCCGTCCGTCCGCCACTCCTGGCGGTCGTCGTCCGGCGTCCGCGGGCCCCGGCCGTGCGCGGCGAGGGCCGCGGCCAGAT